>JAZUGQ010000044.1:0-11310 GCA_045641285.1 Lachnospiraceae bacterium
GACGCGACGCAAAAGCGGCGCAGCATATCGCAAGCGACATGCTTTCTTGTCTCATAGGAAAGTCCGTCCTATGAGATAAAAAACGCTCCGCGAGGATGCACACGCTTTTGCAGCGGTATTTTGTCGCTGACGCGACGCAAAAGCGGCGCAGCATATCGCAAGCGACATGCTTTCTTGTCTCATAGGAAAGTCCGTCCTATGAGATAAAAAACGCTCCGCGAGGATGCACACGCTTTTGCAGCGGTATTTTGTCGCTAACGCGACGCAAAAGCGGCGCAGCATGTCGCAAGCGACAGGTTTTCTTAAAAAAATATCTTGACATTAAAAAATTTCTTGACATCGGAATTCATTTGTAGTATAAATGTATTCGACTGCCGAAGACAGTAGGTGCCGAAAGGCGTAAGCAGAGACAACAGTCAATCGCCTACCGAGGATATGTCAGCTCATTTGAAATGAATTCATGTGCTGCGATTCCGTTCGGAATCGGAGCATTTTTTTATACCTCAAGTGCGCAGGCAGATCGGCGTTAATTATTCACAGGAGGTAATTCACATGGCAAAGGTTGAGTTGAAGCAGCCCATTCTCGAGGAAATTGCCAAGTACGTTGAAGCTTCTAAGGCTGTCGTATTGGTTGATTATCGTGGATTGACGGTTGAACAGGACACAAGCCTTCGTAAGGCCCTGAGAGAGGGTGGCGTTGTATACAAAGTATACAAGAACACTTATCTCAAGAGAGTATTTGCCGGAACAGTTTATGAAGAACTTTCCAAGCACCTTGACGGACCGACTGCAGTTGCATTCGGAACCGACGATGCTACTGCTCCCGCTCGTATTCTTGCAGGTGCAATGAAGACCGCTGACAAGCTTGAGTTTAAGGCCGGCATTGTTGATGGAACTTACTACGATGCAGCCGGATGCGCAAAGGTGGCTACGATTCCTTCCAAGGAAGTTCTTATTTCCAAACTTCTGGGAAGTCTGCAGTCCCCGATTGCAAGTCTTGCACGTGTACTCAAGCAGATTGCAGAAAAGAACGGCGAGGTTGCCTGATTTTTCTGTACGAAACAGCCGCTTAGCGGCATAACGGACAGTTTGTTTCTGCCCGGGGCAATTTGGCCCACACTATAATATTACGGAGGATTTGAACAATGACAAATCAGGAATTTATTGATGCAATCAAGGCTATGACCGTTCTTGAACTGAACGATCTTGTAAAGGCTTGCGAAGAAGAGTTTGGCGTTAGCGCAGCAGCAGGCGTTGCTGTTGTAGCAGCAGGTGGAGCTGCAGCTGCAGCTGAGGAAGAGAAGACCGAGTTCAACGTAGAGTTGACTGAGGTTGGTGAGAACAAGGTTAAGGTTATCAAGGTTGTACGTGAGATTACCGGACTTGGTCTTAAGGAAGCTAAGGATCTTGTTGATGGTGCTCCTAAGATGGTTAAGGAGAACGCATCCAAGGAAGAAGCTAACGATATTAAGGCAAAGCTTGAGGCTGAAGGCGCTAAGGTTACCCTTAAGTAATTTTCGCCCCTCACAACAGGGTGTATTTTTAAAGACTTTAAAGGTCGGCAGAATTATTTTGGTTCTGCCGGCCTTTTTTTGTTGCGAATCCGGCAGAGTATGTTATAATTTACTTGCTTGCCGTTATTGCAATGCCAACAAAATAAGGATGAACGGCGGCGTTTGCATAGCGGTTTGCATTGTGCTGATCGTGCTGTTGTTTATTGTCGGAAAGAAGAGAAAAGCAGCCTGGGCCATAGGAGGGAGAAATGAAAAAGAATAAAGTCCGATCTTTATTGTGCCTTTTTGTAATGTTTGTCGGATTGGGATTTCTCATAGCGGGAATCTTCACAATCCGTTCCCACAAACGGTTTATGAAGAATGCAGTGCCCGTAACCGCAGAGATTACGGATATTCAGAAGCAGCATGATTCGAACGGGGAAGAAAAGACGGAAGTTTATGTGACCTATCGGTATGACGGCGTGAGGTATGATCATATCCGCCTGGGTTATTATTCCTCGTCGATGCGGAAAGGTCAGAGTCTGGAAGTGTTCTGCGACACCGGCAATCCCCGGAATATCGACACGAAAGAATCATTTTTAACTATTGTGATTGTGTTTTTTACTCTTGGCGGAATCGCATTTCTGCTTGGATCGATTTTCTTCTGTATCGGCATAAAAAAGAGAGCTGCAATACGCTATGGTACCGCGTTGCTTGCTTCGGTAGAGAAAATCGAAGCGGTCACAAATCCCGAATCCGGTCAAAAGGCATACGTGGTTTATTGTACGTACCGGAATCCGGACTATGATTTGACGTACCGGTTTATGAGCGATTATGTTACGAACGATCCGAGTTGGAGGTACCCGGTGGGCTCTTCGATTACCGTAATGGTAAATCCGAACGATTACACCCGGTATTCCGTGAAGGTCGAAGAAAATGGTTGATCCGGAAAAATGAGCTGTTGGCTGCTGCACGATTGTGCGGCAGCCTTTTTCGTTGTCGGCGTTTCGCGACAAAAACTCTCCGAAAAAATAAAAATTTTTTTTGAAAAATGAATCCTGCCTTCCTTGTTTACGTCTATATGGTGTCAGGACATAAAGACATGACGGATGCAGGAATTCAAAGGAGAGCAATGGTATCAAAAATGAGTTGAACATTTGACAGAAAAGACAACACAAAGTCGTATATTTCACAACGTTGAAGCGCGGGGCCGTTAACCAATGCAGGGACTTGGTTCCGAACGGTACGCACGCTTCCGAAGCGAAAATCGGAAAGGGGTGCTTGAATATGAGAAAAATAATGACAAGCTGTACGGTTTGATGACGCCTCTGTTTCTTACTCGTGTGTTTCGGGCCGAAGCGGAGAAGGTTCCGATTCCGGAAATGCTTCCGATGTCTATTGAAAATACTGTTTGTTCTGACAATGAAACGATGAAGAAAGCCGCACGAAGCACGGGAAAAGGATTTGCAATGAACAAAAAGAAATTGCCGTTACTGGTATTGATCGGTGTCGCAATACTGACGGTGGGAGGTATTGTGATTGCAAAGGGAATTCGAAACAAATCGAAACAAATCGACCATCACGGGATTTCTGTTCGTGGCATGCTGTATTAACAGGGAAAAGGATGCTCCTTTAAAAATGTCGAATTTTAACATTTCTGTACGGTTCTTGCGGTTTCGTGTTGACAAATGAGTTCAATGTGTTACTATATATTGAGTAGTAGAGTATGTTGCGGTAAGTTTACGCAGAAAGGATTTGCAGATGAGAAACGGATTGTATCGTGTGGCCGGAATTTTTCTGATGGCAGTGATGACCGTGGGTGTTGTCAATCAATATTCCCGGTATGCCAATGCAGGTGAATGTTATGACAATGTATCATCCGAAGAATCGTATCAGGGAAATCCGCAGATTGTCGTATACGGACCGGATGATACTCATTTGGATGCAATTACGGAAGCTCAGAAAACGGAACCGGAAATTTTGGATGAACTCAAGGGCAATTCAATTCCGACAACCTATTGGAATTTATACAACGGCCCTTATCAGTTTTTCTTTGTTAGCCTGAGCGGCAGTACGTATTTGAACCGGTTGTTTACGACGGATACGAAAAACTGTATTGCAATGAGCATGGGTTCGCTGAATTCCGGCGGTCACAACATTACCGTTACGTTATATTCGGGATTGAATCGAACGTATGTGATGTCGTGGACCGGAGATCCGCAGAGTATCAGTGGATTGGGATTCACCAATCTGGATCCTAACCAGCTTTACTATTTTAAATTTGAAGTCAGCAGCGGGACACTGACCGGAAGCGGTTATGTTTTGTATGACTGATAGTTGTGTCGGCTGTAAAGATTATTTTTTTAAAGGAGAAAAACATGGTAAGTACAGAAGCAGAATGGAAAATTTTAACAAAGTTGTGGGAGCAGCCCAGAACAATTATGCAGTTAACCAAGGCATTGTTCGAGGAAACCGGCTGGAAGAAGAATACGGTCATTACTTTGCTGAACCGTATGTGCGCAAAGGGTACCGCATACTATATCAAGGGTGAAAAGGCAAGAACCTATTATCCGATTATTCCGATGGATGAAGCCGGAAGCATAGAGGCAGAGAAGGTTACGGATCGTTTCTTTGGCGGCAAATATTCCATGATGATCAGTGCTCTTGTTGCAAGAGATAAGATCAGCAAAGAAGAGATTGATGAAATTTGCAAAACTTTGGGAGTTAAACAAGTGAAGTAATGTCTTTATTAATTATTCGTTCTACCTTAATAGTACTTATGTACATTTTGTTGCGACGGATATTTTTAAAAAGATTACGGAAATCTTCGATTTATGCGTTGGGTCTTATACCGGCAGCAGGGCTGATTGCCATTTTGTTTATGGCACCGAATGAAGAATTCGGGGAATGGTGTATTCTCGGGATTGTAAAGAATGCGGCCGGGTTGTTTCGACGGGAGATACAACCAATCACGTTGGTACGATATCGGTTGAACGTAAATCGGTTCCTGAGAATGAACCAGATAACATTGTTTCGTATTTGGGTTGCCGGAATTGCAGTTGTATTTCTGTATCAATTGATTACAATGTCGGTATTTTTGATTCGTTCCCGGAAAGCAGAAAAGGTGGCCGGAGATTCGCTGTTCCCGAATTTGAAAATGAGGGAATCGGAGTTTGTGAAGACGCCCTGTCTGTTGTGGAATACGGTATTTTTACCGACCGGAATGCGAAACAATAAAGACCTGTATATTCATGCGATGCGTCATGAGAATCAGCATTTCCGTCAGGGTGATCCGGTTTGGAATCTGATTCGAGTCGGTCTGACAGCGGTTTACTGGTTTCATCCGCTGGTATGGATTGCGTGTTTTCTGTCTCAAAATGACAGTGAATATGCATGTGATGAGCACGTGATTCGGGATGAGGATGAAGAACAGCGCAAGGGTTACTGTACTGCACTTTTGGAAGCGGCAACCGGGTTCCGCTTTGCAACCGATAGCGGAATGGGACTGATTAAGATGTCCGGAAGTAAAGTATACCGGCGTATTCAAGCCATCATGAATTACAAAGAAAAGAAACATGTAACGGCTTTTGCACTGCTTGTTTTGTGCGTTGCCATGACGGTTTTCGGCAGCGTTATGCTCCGGGTCAAATGGCAGGAGAGCCGCAAACCGAGTCCGACCGCGCAGGTGATTGAAATTCCGTTGAACAACAAATAGGGCCCCCTGTTCCTCGTACGGAAACGAAGAAACGGGTTGCTTGCAGAGTCAGCCGCAAACAAAATGAGAGATTGTCTCCGCCGACAGAAATGCCGGCGGAGTTTTTTTGCCTTCGCGATCTTCGGACCGCGGAATCTTTGGCCTGCATTGGAAAAAATGCAACATCATTTTGCTGCGGTACGGAATTTTTGGACATTGTTAAGCGGGGCTGCCGGTGCTATAGTGGGCTCGACGGTTGGGAACGGAAATCCGGACTCATTTGGCTGAAACAGGGAACCGGCAGTTCCGAATCGAAGGACCGGGTTTGGCTGTCGGGAACGGAGATCCGGTGCGGAATATTGAAACCGGGATACGGCCCGGTCAAAAACAGAAGGACTTATGATATGAAGAAAAATGTGACGTTGTGTTACGGACTGGTGTTGGCGGTCTTTTCGATAGGATATGTGACGATGTGGGCATTTTCCAGCGTGTTTCTGCTGGATGCGGGGCTCAGCAACTCGCAAATCGGAAGTCTGCTGGCCATCGGATCGCTGTTGTCGGTACTGGTACAGCCGGTTATCGGCGGGCTGATTGATCGGAATCCGAAGGTGACCAGCCGGAAATTTATGCTGGTGATGGCGGGACTGATTGTGGCGGTCGGAATCATGATTTTGTGTCTTCCGCAGAAAACGGTTTTGTGCACGATGCTGTTGTACGGAGCGGCCATTTTCCTGATGATGCTTGCACAGCCGTTTCTGAATTCGCTCGGAATGGATGCCATTAACTATGGGTATCCGCTCAATTTCGGGGTCGGGCACAGTATCGGTTCGCTCGGGTATGCCCTCGGGTCCTACGCATTCGGTTACGTGTCGGCATCGGTTGGGCCCAAAAGCATTCCGTTTGCGTTTGTGATTGCCTTTTTCGTTTTGGGAATCCCGCTTGTTCTGTATCCGGTTCGGAAGCCGGAAACGGCGGCGACAGGCGAAAATGAACCGCCCCGGAAGACTGCCGAAAAACGGGACAATCCGTTTCTGTTTTTGCTTCGGTATAAGCGGTTCGCGGTTATTTTGCTCGGACTGATTCTGATTTATTACGGGCACGGTCTGATCAATACCTATGCGCTGCAGATTTTGGAACCGAAGGGCGGCAACAGCAAGGACATGGGGACGGCGGCATCCATCGCGGCAATGTGCGAACTGATTACCACATTTTTGTTTTCATTTTATATGAGAAAAATCAAACTGCACCGGCTTTTGAAGCTGTCCTGCATTTTTTTCACACTGAAAATTTTCTTCAGTTATCTGGTGACGGATGTGATTTCCTTTTTCCTGATCCAGGGGCTGCAAATGTTCGGATGGGGCCTGCTTTGGGTCGGAATCGTCTATTACGTGAACAACCTTGTCGGAGAGCATGATAAAGCTCAGGGCCAGGCGTACGCCGGTATGGCATTTACGATTGCGAGCGTCCTCGGAAATCTGATCGGCGGCTGGCTGATCGATACCTTCTCGGTCAACGTGATGCTTTTGAGCGGAACGGCGGTCTCACTTGCCGGAAGTATCATCATTTGGATTTTCGTAAAAGAACAGAAGACGGTCGGAAATGCGAACGAAGACGGTCGTATCACCGAACTGTAATATCGGGTTTCGTTAAGCTACAATAAAAATGTCGGGTTGCATATTCCAATGCAATATGGAACCGACCGGAGTGCCAATACTTATTTTAGCTTGACGGAGGTAGAAGATACGATGTCTTCGTTGTCGTTATCGGAAATCATACAGAACAATTATCGTTGTTTGAAACAGGAAAAGGGACTGACGGCCAAACAGATGGATGAGGTCGGCATCGGAAAAACGACGCTGAACGATATGCTGAATCGCAGCAAAAACGGATTTCCGTCGATTGAAACGCTGGAAAAACTGGCTAAGGCATTTGATGTTCCGATTACCTATTTTTTCGAAGAGCATGAGCTTGTCAATCACGAACGGGAGTATCTCATTTCCTATATGGCTGCGCTGTATGACCGCTCCGATGAACGGGACCGCCGTCTGATCAAATCCCTGCTGGAAGCATTTCCGAAATCAAAATAAGTGCAGGGACCCAAAGCGGTGCGTCGTGAATCAAAATAAGTGCAAGGACCCAAAGCGGAGAGTCGTTACCGGAAACGGTATCGATGCAGTTCTGACATTGGGTCTTTTTTTGTGCAGGGAGTTCGGAAAAACGGGTCGACAAACCGAACAAAAATGTCCACAACACCGGACTTGTATTTTGTAAACCTAATATGGTAGACTTAAACTATACTGAACAGTGGGGGAAACATTGGGAGGTGATTGCGGTGTTGACAGAGCCGTCGCTACAGGACAGAATTTTAAGGAACATAAGGTACCTGAAGGAAACCAGGGGACTGACGACAAAGCAGCTGGAGGAATCCGGCCTGGCAAGGGCAACGTACAATAATTTGTTTTACCGCGAGGACGCATGCTATCCGTCCGTAGAAACGATGGAACGGTTATCCGAAGCATTTCATGTCGACATTACGTTTTTCTTCGCGGAACACACGGAACCACGGAGAGAGCGGGATTATCTGGTGTCGCGTCTTTGCAAATTATACGACAACGCCAATGACCGGGAGCGAACGCTGCTGCGAAAAATGCTGGAAGCGTTTGAGCGCGACCCGGAATAAAAATACGAAACGGAGCAAATGATCCGTCGGCCGAAGCAGTCCGAAACCGCTGCACGGCATGAAACCGGACGGAACCCCCGAAGTAACGAAAGATGTTGACAAATCGGCATTTTATGGTATTCTAATTAGAATAATTACTTCAGGAGGTTCATGAGATGAGAACTAGAATCAAACAGTTGTTTCGCAGCACATCGGAGTATGCATCAAAAGAAGTTACCGTTTGCGCCTGGGTGCGTACCAATCGGGCACAGGCACAGTTCGGTTTCTTGAATATAAATGACGGTTCGTTTTTTGAAAATCTGCAGGTTGTATATGAGCAGAATCTGGAGAATTTTAATGATATTTCCAAAATTCGTGTCGGTGCGAGCGTGGAGGTTGTCGGTACTCTGATACTGACACCCGAAAACCAGCAGCCTTTTGAAATCAAGGCAAGCAAGGTAACGCTTCTCGGCGATTGCCCGGAGGATTATCCGATTCAGCCGAAGCGTCATACGAGAGAGTATCTTCGTACCGTGGCTCATTTGCGCCCGAGAACAAACCTGTTCTCTGCAGTGTTCCGTGTCCGCAGTGTGGCTGCCATGGCCATTCACAAATATTTTCAGGACAGAGGATACCTGTATGTTCATACCCCGCTGATTACCGGCGCGGATTGCGAAGGGTCCGATCAGATGTTCAAGATCACAACGCTGAACATGAACGAACTGCCGATGACGCAGGACGGCAAGGTGGATTTTTCCAAGGATCTTTTCGGAAAGCAGTCTTTCATTACCGGATCCGGCCAGCTGCAGGGAGAAACCTTTGCGATGGCATTCGGTGACATTTACACGTTCGGACCGACCTTCCGGACCGAGAACTCCAACACGCAGACGCATGCAAATGAGTTCTGGATGATCGAGCCCGAGATGGCATTCTGTGATTTGCAGGGTCTGATGGATGTCGAGGAAGAAATGCTCAAATACGTCGTTTCCTACGTGCTGGAAAACTGCCCGGAGGAAATTGAGTTCTGTGATAAATTCGTATCCAAGGGTCTGAAAGACAAACTGACCTCGCTGGTGGATTCCGATTTCACAAGAGTGACGCACCGTGAAGTCATTGATATCCTGAAGAAAGCGGACGTGAAGTGGGAATTCCGGCCCGATTACGGTGAGGATATTGCAAAGGAACATGAGAAGTATATTGTGGAATATTTCCACGGTCCTGTTTTTGTAACCGATTGGCCGAAGGAAATCAAAGCATATTACATGAAGGTAAATCCGGACAACAAGACGGTTGCGGCAGTCGATCTGCTTGTTCCGCAGGCCGGTGAGCTGATGGGCGGAAGCCAGCGTGAGGAAAATCTGGACAAGCTTCTGGAACGTATGGAAGAAATGGGCGTGGATAAGGAGCCCATCGACTGGTATCTCGATACCAGACGCTTCGGCGGTTGTGTTCATTCCGGATTCGGTATGGGATTTGAACGTCTGATTATGTATCTGACCGGTGTGGAAAATATCCGTGACGTGATTCCGTTCCCGAGAACTCCGAGATCCTGCGATTTCTGATTTTGAATATCGTGTGAAAATGAAGACGGATATACATGCATTTGCTTGCATGTATATCTGTTTTTTTGTATAATGAGGCAGTGCAATCCGAGCGCGGACTTTCGCAAATCATGAGCCGCTCCGCCATTATCGATATACAGAACGGAACCGTCGGATTGCCGGAAACGGAGAGTAAATACGATGTCAAAGAAAATTTTGTTGCTGGCAGTGCTTCTGGGACTCATTTGCATGACCGGCTGCGGAACGAAAAATTCCGATAATGAAAATAAACTGATTGATTCGACGAAGGGGTCTTCCAAGTCTTCGTCCTCATTTTCACTGCCCAATGCCAGATTTCAGGTGCGGGAAACGGATTTTCAGAACGGCGACAGAAAAGAAACGACAGCAAAGGATTCGGTTACCGTTTCCGACGGTATATACACAATCTGTGTCCGGGAAATGCCGATCGATTATTTGTGCTGTACGGTGAAATCCTGGGCGGAGTATGAACAGTTCTGTCTGGAGAACAAAGAGGAAAAATATGTGACGGTGTCGGATTTGCAGCCGATGCAGAAAAAAACCGTGGAAGGGAAAGAAACGTACGTTCTGTCCTATGCCAAATCCTATACCATACAGTATGAGGATTCGAATCTGTGCGGTAAGACGGTTTATTATACGGAGTACTGTTTGGGATGCAATCAAGCCCGGTTTAAGGTTACGATTTCCGAAGCCTATGAGAAAACGGAGGAAGCAATCCTGGCCGGAGAAGCGATCATCGATTCCATGAGCTGGAATCCGGTTGAGCTTCTGTATAAGAAAGAGCGGGAATACGGTGATGCCGTGCTTGCATTTACCGTACCGGTCAATTTCTCGTATGATGAATGGGACGGGGGCAAACAGTATTGGGCCGGGGTTATTCCGATAGACTACGACAATTACGGCGCAATAGATGCCTATATGCTGGTTGAGGAAATCGAAATCGGAAACGGAGATTTCGGTCAGTTTGTCATATCGGAATACCTGAAGATTGTTTCGGAACACAATAAAGCCGATTTTCTGGCACAGGATTCCAGACTGAAAAAAGCAAGTTATGAGGTTCGGGAATTGTACGGAACGGAAGCAGGTACCATGCAATACTGTTATGAGCACGATTTCCGTCAGTTTTCAACGGAAGACCGGATTTATGTTGAGATAAACGGTGTCTATTATCTGATTACGGTCAAAGCACCGATTGACGCGCCGGAGCTGAGAGAGCAGATGATGAAAGTTGCCGAAAACATCGTTTTCAAGTAAATCTTGATGAAAAATCCCGACGGCAGGTCGGTTTTTCGGGGGGATTTAAAAAAAATTAAAAAAATTTGAAAAAATTATGAAATTGTTAATTTTTTGCAACACTTTTGTGACACTTCGTGTGTTATGATGTGGCCAACAGATAAGAAAAGAGAACAAGATCCTCCTTACAATTTGTAATTTAATATAGCTGGCTAAGAAACATATTTTTTTCCCCCCCTAAATGTTTCTGAAAAATATGACCGATGCGAGAGCATCGGTCATATTTACATGTTTGCGCGCCATGGGCGCGCTCTAACGGGTGTAAGTCCCGAACATACCCAGATAGTGGGAAATGTATAGCTGAACAGCAAGGGTGTCTATCGTGAGGTGGAATCTGAAGGAAGCTGTAAGCAAATCTCTGGTCCGACGGACAGAAACCATATATGAGGCTAGGCTACGAGAGATAAGTTGGCATGTAGCAACGAAGTCTAATAACTATCACCTTTGTAGTAGCAGAGTAAATGTGGCGGATATATGGAGAGAAAGAGCGTGCACCTTAAGCGTGGAGGTCTCACAGAGGTTCCATTAGCCTAGTAACAACGAACTGTGAGAAGTCAGCCGAGCCCATAGTAGTGAAGAAGTTTCTGTAAT
>JAZUGQ010000045.1:0-4367 GCA_045641285.1 Lachnospiraceae bacterium
TCTGTGTATACGGTTTCTCCTTATTCGGTTTCCAAATATAATCGTCCACATCAAAAAACGGATAACCCATTTTCTGTGCAACTATCCTTCCAAGTGTTGTCTTTCCGCTTCCGGACGGACCGATTATCATAATTCCGGTTGCCATATTTCCTCCCGCCGGGCAGAACAAAGCATATCGCTTGCGATATGCTCGCGCCGCCTGTGCGTCGCGAAGCGACATTTTTCCTCTGCACAGGCGTGTGCATCCTCGCGGAGCGTTTTTTTATCTCATAGGACGAACTTTCCTATGAGATAAAAAACTGCGCCGTATGCTGCAAATCCAGCTTACTTTCTCCGGCTCGACGAAACCGGAATTATCATAAATCGCCTTGCGGTTTCAATAGGCCGATTCGCTTATGGAAACCGCAAGGCGTTCTGCTTCCATATAATCATTTTACAGGAATTAAAGGAATAGTTCCGTTACTTTTTTTCATTCAATATTTGAATGTATTCTTCAATAAGGTTGTTAACAACTGCTTTATTATTTTCTAAGTGAGGATACAAACCTGTCACGCCCAATCCAATCAACCTTTTCAACGCTGTAAATCTATAGCCGTTAGCAGAAGTCTTATCATTACGCGCAATAGCAGCATCCATGTTTCTTTTTGAAATCACAAAGTCAATGTCAAATCGATCTCTTCTGGCTCGTTCAACATTGTCTATACGCAAGGGATCATCTCCCACCGTTGGTGTTGGAATATGCCATATCCTATCCATGGCCGCTATTCTCTCTTGGCACCCCTTCTCATCGCCCATTTCGCGAAGGATGTACGCTTCTAACCCCCAAACATAAAGGACAAAAGACCATACATTAAAATTAAGCTTTTCCGGAGTTGGTTCCTCCAAATGAGCAAACTCACATACTTTTAACGCATCCTCTTTATGACCATAAACATACAACCAATAGGCCAAGTCCGAAAGAGTCTCTGAAGTAGCCCAACTTGTAAGTGTATTCTTCTTAATTAGCTTTTTGCAACAGCTTACGACCTTTTTCTCAGTGTGTTTTTCCATTATCGTTTCAAATAATTGCTCTTCCATAACCATCCCTTCGCCTTAAAAATCAGGATTTAGGACTCAGAGGCTTGCCTCAAAATCCCATGGAAATATAATACCACAATTACTTATGTAAACAAAGATATTTTTTATCACCTCCCCTCCGACAAAACCTTTTAGGATTGGTAATCATATCTGAACGGAACTATCAAATTTCTCTTTTTTTCTGTTTTGGGCTTGACAGTTGAACGGTCATTCAACTATAATGAGGTCAGATAAATGAGTGATTGTTTTCCTATTTGCGGACTCGTTTATGAAAATCATTATAAAGAGAAATGCGCTTGTTCTTTCGCATTTTCGAAGAAAGGAATATATCGTATGAAATTTCAATGGACTGATAAAATCGACCCAAAAGACCTTGCCGAGATTGCTTTGTCCCTCGTGTTTCTGATTGTCGGACTGCTTCTTCCGACTTCTCTCCCCGTTGTGCGGATTCTTCTGTTCGCTGCTGCGTATCTGATTTGCGGAGCCGAGCTGATTCTCGAAGCGGTGGAAGGGATTGCACACCGGGAGCTGCCGGCCGAGGAATTTCTTATGGCAATTGCCTCTCTCGGTGCATTTGCCATCGGTGAATATCCGGAAGCCGTTGCGGTTTTGATTTTGTTTAAAATCGGGGAACTGTTCGAAGAATTTGCCGAAGAGCGGTCAAGAGAATCGATTTCCGAACTTCTGATGCTTCGTCCCGACCATGCGATGCTGCTTCGGGACGGTCATTTTGAAGCAGTAGATCCCGAGGCGGTGTCCGTCGGAGATCTCATTGTCGTGGATGCCGGAGAGCGGATTCCTTTGGACGGTGTCGTAACGGAAGGGTCCGGCTATCTCGATACGTCCGCGCTGACCGGCGAATCGGTGCCGCGGCGGGTTTCTGCCGGTGACGATGTGTTCAGCGGATGTATTTCCACCGACAGTCGTTTGAAAATCCGCGTCACGAAGCCTCTTGCGGAATCTTCCGTCAGCAAAATTCTCGATCTGGTGGAACATGCTTCGGAGCGTAAATCCGCTCAGGAATCCTTTATTACCCGGTTTGCCCGCTATTATACGCCGATTGTCGTTGCCTGCGCCGTTGTGCTGGCAGTGTTTCCTCCGCTTGCATTCGGTCTTCCGTTTCGGACCCGGCTGTACCGGGCGCTGACATTTCTCGTTGTATCCTGCCCGTGTGCGCTGGTCATTTCCGTTCCGCTCAGCTTTTTCGGCGGAATCGGCGGTGCCTCCCGCGTCGGCATTCTGATCAAGGGCGGCAACAGTCTGGAACATTTGGCCGAAGCCGAAACTCTGGCCTGTGACAAAACCGGCACCATGACCGAAGGGGTCTTTGAGGTTTGCGACGTGTTTTCCTACGGGCCTTCCGCAGACGACCTTCTGTTTCTGGCCAAGGCAGCGGAATCCGGCTCTTCCCATCCGATTGCAAAATCCGTTGCGGATGCCTGCCGGACACCGGTTTCCGACGGTTCCGTTACGGACCTTCACGAATTTGCGGGGCAGGGTGTAACCGCCACCGTAAACGGACGTTCCGTTGCCGTCGGAAGTCTTGCCATGCCGGTCCTGGCCAAGGCATTTTCCGGCCTTGTCGGTTCGGACGGACAACCGCTTCCGGGAAATGCGGTATCTCATTTCCGATACAACGGTTCCGAATATGTCGGGTCCGACATGACCGACACGAACGAAAGCCGGTTCGACGGCACCGGTACTCAGGTCTATCTTGCCGTTGACGGGGCGGCTGCGGGCATATTCCGCATTTCCGATACCGTTCGTTCGGATGCTGCCGCAGCACTGGCGCAAATGCGGTCTCTCGGATTGTCTCATTTTGTTTTGTTGACAGGGGATCGTTCGGATGCCGCCGAAGCGGTCGGCAGATCATTGGGATTTGATGAAATTCATGCGGAACTGATGCCGAGCGGCAAAGTAGACTGTGTGGAGCAGCTTCTCCGGGAGCCGGACCGCAAAGGGTCACTGATTTTCCTCGGTGACGGAATCAACGATGCGCCGGTGCTGGCCCGTGCCGATGTCGGAATCGCAATGGGCGGACTCGGTTCGGATGCCGCGATTGAAGCTGCCGATGTGGTTATTTTAAATGATGATCTCTCCCGCCTTCCGATCGGAATCCGGATTGCCCGGAAAACGCTTCGGATTGCCCGGGAAAATATCGTGTTCTCACTGGCGGTCAAGTTTTCGGTATTGATTCTGGCCGCATTCGGTATTACGGAAATGTGGCTGGCCGTGCTGGCGGACGTCGGCGTATGCATTCTGGCCGTGCTGAATGCCATGAGGACGCTGTCTATTGACAGTTCCGATGGTCGATGTGATGCTGAGCCCCGCGCATAATTTCCACCACGTGCTCGTCATCCAGAGAATAGTATACGTTTTTGCCGTCTCTGCGGCTTTTTACCTGACCCGCATCGGTCAGAACCTTCAGCTGATGGGAGACTGCGGATTTTGTCATGTCCAAAATGTTGGCAATATCACTGACGCAGAGCTCCTGTCTGCCGAGTGCCGTCATAATCGTCATACGGGTTTCATCACCGACGACTTTAAAAAATCGGGTCAACCGTTTCATTTTCTCCGGTTCCGGCATTTCCGCTCGAATTTGAGCAACCAAATCGGGGTTCATCGGTTCGCAATCGCAATTTGCTGTCGGATTCATGACAGTCTCCTTTCTCCTCTCATTTTCAAACGAATCGGTCCGGAGGGGAATCTCACGCCTCGCCGGCCGAATGTCGCGCAAAGCTGAATTCCTTGTACGGACGTGTGAATAAGAAAAAGGAAGGTTACGAATAACCTTCCTTTTACTGCGGACTACGGGACTTGAACCCGAACGCGCTATGCGCACATGATCCTTAGTCATGCCTGTCTGCCAATTCCAGCAAGTCCGCATGCACTGTTTTTCAACACGCTTGATTATATTACCACGAAGCACCGCTATTGTCAATCACAAAAAAAATTTTTCCGAATTTTTTTTGAAAGCGAAGTTCGGGCGGTCTCGTGCCTTTCTGTCGGACAGGCTCTCCCACCCGGTTCGCCGAGACCGTGCTACGCAGAAGCAGGTTCCCTATAATACAAGAAAGCATGTCGCTTGCGACATGCTGCGCCGCTTTTGCGTCGCATTTGCGACAAAATACCGCTGCAAAAGCGTGCGCATCCTCGCGGAGCGTTTTTTTGCATTATAGGACGCAATTTCCTATAATGCAAAAAAACCGGGTAACTTTCGCTACCCGGAAATCTGCAGTTGATGGGACTTGAACCCACACCCAAGTACATGGACATGAACCTGAATCATG
>JAZUGQ010000046.1:0-5940 GCA_045641285.1 Lachnospiraceae bacterium
TTGTACTTGATAAAGAACTGCTGGGCAGCAAGTGGGTAGGCACTATATCCATCGGCAATGAATCTGAACTTTGAAGGAAGCTGTTCAAGATGCTGAAAAGCCATTCTCATTGCCATAATGCATGGACCAACTCCACGATTATCAGATACCTGATATCCAATAATGGCACGTGTAGCTGCATTCATAATGAACCAGATATAACCTTTGATGCCACGGACTTTGATATAGGTTTCATCAGCAGTAAATACAGATCCTTTTTCGTAGGGATAAGTATCCACAAAAGGTTTTATGCATAAGGCAGCTGTTTTGCAGTAGTTAGCAACCATCTGGTGTGATATCTGAATGCCGTGAATGTCTTTTAATGCTTGTGCAGTCTTGCGGAGTGATAACTGTAGATTTACACGATACGAAAGACATAGCGACATGATATATGCATTGTTCTTTGTAAACTTTAAGGAAGATGCATTCTTTGGCAAGGTTGTGATATCCATTTTGAAGAAATCTACCACAAACTCACGGTAGATGTAGTGGAGCTTATATTTGTTTTTACCATAGTCTTCATCCAAATCGTTTTTATCAACCTTTTTGAGGTTATGAAGGTAATAAGAGCATTTGGGATTGACGCATTTATGGACAATAAAGTGCTTGCGATCTTTTTTGGGAACGAGAGCATTAGCACAGTAAGGACATCTTAGTTTTAGCGGTGAATGTTTGTCTTCGGGAGAGAACTTGGTTTGGCATACCTTACACCATAGCTGACCTTTGGAACCATTGTTCTTGTATAGATAGATTTTGGGAGCATTGCAACGAGGACACTTACAATCATCGTCAATATCACATTCACTACGACGAGAAACAGGTTTGATGGGCTTGTAGTCATCCTTGTAACGCCATTTGAGATAAGCCATGAAATCTTGGTAATTCCAAGGTTCAAACAGCTCAGATTTATGTATAACTGGAAGTTTGTCAATTTTAAACTTCTGATATTTTGGAGAATGAGAATCATCATAAGCCCACTGCTTTAGAGGAATATATTTGCAGATAAACTTAATTAGAAAGCAATTCTGTTGATAGAGTTGTTGAATAAGTTGAAGTAAATAAAGTATAATGTCCATGAGCATTGTCTCCGTGTTGATAATGGTGTTTGTGGTGAACTCATTATACTTCTTTTGGGAGGTCAATGCTCTTTTTATTTAAAGACCTCCGTGAAACGTTGAAAATAAAGGCTTTCAAAGCCTTTAGATAATAAAAAAGTAGTGTTAGATTTGACACTACCAATGCATACAAGGAGGACAATGAAATGAAGAAGAGAAGATTCGGTTTGATTCTCTGCATCGTGCTGTGCCTGTCGCTTATACCGATGAGCGCATTTGCAGATGCCGGAACCCCCAACGTCATCAGCGAGGTTACGATTACCGTGCCCACGCTGTCCGGCGGGCAGACCGTTGCCTCCCTGATACCGGTTTGCACTGCGAAAGCCGGAGGAGAAACGCTGTCCAACGTCGCATTTTTCAGCGCCGATTGGGAAGTGCAAAATGACAGCGTCTGGGAGCCTTTGGCGGATACGGATACGTTTGTGGCCGGACGCACCTACCGAATGAAGGATCCGATGCTGTACCTGGCCGGCGGATACACGTTCGACAGCAATGTTGTCATAACGTTGAACGGAAATGATGTCACCCCGACGGTGGACGTTGACGTCGTGTATTTTGAGCCTCAGAGTTTCGTCGCAACCTGTACGGTATCCTTCGAGATGAATGGGCACGGCATTGCTCCCATACCGCAGTTTGACGCCGACGGCAGTCTGGTTGAGCCGACGGAACCCTCCGATGATGTGTATGCGTTCGCCGGCTGGTTTGCCGATGCGAGCCTGACACAGCCCGTGACATTCCCGGCAATTTTTACCGTTGACACAACTCTGTATGCCTCATGGAAGCCGCGTGTCAAGACCGTAGACATCACCGTAACGCAGGCAAAATACACACGGCCCGAACAAAAACTGGAGGCCTCTTATACAGTGGATGGCAGCACCGACAACACATCCGCTGTTTTCGAACAATATACAAGCCGCGACGGATCTTCCTGGAAACAGATTTATTTGAATTCCGCTATTCCGTACGACTCACAGAACAAAATCGAGGTTACCGTTTCGCTGACGGATTCCGATGCACGTATGATAGATGAATCCACGGAAGTAACGATTCACGGTGCCGATGGCGCGGAATGCGATATCCAAAAGACCGCAGACAGCGTCAAAATCACCGTCATTTACGTGCTTCCGCCTCAGAAATTCACGGTTCGGTTCGATACCGGCGGACACACTCCGGCCATCCCGGATCAGGAGGTCGATGCACTTACCGCACCGGAAATGCCGGATATGTCCGACTATACCGAAGGTGCATGGCAATTTGATTACTGGTACTGGGGCGAGGATTCAAGGAATTACCTGAAAGGATCCGATGTGGTCTGGGAGGATTGTGTTCTGACAGCCGGTTGGAAGCATTATACGAAGGTGACCTTTGTCATGAGCACTACCGGCGAAGAAATCGAATGCTGGTATCGAAGCGACAATATGCTGACCTACTGGCTGAGGCAGCTGGAAAAGGACGGAAAGTATTACATCCGTGAGGCTTACGCGGATAAGGAAATGACTCAAATGATCCATGACACGACCCATATCACCGATGATGTCACGCTGTATGTGGACGCACCGCTGTATGTCCGTGAACTGGACTTTGCGATAGAGGAACCGTCTGACGGCAGGACGATGAATCCCGCTGTCCGTATTACCAATGTGGTTCCCGAAAACAGTGTGGAAATTGAAACCCTCGGTCAATGGTATGTTTCCGACGACGGCAGCAGCTGGCGGGCCATGGAAACCGGCGAAAAGTACGCCGGCGGGCATTTTTATTACTATTCCGAAGCGGAGTTCAGACTTACGGACAGAAATCGATATAATTTCCACTGTCCCGATTTGGTGATTCGACGCAACGACAATGAATGCAAATGGGTGAGATACAATACCGGTCTTGTGGAGAAAGCGTATTATGTGCTCCCGGGCATTGTGGAGTTCGAACTGAACGGTCACGGCAAATTCATCCGGTCGCAGGACGTGCAGCCCATGCAAAAAGCGGTTCGTCCGGACGACCCCACGGCCACCGGATGGCTGTTTACCGGCTGGTACACCGATAAGGACTGTACGACACTCTATGATTTTGACACCCCGGTGAGCAGCAATCTGCTTCTGTACGCCGGCTGGGAAGCCCGTGTGGATCAGGTGGATGCGGATTTTGTACTGCCCTGGCTTCACTGCAAGGCGGGAAGTGCAGTATCGTCTCTGACACCGAATCATAAAGAAGCCACCCTTTCCGCTTCCCGTATTTTGTGGAAGAAAAATGACGGCAGCGGCTGGGTTGTCATGAAAGCGGGAGAGGAATTCCTGCCCGATACGGAGTATCGCGCCGAATTCACCGTCATTGCCGACAGCAAAATCCCGTTTGCCGAAAACGTACAGGCCACCGTGCGCGGAAGCGGCACAGGTGTGACCTGCTCGTTGGATACTTCAGGAAACCTGAAGATTGTCTATACCAAGCGCCTGGAGTATACCACCCATACGGTGAGCTTCGACACTGAGGGCAAGGGCGATCCGATTGACACACAGACGGTGGAAGAGGGTCTCACAGCCGTGTGCCCTGACGATCCTGTCGAAGAGGATTTCGTCTTTGAAGGCTGGTACACCGACAAGGCACATACGAAACGGTTTGAATTTGACAGTCCTGTTGTGGAAGATTTGACTCTGTACGCACACTGGACGCGTCCGATCCACCGGGTGATGATTACCGTCCCGGCCCTGATTGAAGGAAAGACGCCTCCGAAGACGATTTACCTGTCCACCGAATACGGCGAGGAAGGACTGTGGTACTATGAGGAAGAGACGGAATGGAAAAAGGACAACACCCGTCCTCTGGATTATTGGCACATCTTCGGCCGGCTTCAGGTCAACCAGGACTATACCATTCTTAATGTCGCTATCCCGATAGCCGGCAACGACTGGTTCTTTGCCGATGACCTGGAAATCGTTTCCTCCACGGGTACCGTGGAAGTGATTTCCGCGAGACGCCCGTATGCGGAAGTAAATATTCATGTTACCGTGAAGAGCGGCGGACTGAATGCCATACCCGTGCCTTCGACACTGACGGTTACCTTCAATACTTTGGGACATGGCACGGTGGAGCCACAGACGGTTACCATGGACGATTCGGCAATCAGACCCACGGATCCCGCTGATGAGGGATATACGTTCACTGGCTGGTATACTGACGAGGCCTGCACATCTCTGTATGATTTCGACATCCCGGTGACTTCGGACATCATTTTGTATGCCGGTTGGAAAACGAACTCTGCGGATGATCCGGATCCTGACAGTCCTCAAACCGGTGACAACGGCACTCTGTTCCTGTGGATCACACTGCTGGCTGTCAGCGGCGCCGCAATGGGCGGAACCGTATTTTGGAGCAGAAAGAAAAAACAGTATTAAGACGCGGTAAGCGGCGGGGTTTCATTTGGAAATCCCGCCGCTTTTTTTCTTTTGGGATGCTGCGCACCGGACATGAAAATGCCCGCACGGATACATGCGGTTTTACAATCGGGCTTTGCCGCCGGTACGAAGCCAAAACGACACGGCAGGACGGCTGCGAAACGGATTTGTACGGCGGAAAAATCCGGGTACAGTCAGACCGACGGCGATATATCAATTTGAAATCGATACATACCTCCGTGATATGGTAATTATATACAAAAACCGGTCAAAAATACATGTATACACGCATTAAAGGAACAAAAAGACAAATTCAAATAATTTCACACAAAAATCAGTGGAAATTAGGAAGGGGTTGTGATAGAATATCAACTTGGGGATTGGGTGCATTTTGCCCAATCCGTATAACTCTAAAAGGAGGATGTTTATGGTCGCTAAAAAGAGTACTGTTCCTTTTAACGGAACAGAGGAACAAAAGCAGCAGCTTTTACAAGTTATCAGTGAGCTGAAGGACGAAAGGGGCGCTCTGATGCCCATTCTCCAGAAGGCACAGGATATTTATGGATATTTGCCGATTGAAGTTCAGACGATGATTTCTGACGCTACCGGTATTCCGTTGGAGAAGATCTATGGTGTAGCTACATTCTACGCACAGTTCTCTCTGTATCCGAAGGGAAAATATCAGATCTCCGTTTGTCTCGGAACCGCTTGCTATGTTAAGGGCTCTCAGAGTGTTCTTGACAAGATCTGTGAAGTTCTCGGTATTGAACCCGGCGAATGCACGCTGGATCAGAAGTTCGCGCTTGAGGCCTGCAGATGCATCGGTGCCTGCGGACTTGCTCCCGTAATGATGATCAATGAAGATGTATACGGACGTCTTACTCCCGATATGATCCCCGATATTCTTGCGAAATATAATTGATCTGACGGGAAAACCGAGGAATAATATACGAAAGGAAAATATTTTTTATGAAGTCATTAGCTGAACTTGCAGCAATCAGAGAAAAAATGATGAACAAGGTCGTACTTCAGTCCGGCAGCAGCGATGTAAGAGTTGTCGTAGGTATGGCTACCTGCGGTATCGCTGCGGGTGCGCGTCCTGTTCTTGATGCTTTTGTTTCGGAGATCGCCGCTCAGGGGCTTTCCGACAAAGTTACTGTCTGCCAGACCGGTTGTATCGGTATCTGTCAGTATGAGCCCGTTGTTGAGATCTACAACGGTTCCGAAAAAGTTACTTACGTTAAAATGAACGCCGATAAGGCGAAGGAGATCGTTGAAAAACACCTCAAAGGCGGCAAGCCTGTTGCGGCTTACACGATCACCAACGTTGATAAAAAGCCCGAAGAGTTCACCGATAAGCTCTCTCTTAACGATACGAAGTTCTATGAAAAGCAGGAAAGAGT
>JAZUGQ010000047.1:0-111207 GCA_045641285.1 Lachnospiraceae bacterium
CAAAAAATAGACGGCATCAAGTTCCGAATATTCATCCGGCTTCAAAAATCCGTTCTTTAAGTAAAAAGAATGTGTTCCCAAAATCTGTCCATACAAATATGCGTACATATCGGCTCCTTAGTGATTTATTTTTTTAATCAATATAAATATTAATTGTATTATCAGACCGTACAAAAGAACTCGGCAGGGGGTCAGGATACTCCTTGAAGAACCCTACTAATATCTTTTCCATCTTCTCTGATTATGATATTTTTTTCTACACTATTTCTACTATTTTCCATTCGCTCTCATATCCAGATTTATCATTTTGGAACCCATCTTTATCGTATTTATTGCGATAAAATGTAGCCATTTTGGAGTCATTTCATGTATTCGTTTGGCTCTAAACACAAAATAATTAGTGCCATTTTAGAGCCACGAAGACTTTTACTTTATTGTATTAAAGTGTTTCGGATGATAAAAAGGGTTCCGAGCCTAAGCCCGAAACCCTTATAAATACTAGCTTTGTGAACAATCACTCGAAATTACTCGATGATTGTAGCAACACGACCGGAACCAACGGTACGTCCACCTTCACGAATAGCGAAAGTAAGACCCTGCTCCATAGCGATCGGATGGATGAGCCCGATGGTCATCTCAACGTTATCACCAGGCATGCACATTTCAGTACCTGCAGGAAGCTCGCAAACACCGGTAACGTCTGTTGTTCTGAAGTAGAACTGAGGACGATAGTTGTTGAAGAAAGGTGTATGACGACCACCTTCATCCTTGGTCAGAACGTAAACCTGAGCGGTAAACTTCTTATGGCAAGTTACCGAACCGGGCTTAGCAAGAACCTGTCCTCTTTCGATTTCGGTTCTCTGAATACCACGGAGAAGAGCACCGATGTTATCACCAGCCTGAGCCTCATCAAGAAGCTTACGGAACATTTCGATACCGGTAACAACAGTCTTTTTATTCTCTTCCTTGATACCGATGATTTCAACTTCCTCATTCATATGAAGAACACCACGCTCTACACGGCCGGTAGCTACAGTACCACGACCGGTAATGGTGAATACGTCCTCAACAGGCATAAGGAAAGGCTTATCGGTCTCACGCTGAGGATCCGGAATATACTCATCAACAGTTGCCATGAGTTCCATAATCTTGTCGCCCCACTCGCTCATCGGATCTTCCAAAGCCTTCAAAGCGGAACCCTTGATGATCGGGCAATCGGTGAATTCATACTCTTCCAACTGCTCTGTGATTTCCATCTCAACGAGCTCAAGAAGCTCAGGATCGTCAACCATATCGCACTTGTTCATGAATACGATGATGTAAGGAACACCTACCTGACGGGACAGAAGGATATGCTCCTTGGTCTGTGCCATAACGCCATCGGTAGCAGCTACTACAAGGATAGCACCATCCATCTGAGCAGCACCGGTAATCATGTTCTTAACGTAGTCAGCATGGCCGGGGCAGTCAACATGTGCGTAGTGACGGTTAGCAGTCTGATACTCAACATGTGCGGTGGAAATGGTTATACCACGTGCTCTCTCTTCGGGAGCCTTATCAATGTTTTCGAAATCTACCTTCTCGTTACCGGGAACACGTGCAGCCAAAACCTTGGTGATTGCTGCGGTAAGAGTGGTCTTACCATGGTCAACGTGACCGATGGTACCAATATTGCAATGTGCCTTATTTCTTTCAAATTTAGCCTTTGCCATCTTTGAAATCCTCCTTTGAAATAATATTTACTTTAATTTAGTCTGATACGAGCTCACACGAAAGCCCAACATATGTGCCTATTATATTTCATATCGGCAATATTTGCAAGTCAAACTTTCATGATTTTTATTATTTGCTTGATTTATCGCTCAAAACTTTCTCCTGAACGCTCTTCGGAACCTTCTGATAGGACTGGAAGAACATGGAGTAAGCGCCACGACCCTGTGTCTTGGAACGAAGAGTTGTAGCATATCCGAACATCTCGGACAACGGTACGGAGCAACGGATCAACTTGGTTCCGTTAACATCCTCGGTACCTTCGATTTGACCACGACGGGAGCTTACATCACCCATTACATCGCCGAGGTAATCCTCAGGAACCGTAACTTCAACTCTCATGATAGGCTCAAGAAGAATCGGCTCTGCCTTACGCATTGCTTCCTTGAATGCCATGGATCCGGCAATCTTGAATGCCATTTCGTTCGAGTCTACTTCATGGTAGGAACCGTCGTAGCAGTTTGCATGAATACCGAGTACCGGATAACCGCCAAGGATACCGGCCTTCATAGCATCCTGAATACCTGCGTCAACTGCCGGGATATATTCCTTCGGAATGGAACCGCCGACGGTGGAGTTCTCAAACTCGTAAACCTTCTCGGCATTGGCATCCATAGGAGTGAAAATAACCTTACAATGACCGTACTGACCGCTACCACCGGACTGCTTCTTGTATTTGCTGTCGATATCGACTTCCTTGGTAATGGTTTCCTTGTATGCTACCTGAGGAGCACCAACGTTAGCCTCTACCTTGAATTCACGAAGAAGACGGTCAACAATGATTTCCAAATGAAGCTCGCCCATACCTGCAATCAGGGTCTGACCGGTTTCTTCGTTGGTGGAAACACGGAAGGTCGGATCTTCTTCTGCAAGCTTAGCCAAAGCCTCGCCCATCTTATCCTGACCTGCTTTTGTCTTAGGCTCGATAGCAACTTCGATAACGGGCTCCGGGAATTCCATGGATTCCAGAATAACCGGTGCGTTCTCGTCGCAAATGGTATCACCGGTTGTGGTAATCTTGAAGCCTACGGCAGCAGCGATATCACCGGAATATACCTTCTCCAGCTCGGCACGCTTGTTTGCATGCATCTGAAGAATACGGCCTACACGTTCCTTCTTGTTCTTGGTTGCGTTCAATACATAAGAACCTGCATTCATGGTACCGGAGTATACGCGGAAATAAGCAAGCTTTCCAACGAACGGGTCGGTCATAATCTTAAATGCAAGTGCTGCGAAAGGCTCCTCATCGGAAGACTTTCTGGTAACTTCGTTGCCTTCTTCGTCAACACCCTTGATATCCGGAACATCAACAGGAGCCGGAAGGTATTCGATTACGGCATCAAGAAGTTTCTGTACACCCTTGTTTCTGTATGCGGAACCGCACAGAACAGGGATAATTTCGGTTGAGATGGTGGCCTTACGAAGAGCCTTCTTCAAAGCCGGAACCTCAGGAATGTTTCCTTCGAGGTACTGCTCCAACAGCTCATCATCGGTTTCACTGATGGCTTCTACCATCTTCTCTCTGTATTCTGCGGCAAGATCTGCCATATCATCGGGAATGTCCTTGATTTCTACGGCATCACCCTTCTGATCGGTGTAGTAGTAAGCCTTCATTTCCATGAGGTCAATGACACCACAGAAAGAATCTTCCTTACCGATCGGCAGCTCAAGAGCTACGGGGTTCTTGTCCAAACGTCTGCGAATCATGTCGACTACGTTAAAGAAATTTGCACCGGAGATATCCATTTTGTTGACAAATGCAATTCTCGGTACGCCATACTTATCTGCCTGACGCCAAACTGTCTCGGACTGAGGCTCAACACCACCCTTTGCACAGAACACACCGACAGCACCGTCCAATACTCGCAGAGAACGTTCAACTTCTACGGTGAAGTCAACGTGACCGGGAGTATCAATGATGTTGATTCTGTGTTCCAATTCGCCGGGCTTCGGCTTGTTGTTTTCCTCAAGGGTCCAATGGCAAGTGGTAGCTGCAGAAGTAATCGTGATACCACGTTCCTGTTCCTGCTCCATCCAGTCCATGGTAGCAGTTCCTTCGTGCGTATCACCAATCTTGTAGTTAATACCTGTGTAATACAGGATACGCTCTGTAAGAGTTGTCTTACCGGCATCAATATGAGCCATGATACCGATATTTCTGGTTCTCTCAAGCGGATATTCTCTTCCAGCCAAGGATTTGTCCTCCTATCTTTATTCTGCGGCCAAACAAGATTACCAACGGTAATGTGCAAATGCCTTGTTTGCCTCTGCCATCTTGTGCATATCTTCTTTTCTCTTAACGGCATTACCGGTGTTGTTGGATGCATCGATAATTTCGTTCGCAAGACGATCAATCATGGTCTTCTCACTTCTCTTACGAGCAAACATGGTAAGCCAGCGAAGAGCCAATGCCTGTCTTCTTTCCGGTCTTACTTCTACAGGTACCTGATATGTGGCACCACCGATACGGCGAGCTTTTACTTCCAACATCGGCATAAGGTTGTTCATGGCAGCCTCGAAAACTTCCATGGCTTCCTTGCCGCGCTTGCTGGAAACCTGCTCAAATGCGCCGTAAACGATCTTCTGTGCAGTTCCCTTCTTACCGTCGAGCATTACGTTGTTAACCAACTTGGTAACAACCTTGCTGTTGTAAATCGGATCTGCCAGAACGTCTCTTTTCTGAATATGTCCTTTACGTGGCACGTTACTTCCCTCCTTAATTATTCCCGGAAACAGTCGCTTCCGGTAGGATTAATTCTACGGTACTCACATTACTGTGTTCATGCACTCGGTTTTATTTCCATTCGCATTTGCAACCACAAAATCTGCGACAGTGACGGAGGTAATCCGTCCTTCGGAAATCAGCCTTGCATTTTCTAAAGTAATGAAAAATTCCTGTTACAATTGTTACAATTCAGCAAATGCTGCGTGATTTGTTATCACTTCTTAGCGTCTTTCGGTCTCTTAGCGCCGTACTTGGAACGAGCCTGGCGTCTCTTAGCAACACCGGCGGTATCCAATGTACCACGAATGATATGATAACGAGTACCGGGAAGGTCCTTAACACGACCGCCACGGATCAAAACAACGCTATGCTCCTGAAGGTTATGTCCTTCACCGGGAATGTAGCTTGTTACCTCCATACCATTACTGAGACGTACTCTGGCAATCTTTCTAAGAGCGGAGTTCGGCTTCTTAGGGGTTGCGGTACGAACTGCTGTACAAACGCCTCTCTTCTGAGGAGCGGAAGTGTCCGTTGCCTTCTTCTTCAAAGAGTTGAAACCTCTCTGCAAAGCAGGTGCGGTGGACTTGGTCGCACTTACCTGACGACCCTTGCGTACTAACTGGTTAAATGTAGGCATCCTATTACCTCCTATTTAGATTTGATATTCTGCTTGAAGCAAAACATGTGGTTGCATACTGCAGAAAAACTGCAAAATAAATAACTTGCGAATTTGCGGCACACGAAAAAAGGTGCCCAAACGCGCAAGTTATATTATATAAAACCCATTTCACAATGTCAAGAACAAAATTCTCAAAAAATTACGCCGTTTCCTATACGGATTCGGGCGTCTGCGACCCGATTCATTCCTATACGGACTCCGGTGTCTGAAACCCGGTTCGTTCCTATACGGATTCCGGCGTCTGCGACCCGGTCCATTTTTCAATCAATTGTTCCAGTTCCGCATACGTGGTAACGGTGTTGGCCGCCCGACGCAGTGCCGCCGAACCCCGCTGTCCGGTGTAATACCAGGCAACATGGCTTCTCATTTCCTTCATGGCAACCGATTCGCCCTTGAACTCGCAGGCCATTGCCGCGTGACGCAGCACCATTTTGCTGACCTCTTCTCCGGTCGGTGCCGGAATCGGCTCCCGGTTTTCCAGCATTGCCCTGCACCTTGCGAAAATCCACGGATTGCCTCTTGCCGCACGGGCAATCATCACGCAATCGCAACCGGTTTCCCGTTTCATTCGGACCGCATCCTCCGGAGTGGCAACATCGCCGCTTCCGATGACCGGAACCGAGACCGCCTCCTTCACCCGCCGGATGCAATCCCAATCCGCCGTTCCGGAGTAGTACTCCTCCCTGGTCCGCCCGTGAACCGCAATTGCCGCGGCACCGGCATCCTCCGCCGCCTTCGCAATGTCCACTGCATTATCCTCATGAAATCCCTTGCGGATTTTCACCGTAACCGGCTTCGACTGCGCCTTCACCATGGCATGCACGATTTCATACACCAGTTTCGGATTTTTCATGAGCGCCGATCCTTCGCCGTTGTTGACGACTTTCGGAACCGGACATCCCATGTTGATGTCGAAGAAGTCAAATGCCAGCGGTTCCAATGCCGCCGCCTGCTCCGACAGAATCACCGGATCCGCCCCGAACAGCTGCAGCGCAATCGGATGTTCCGCCGGTTCCGTCGCAATCAGCGGAGCCGTATTGGGATTATGATACATCACCCCTTTCGCGCTGACCATTTCCGTATATAAAAGGCCCGCACCCTGCTCCTTGCACAACAGCCGGAACGGAAGGTCCGTAATTCCCGCCATCGGTCCGAGTGCGAGATCGGTTTCAATCCGCTTGTTTCCTATATAAAAACTCATACGTTTCCGTTTGCCTTAACTTTCTTGCTCTGTTTCCTGTAAATCAGCTGAATTCCGCGCAGCGTCAAATCCGCATCGTAAACGTCAATGGCCGACGTTTCTTCGGAAATGATGCGTCCGAGGCCACCGGTCGCGATGACCTTCATTTTGCTCAGGCCGGCTTCTTCCTTCACCTTATTGATAATGTACTCGGTCTGACCGATATTTCCGTAAATGAGTCCGGCCTGCATGCTGGTGGTCGTATCCCGCGTCAGAATGGAACCCGGCATTTCGATTCCGATTTCCGGAAGCTTCGCCGCTTCATTCCACAGCGCATTGGCACTGATCCGGATTCCGGGGCTTGTAATGGCGGCATCCAGTGTGCCGTCCTCCAGTACCAAATCGTACGTGGTTGCGGTTCCGTAATCGATCACCATAATCGGCGTTTTTTCCGGCTTGCCGAACAGCTCATAGCCGGCAACGGCATCCGCCACACGGTCCGCACCCATTTCCAGCGGATTGACCATATTGATCCGGATTCCGGTCTTCATTCCGGCTCCGATTACAATCGGTGTCTTATGCAGATACTTGATAATACCGGAATTCAGCGAATGCATGATTCCGGGCACTACCGAAGCGATAATGACGCCGTCCAGCTGCTCGGGGTCGACCCCTTTGGCCTGCAGCAGTCCGCGAAGCCAAACGCCGAACTCATCCGAAGTTCTCGGCAGTTTTGTCGTCATTCGAAAGCTTCCGATCAGCGTCTCATTTTCAAAAATTCCGAACGTCAAATTCGTATTGCCGACATCAATCGCCAGCAGAAGTTCCTTCTTCATCCTCTGTCTCCATTCCCAAAAAGAATACTTTTACATACAGTTCCAGGGCTTCCAGAAGGTCCTTTTTCTCCTCCCGGAGCCGCTTGATTTCCAGGCCGCTTCCGATATCATCGTACATCACGTCATCCTCTTTTGCATTGACGTGAAACTGAAGCGTTCCGTCCTCGTCAAACTCCAGCGTCAGAACTCCGCCGATTTCTTCCGTGAACATGACGCACATAATCTTCAGTTCCTTCTGAATTTCGGACGGAAGTGCACTGAAATCATCGTTCAGATAATACTTTTTCGAATACGCGCTGCTTCCGCACAGCACGACCTTGTCCTGATACCGCATTTACTGTTCCTCCGACAGGGTGGCATACATCACTGCTTTGATTGTATGCATCCGGTTCTCCGCCTCATCAAATACCTTGCTGTACTCGGACTCGAATACCTCGTCGGTCACTTCCATTTCATCCAGACCGAATTTCTCGCTGATGGTCCGTCCGGTTTCCGTCTTCAGGTCATGGAAGCTCGGAAGACAATGCAGGAAAATGGCGTTCTTCGACGCCCGTTTCATGCAGTCCATCGTCACGCGGTACGGAAGCAGATCGTGAATCCGTTCCGCCCAGATTTCGTCCGGCTCGCCCATGGAAACCCATACATCGGTGGAAATCACATCCGCGCCGGCGGTACCTTCGCAGACATCCTCGGTAAATGTCATCGTCGCACCGGACTCCTTGGCATATCCGCGGCAGATTTCGATCAGTTCCTCGTTCGGCCAGTATTTCTTCGGCGCACAGCAGGTAAAATGCAGGCCCATTTTCGTGCAGGCAATCATCAGGGAATTGCCGGTGTTGTATCTTGCATCGCCCATGTACGTCAGGCGAATTCCTTCCACATGACCGAAATAATCCCGGATGGTCAGCAGATCGGCCAGCATTTGCGTCGGATGGTATTCGTTGGTCAGACCGTTCCAAACCGGAACGCCCGAATAGCGTGCCAGTTCCTCCACGATTTCCTGACCGTAACCGCGGTATTCGATACCGTCAAACATCCGTCCGAGCACGCGTGCGGTGTCCTTGATGCTTTCCTTCTTCCCGATTTGGGACGCCTTCGGATCCAGATAGGTGGAACCCATACCGAGGTCCGATGCAGCCACTTCAAAGGAGCAGCGTGTCCGGGTACTCGTCTTCTCGAAAATGAGTGCCACATTTTTGCCTTCGCATCCCGTCACACGGATTCTCTTGCGTTTTTTCTCGCGAAGCTCCGCTGCCAGGTCCAAAAATTCCGTAATTTCCTTCGGTGTAAAATCTTTCAGTGTCAAAAACGACTTTCCCTTGATATTCATGTCATGACCTCCCGTCTGTATAATAGGTTTCCATCGGCCCCAGATACGGGTCCGTAACCGTCTTGTCCTGTCGTCTCACAATCAATTTCTGCAATACCATCCAGGGATCGATTGCTTTCACGGTAATCGTGTTCAATCCTTCCTTCAGCCGGATTTCGCAGCGATAGGTTCGAATGTTGTTCAGCACGTCCTCGCACCATGCACGGTTGAAGCAGTTGCCTCCGACATATCCGTCGGGAATGGTGTTGCAAACCGTAAACGGCGCATCGTTGACAGACAGACCGCATCGAACATTTTCGCCGATCGTATAAGGATTTCCCGGTGACAGCAGCATCGTCAGCGTATAGTCCGCATCTTCCCGGACATACACCCGGTATGTCAGCGTCGGTGCATCGCCGTGAACGTCAAAAGCCTTCACGGACGGCAGGCATTTAACTGCATTTCCGGCCCGTCCCGTATTTTCCAGAACAACGTATTCCGCATTTCCGGCCGGTTTCATCACCGCCCAGTTATCCGCTTCGATGCAAATGCCCTTCTCTCCTTCGATATAGGTTTTCTCCGGAACCGTCACCTTCCGTTTCCGGAACCAGTCCGGTGCGCCGGAATCGTCCATCATCAAATCCGTGATATCGAAATCATCCTCACACAGCGGCGGGTTGCAGGCAAATGCCGGGTTCGGTACATACCGTCCTTCCGTCACATCCGCAAGCGTGTGCACTTCCGGCGGTGCGGACCCTTCATCGTTCCAGTTGCGGAATCCGATGTGCTTCGAGCTCATCATGCCGGACCATTTTCCGCCCGCAACGGAATGATACGTATTTTTCAGGCTTTCATCGTCTTCGATTCGGTCCGACACATATTCTTCCCAGTCGTCCGCCCGGGAATCGCGCTGCAGCAGATAGGCCTCGTTGGCCGCGGCTCCGATTTGCATCTGAATCAGATTCATCGATGCGACAGCCGGGAAATACATCAGTTCGTACAGACTGTCCCAATACTCCGGCTTGACACGATCCAGCAGCCTGTCGGCCAATTCCCTGATATGGTCGGCCGTATACAGCATTCGGCCGGCTTCCTTTTCTTCCTTCAGCCGGTAAACGCCCGCATTCAGTGCCTCCGGGCGCCGTGCCCCGTTCATTCCCGTATATGCGCTCAGTACGATTTTCACGGTCGAAACCGTTTCCTGCCAATCCTCGCCGTCAAATGCGCCGCCGAACTGCTCCGTGACAAACTTCATCAGATAATCATCGGTTTCGTTCGGATGAGCAATTCCGTACCGGTCGTAATCATAGGCCAAATCCATAAAATACGAAAGCGGAAGCTCCTGCGGCTTCAAATCCCCGACATTGACAATCCACAACTCGCGGACACCGGATTCGTATGCCTGCGTCATTTGCTCCCAAATCTTCGGAAGCGGCGTGCTGTTCACCCATTCATAGGAAATCGGTCCGCCGTGATAATCAAAATGATAATACATTCCGAACCCGCCCCGGTGAGACTTCATGGCCTCGGTCGGAAGGGTTCTCATATTTCCGTAATTGTCTTCGCAAAGCAGCAAAATGACGTCTTCGATTTCTTCCCATCCGAGCATTCCCGGTTCGGTTTCGGAGCCGTAATAATACGCTTCGACTTCCTTATATAAAGCGAGCATCTGCGGAACCTCTCCGTCCCGTTTGACCAGTTCCCGGATCCGTTTCCGCTGCTCCGTAATGATATCCTTCAGCAGATTGATATTTTCCGTCAGAGTCGAGTTCGGTCCGAGCATGGACGAATCCCGTTCGCCCCGCATGCCGATGGTAATGACGGACTCAAACCGGCCGCTGCGCCGCAGCCCGTCTTCCCAATACCGAAGCAGCCCTTCCCGGTTCGTGTAATAATTCCATTCCTTTCCGTAGGGCGTATCGTCTCCTTTGTAAATGTCCCACTCCTCGCTGGCCCGCAGACACGGCTCATGGTGGGACGTGCCCATTACGACACCGAGTTCGTCCGCCAGTTCCGCATTTCCGAGGCCCGGTCCGTCCAACGGAAAGGACGAAGACCACATGGCCGGCCAGAGATAATTTCCGTTCAGACGCAGAAGCAGAAGGAACACCTGCTCGTACATTTCCTTTGTAAATCCGTTAAAATGCCCGCTCGTCCAGCTTCCGAACGACGGCCATTCATCGTTGATAAAAAATCCCCGGTACCGTACCGACGGTTCCTTGGAGCAGCCCAAAACGGAGTCGTCCAGGGAAATCCGCTCCCGATGCACCGGCTTGACATCCGCCCAGTAAATCCAGGGCGAAACTCCGATTGCACGGCTCAGCCGAAACATTCCGTAAATCGTACCGCGCTTGTCGCTTCCGCAAATCACCAGCGTATCGTCGCCCTCCGACGGCCAGTCCTTCTTTCGGAAAATGACGTACACCTCACGTTTTCCGACAACCTGCGCGGTTTCCGTAAGCTGTTCCGCCCATTCGGAACGTCCCGCGGTCATCACCGCAATCAACCGTCTGTCGGCATTTTCGCATCGGGTCCCGCAATCCGGTCTGATGCCCGATACGGCACAAATATCATCGGCCAAAACTCCGGCGATCCGTTTGACTCCCGGCCATGCACAATCCTCATACACGATTGCTGCCGGAACCTGCTTTGTTACCAAATCCCAATTCATTGTCAGTCTCCTTGTCATCATTGTCGCTTGAGGCGTTCCCGGATGTCCGGCACTTCGGGTCAGTCGCCCCGTTCCGAGGCTCTGCGGTTTCGCATCCCCTCGGTTTCCGGGATACGAAGTCCGGGTGTCCGAACTAATATTCCACCTTCCAAAGCGTCAGTCCGTGAGGCGGTGCCATCGGTCCCGCGCAATCCCGGTCACAGGTTTCCAAAACCTTCTTCACATCCTCCGGTGCACGCTTTCCTTCTCCGATTTCAATCAGCGTACCCGTCATGATACGGACCATATTCTGTAAGAATCCGTTGCCCTTAAAGGTCAGCCAGACCTCTTCGAATTCCGTCTCTCCCTGCATTACGGTTTCCTTGGAAACGGTAATGCTTTCGATTGTGCGGACGCCGGATTTTTTCAAATGCCGGTTGCCGCAAAATCCGGAAAAATCATGTTCTCCGATCAGATACCCGGCCGCTTTGCGCATGGCATCCAAATCCAGATCAACGGGATAATACAGCACATACTGCCGTCCGAACACCGGCCTTGCATATCCGGTGGACAGGCGATACCGATACGTCTTGGATTTGGCATTCAGCCGGGCGTGGAATCGGGAATCCGCCAATTTCACATCCGTTACCGTAATGTCTTTCGGCAGGTACCGGTTCATCAATTCCAGAATTTTGCCCGGTCCGTATGCGGTATTCACATGAAAATTAGCCACCTGCATCACCGCATGAACACCTGCGTCGGTTCGCCCGGAACCGTTCAGTTCAATGTCCTGTTCAAACAGTTTTCCGAGCATTTCTTCCAGTTTGCCCTGGATCGTATTGGCCGTATTGCCCTGCTTTTGCCAGCCGTCATAGCGGCTTCCGTCATATTGCAAATAAATACATACATTCTTTGTACTCATAGTCCTCTTCTCCCCGACTTTGGATTGTCGTTTCGTTTCGGTACGAAAAGGTTATTCCGTCGTTGTGCCTTCTTCCGGAATCGGTTCCGGAGTCGGTGCTTTCGTCGGTTCCGGGGTCGGTGTCGGAGTCGGTGTCGGTTCCGGGGTCGGCTCCGGGGTCGGTGTCGGTTCCGGGGTCGGTGTCGGTTCCTCCGTCGGCTCTGCGGTCGGTTCCGGTTCCGCAGTCGGTTCCGCGGTCGGTTCCGCAGTCGGCTCTGCAGTCGGCTCCGGCGTTGCTTCCGGGGTCGGTTCCGGCGTTGCTTCCGCGGTCGGTTCCGGTTCCGCGGTCGGTTCCGGTTCCGCAGTCGGTTCCGGAGTCGGCGCTTCCGTCGGCTTCGGGGTCGGCGTTGTCGTCGGACGTCCCATATTTTCTTCCGGTTCCTTATATGTCGGTGTTATGGTCAAGCCCGGTGTCGGAGTCGTTTCATCCGGCGGGGTCAGTTCCGGGTCCGTAATCGGTTCCGGCGTCGGTTCCGCAGTCGGTTCCGGGGTCGGGTCCGGTTCTGCGGTCGGAGCCGGTTCCGCGGTCGGCATCAGAGTAATTCCCGGAGGTGTCGGAGTCGTCGTTTTCGACACCAGTGTGTCCGTATCGGGAATCATCAGCAACATAATGCCGAACATTACGGCAGTCAGAGCGAATCCGGCAAACAGAAAGAACAGTTTCGTTTTCCAAAACGGAACCGGTCCTTTCGGCGTTCCGGGGCCGTCGGAAATTTCGTCACCGTCTTCTCCGTCATCCTCCGGTTCCTCATCGGAATCATTCTCCGAATCCTCATCGTCATCCGCATCATCCTCCGAATCCTCATCGGAATCGTCATCCGCAGAATCATCCGTCTCTTCCGCATCATCCTCAGCGGTATCGTCCGACACATCGGTATCGGTTTCCTCATCGACGTCCTTCTGCTCCGATTCCGAATCCCCGGCAGCTGTCTCGGTGTCCGTTTCGTCCGAACCGGATTCTGTGCCGGTGCCGGCAGCGTCCGTCTCGTCCAGTGCATGCAGCAGTTCCTTCGGGAGCAGCACGGTTTCTGCCAAATCATCCGCTTCCTCCGAAACGATATCTTTTCCTTCTTGTATTTCCCCATCGGATACGGCTTTCACTTCCGCCGCCTTCTTCTTGGTTTTTGCCTTTACGGCTTCTGCCTTGTCCTTGACTTTCTCGGTTTCCGTCTTGGCCTTGGTTTTTACGGCTTCTGCCTTGTCCTTGACTTTCTCGGCTTCTGTCTTGCCCTTGGCTTTTACGGCTTCTGCCTTGTCCTTGGCTTTTACGGCTGCCTCCGCTTTCTTTCTGGCTTTTGCCGCTTCCTCGGCTGCCTGCGCGGCTTCTTCTCTCGCCAGCTCGGTATCATCAAACACATGCTCCGCAATTTCTTCCGGATTTTCGTTCAATATATCATCAATCGATGCCATTTTTTATTCCCTCCATCCTATCCGATGAACTTCGATTGTTATGCTTTGGTATAAGAATCGCATAATATCACAAATATAAAGTATATCACAACATTTGCTCCAGCTCAAGCAAAAGCTTATTTTCTGCGCTTTCTGACGCTTTCCTGCATCATTTTCGTCATTTTGCATTGTTTACCTCTTTTATATAGTAAATATTTATGTAGAAATTGCGAACTTTCTTTACTATTTTTTTCTGACCCGTTATAATAACATGAGTGAGTTTCGGCCCGTCTGTTCGGCAGGCCGGTTTATCTTGTCGATTCGGCAGGCCGGTTCTTCATGCCGGTTCGGCATCGGAAACAGACCGACACGGCATGGCTCACGCAGTGTTTTCTGCCGCAATCCCGAACCGGTTTTTGCGGCACACGAAAGGAGCATATCCTTATGTTATATAAGAATCCCTATGCGGATCGGAAGAAGCGACATGAAATCAAAGTCGTTCTTACCTATCCTCAATATATGGAGCTTCGGACAAGGATTGCCGGAATCCTGACACCCGACCCCCACATGCCGGGGCCCGAAGGGTATCGAATTCAAAGCGTCTACATGGATACGCTGAAGCAGGACGCGTACCATGAAAAGGACAGCGGTGTGGAGCATCGCAACAAATATCGAATTCGTGCCTACAACGGGGACGATTCCTATATCGTTTTGGAAAATAAAGAGAAAATCGAGGATCGCATCAGCAAATCCTCCGCCCGCATTTCCCGGGACGATTACGATGCGATACTCCGGGGTGATTTTTCCGGGCTGGCACAATACGATGACCCTCTCTGTAAGGAAGTTTTGGGACTGCATCTGACACGCGGTCTGAGGCCGGTCGTGGTCATCGAGTACCAGCGGGAAGCATATGTTCATCCGCTTTCCATGGTTCGTATCACGTTCGACAGTCTCATCAGTGCCGGAATCAACTCGCTCGACATGTTCGACCCGAACCTTCTGACACGTCCGATGTTTCCGCAGCGCGAGGTCGTTCTGGAAGTCAAATACGGCGACGAATATCCCATGTATCTGAAACAGCTGCTTCAGAACAACGGCATCAAAATGGCCGTTTCCAAATTCGTTTTGGGATGCGATTATCTGAAAAATAATTATATCATTTTACGATAAGGAGAATTTGCGATGTCCGAGTACATTAACGAAATCAAAAATCTGATGGGCCAGGCTGATTCGCTTCAGTCCACTACTCCCGCCCAGATTGTTGCATGCCTGACGTTTACCGTGATCTGTGCGGCAATCATTTACCTTGTTTACCGTTTCTTCTATCGCGGTGCCTGCTACAGTGAGAACTTCGCCGTACTGCTGGTGCTCGTTGCCGTTATCACGGCGATGATCATTTTGACCATTTCGTCCAGCGTGGCTCTTTCTCTCGGAACCATCGGTGCATTAAGCATCATCCGATTCCGTTCCGCCATCAAGGATCCGTTGGATGTCGGTTTCCTGTTCTGGTCCGTTGTCGTAGGTCTGACCACCGGTGCCGGAATGGTTCCGTTTGCGCTGATCGGTTCTCTGTTCATCGCGGTTCTCTACATTTTCATGACACTTCTTCGTACCTCCAAAGGAACGTACCTGCTGCTGATTCGCTACAACGATGACGCCGCCGACAAGGTAACCGGAATCGTTCGTTCCCTGAAGGGCAAAATGAAGAACAAAACGACTTACAAATCCGAGTCCGAAATCACCGTGCAGATTCATTTCAAAGGAATCGACACCCCGTTTTTGGACGAGTTGAAAGCCATTGACGGCGTTTCCAATGCCGTACTGGTAGAATTTACGGGAGAATAATATCGGGCGTCAGTCCCGTTACGGAGGGTTTACAACAATGAACGGTACCAATAAGAAAGCAGCCATCATTGTCCTCGCAGCCGTTGCCGCAATCATTTCCGTGATTGCGGTAATTTCTGTTACGAAGAAACATGGCGGCAGCAACGACAAAAAGACAACACCGACCCCGTCTGTCGCAGCAACACCCGCGCCGACGCCGGGCGGCAAAGACGATTTGGAAAATAACGATCCGACGCCGACTCCGATTCGTACGGATTATTCCGGCGAGACCATCGAGTTTACCAATGAGATGCCCGATCTGGTCTTCTCACACGGCAATTATTTTTACAATGCCAACCAGGATATCCGTCTGTATTCCCGGTTCGGCGGCGAGATTTACTATACGACGGACGGCTCCTCTCCGAGCAAAGAGTCGAACCGTTACAATCACTCGACCGGCATTTCTCTGAAAGCCAATACCGGCAGTATTCCGAAGGTTTATTCCCTTCGTGCGGCGGCATTTTACGAGGACGGAACCCAATCCGAAGAATTCGTGCACACCTATGTGCTCGGTACCAAGGTAGATTCCCGTTTCCAGCTGACCGTCTTTGCGGTAAACGGTGACCCTGCCGAACTGACGGACGGTCCCGACGGCATTCTGTACGGGGAGAACTACAATCAGCGCGGTCGTGCCAGTGAGCGCCCGGTATATCTGGAAATTCTGAATCCCGACGGCACTCCGGTCAGCGCTCAGAAATGCGGTGTCCGCGTTCACGGTGCATACAACCGTCAGAACTCTCAGAAATCCATGAAATTCGCTGCCCGCAAGGAGTACAGTCCCGAGTCCGGTACATTCTATCTGAACCTTTTGGACGCCGTTACCCAGGACGGCAGCGCAACGCAGATTGTCCGGTATGACAAATTCGTGCTTCGTGCCAGCGGTAACGATTTCCGTTTTGCATTTATCCGCGATGAGCTGAATCAGATGCTCGCCGCAGATGCCGGCTTCCCGGACTATGAAGCCGTAAAACCCGCTGTCTGCTATATCAACGGAACGTACTTCGGATTCTTCTGGATTCATCCGTCCTACTGTGACACCTACCTGAAAAACATGTACGGGGACACTCCCGCCGAACGGCTTGCGGCACAAAATCAGGAGTCTGACGAGCCGGTCAACGAAGGCGAGTTCGTTATTCTGGAAGGCGGCGATGCATTCAAGCTGACGGACGATTCGGACGAGCTGGTCACCGAATGGGCCAAGAAATACGATGACGTATACTGCGATTACGCATTTTACAAGGATCTGACCGACGATGCCGTATATCGCGAACTTTCCGCCTGGATGGATGTGGAAAATTACCTCTCCTACATGGCATACAACATTTACGTCTGCAACAAGGACTGGCCGCACAACAACTACCGCTGCTACCGTTACATTCCCGCAGACGGCGAGCCTCTCGGTACCGGTGTATACGACGGCCGCTGGAGATACATGCTCCACGATATCGACTATTCCTACGGTCTGTACAACCAGCGTGAAGTTATGGCCAACTACGATACGCTGCGCGATGTTTTGAACAAGACCGGCGAACGCTACTGTCCTCTTTTGGATGCTCTGTTAAAGCGTGACGACTGCAAAGAATATTTTGTCAAAATGTCCCTGGATTACGGCAACGGTGCCCTGTCCGCCGAGAACGTCAACCGTATGCTTGACAGCATGCAGGATTCCCGAAGCAGTGAAATGACTTACTACTTCAACTACCTGTCCTCTCTCGGCAAGGAAGACGTGGAATGGGTCAACGAATCACAGCTCATTTCCAACCTGCAGACGATTCGTGACTTTGCTTCCGCACGTCCGTCCCGTTCGGTTTCCTTCTTAAAGAGCAAATTCATTCTCGGTGACACCTTCCGTCTGACCATTGATGCCTGTGACAATGCGCAGCTGACCGTCAATTCGTACACGGCTCCCGCAAATCAGGGCTTCAGCGGAACGTATTTTAACGAATACTCCACGACGGTTTCCCTCACCTGCAAACGCGGCTACCGTTTCGATTACTGGGACGTCAACGGCGTTAAAAACACCTCTGCGGTTCTGACTCTGACCGAAAAGGACATTGCGGACGGTGCCGTCAACATCGTTCCTCATGTCACGAAAATGACCGATGCCGGCATTTATATCGATACGATTCAGGCCCGTGAAAATGACTATATTCTGCTCGCCAACCCGAGCGATTCCGATTGTTCCGTTGCCGGCTACAAACTGTCCGACGGCTCGGAACTGATTTATGAAATCCCGGCCGGCACAACGATTCCCGCAAACGGAACGCTGACGATTTACTGTGCCAATGCCGAACCGGCCGGAGACGCTCTGAAATGCGAATTCAGCCTGTCCAAAGGGGAAACTCTGACACTGACAACCGACCGCGGTACCGTGGCGGACAGCGTGGCGATTCCGAATCTGCACGTTGGCTTCGTATACTGCCGTGACCTTTATACCGATTTGTTCCGCGAGTGCGTACCGGACGGACAGTAAGCTCCCCGACGGCTCGTAAACACCGATGCGGACCGAGCAGACAGTAAGTTCCCGGGCGGCCTGTGACAGACGATGCGCCCCGGCCTTACGCCGGTTCCGACAACCTCAAATCAGTAATTCCGGTGGGAATTGCAAATGCCCTTGACAATAATTTTTTTGTTGTTTACAATAGCAACGCGAAAATTATCAGGAGGACACGGCAATTCCCGCCGTATTTTTTTATGGAACAACAAGAAAATAAAATGGGCTATCTTCCCATTCCCAAACTGCTTGTCTCAATGTCTCTGCCCATGGTCATTTCCATGCTGGTGCAGGCGCTCTACAATATTGTCGACAGTATCTTCGTGGCAAAATTCGACCAGGATGCCATGACGGCCGTTACGATGGCGTTCCCCGCACAGTCCCTTCTGATTGCGGTCGCTGCCGGAACCGGTGTCGGCATCAACTCGCTTCTGTCCTACAGCCTCGGCCGTAAGGACGTGAAAGAAGCCAACAAGGCCGCCACTCACGGACTTCTGCTGGCCGTTGCCTATTCGGTTCTGTTCCTGATTCTCGGTCTTACCCTGTCCGAGCCGTTCATCCGGTCTCAGTTCAGTGACAAGGATTTTGCCGACAATTTCGATGTCACAATGAAAACCATCGGCTACGGCCGGGACTACCTGACCATCGTTTTGTGCGGCTCCCTCGGTCTGTTTATGCAGATTACGCTGGAACGCCTTCTGCAATCGACCGGAAAAGCGTTCTATTCCATGATTACCCAGGCAACCGGTGCCATTATCAATATTATTCTCGACTGGGCCATGGTATTCGGTCATCTCGGATTTCCGCAAATGGGAATCCGCGGTGCGGCCATCGCAACCATCATCGGTCAGTGTGTTGCGTCCGCTCTGGCGCTCCTCTTTAACATCACCAAAAATAAGGAAATCAGTCTGTCCCTGAAAGGCTTTTGCCCGGATTTCAAGACCCTGTACAACATTTACCGAATCGCCGTTCCGAGTATTATCATGCAGGCCATTTCGTCTGTCATCACATACATTTTGAACCGCCTGCTGGTGGATTTCTCCACCTTTGCCGTAACCGTTTTCGGTATTTATTTCAAAGTCCAAAGCTTCGTATTCATGCCGGTATTCGGTTTCAACAGCGGTATGATTCCGATTATTGCGTACAACTACGGTGCCCGCCGGAAGAAGCGAATTCTTCAGACGATGCGTCTCAGTTACATGATTGCCGTTTCCATCATGGCCGTCGGAACCGCCGTGTTCTGGCTGTTCCCCCGTCCGCTTCTGTCTCTCTTCAGTGAAAATGAGGCGTCCCTCGAGGAGCTGGCCAAATACGGTATCCCGGCCTTTCACTATATCAGTCTGCATTTCGTGTTTGCCGCATTTTCCATTATTACAATCTCCGTTTTCCAGGCTCTCGGGAACGGAACGTACAGTATGATTGTCTCGTTCTGCCGTCAGATTGTCATTCTTCTGCCGGTTGCGTATTTCATGGCAAAATATGTCAAGCGTCTCGACTGCGTATGGCTGAGCTACCCGATTGCCGAGCTGATGTCGGCGACATTGTGTGCCGTATTTCTGGTTCGGATTTACCGAAATCAGCTGTCCGACATGCCGGATTGACGCTTTTCTTCCGGAAAAGGGTATTCGATTATGCAATTCGCAATTTCTGACAAAGAAAAGCAATCATTTGAATTGACATGTATTTTTCAATCAAGTATAATAGTTTCAATGGCGGTCTGCCGTCAAATAAGAGAAAGGTTTGGTACTTCATTATGAACAATATTCCTGTAGTAAAACTTGGTATTATTGCAGTAAGCCGTGACTGTTTCCCGATTGCTCTTTCCGAGAAGCGTCGCAGCGCCATCAAGGCTGCTTACAAGGGAGACCTGTATGAGTGTCCCGTTACTGTTGAGAACGAGCTTGATATGCTGAAGGCTGTTGCTGATGTAAACGCAAATGAGTGCAACGCTCTGGTTGTATTCCTCGGCAACTTTGGTCCCGAGACTCCCGAAACTCTTATCGCTAAGAATTTCGACGGTCCCTGCATGTTCGTTGCTGCTGCTGAAGGCGACGGCGACATGATTAACGGACGTGGCGATGCATACTGCGGTATGCTGAACTGCTCCTACAACCTTGGCATGCGTCATCTGAAGGGTTATATTCCGGAATATCCGGTAGGAACCGCTGACGACATCGCTAAGATGATCGGCGAATTCGTTCCGATCGCTCGTGCTATCATCGGTATCAAGAATCTGAAGATTATTACCTTTGGTCCCCGTCCGCAGGACTTCTTCGCTTGCAACGCTCCGATCAAGGGTCTTTACGAACTCGGTGTTGAAATCGAAGAGAACTCCGAGCTTGACCTCCTTGTTTCCTTCAAGGCTCATGCAAATGATCCTCGTATTCCTGAGGTTTGCGCTGACATGGCAAAGGAAATGGGCGAAGGCTGCTACTATGCAGAGATGAACGAGCGTATGGCTCAGTTCGAGCTTACTCTCCTTGACTGGGCAGAAGCTCACAAGGGATCCCGCAAATATGTTGCATTTGCTGACAAGTGCTGGCCTGCATTCCCCGAAGCTTTCGGTTTCGAGCCTTGCTACGTAAACAGCCGTCTTGCAAGCCGCGGTATTCCGGTATCCTGCGAAGTTGACATCTACGGTGCATTGTCCGAGTACATCGGTGCATGCATTTCCGAAGATGCTGTTACTCTTCTCGATATCAACAACTCAACACCTCAGTACATTTACGACGAAGATATCAAGGGCAAGTACGATTACGACATCACCGATACATTCATGGGCTTCCACTGCGGAAATACTCCTGAGTGCAAGATGTGCTCCAACCGTGCCGTTAAGTATCAGCTCATCCAGCATCGTCTCCTTGAGCCTGCAGGAAGCGAGCCTGATTTCACCCGTGGTACTTTGGAAGGCGATATCGCAGCAAGCGACATCACATTCTATCGTCTGCAGTGCAACAGCGACGGAGAACTTGTTTCCTACATCGCTGAGGGCGAGATTCTTGACGTTCCTACCCGTTCCTTCGGTGGTATCGGTATCTTCGGTATCAAGGAAATGGGTCGTTTCTATCGTCACGTACTCATCCAGAAGAGATATCCTCATCATGGTGCCGTTGCTTTCGGTCACTATGGCAAGGCTCTCTTCGAAGTATTCAAGCTTCTTGGAATTAAGGACATCGCTTACAATCAGCCGAAGTCTCTTCCTTATCCGACCGAGAATCCTTGGGCATAATTTCAATTATGAAATAATGAAAGCCGCATCGGAGCAAATCCGATGCGGCTTTTTTTTGGGGTATGGAACAAAACGTTTTGTCCTATAACCCGAGGTTTCCCTGCCGGTGACTTCCGACAGGCGGTTTACGGAGTCGGTTCCGAAGTGATACCGTAACGCATTTCTCTGTCGAGACGTTCCAGTTCGCTTTCCACCAGAACTCTCTTGGAGCTGTTTTCCTGCTGAATCTTTGCCACTTCGTTCAGGCTTTCAATCAGAATCCGGTTGGTCTTGGCAAGCGCATTCGGATCGACGAAATTATCTGCGGACGCCCGCTGCGTTTCCGCCGTAACCATTTTCAGATTCTCGGCATTTTTCACGATCAGACGGTTGGTCATATCGGTAATCTGACGGTTGGCACTGATTGCCTGCTTTGCATGATCGGCACTCAATGCAAGGACAATCTGATTTTTCCAAAGCGGAATTGTATTATACAGCGTAGACTGAATCTTCTCTGCCATAACCGAAGAGTTTGCCTGCAGCATATGAATCTGAGGTACCTGCTGCAGCGAAACGGTACGCGACAGCTCCAAATCGACGATTTTCCGTTCCAAACGGGTAATGACGTTGGTTTCCCACATATCGTCCGCAATACCGGTCGGCATATCATCGTTATTGTCTTCCTGCGTCTGAAGTTCTCCGGTCTGTATTTCCTCCATCAGTTTGCGGATAGCCGCAATTCTCAGATTGATCTGCTTATAGTACTCTCTGTTCAGAGTATAAATCTGGTCGAGAATGGCACAGTCCTTCAGCAAACGGGCCTGATGCTGCTCCAGCGAATTACTGATGGCATCCACGTTTTTGCTGGCTGTCTCATACTTCTGACGAAGCGGAATTTCTTTTGCTTTCTTCTGCCAGAACCACCGTCTCTTTCCGGTTTCATTTTCATCGATTCCGACCAGATACGTTACGGTCTGCTCCAGAATATCGTCTATCTGATCCACTTCGCTGCGATTGAGATTGTTAATCATCATCTGCGACAGCTCTGCCATGTCTTTCTGCAAATCCGCACCGAACTGCGTTATACTGTTGGAATCATTGATATCCAGCATGTTCCGGTACTCTTCGATTTTCTGAATATCCTCGACATCCAGATTCAAATCGGGATTTTGTGCAATGATTTTCATGTAATCGAACTCACTGTTGTTCTTTCCTATCCGCTGCTCCATTTTCCTTCACCTCACGATTCACTGCTGCTGAATTTTTGCGCTTTTACGACGCTGTCCAGCGAATAATTCGGAACCTTCATATATTCACTCAGGTTCAGTTTCGCCATAAAATTATCCGCATCCTGAAACAGATTATCTCCGATAATTCCAAGCTCCTGCGGTGTTCCGATGTACAAATCTCGGTCACCGATCTGACACAGCCTCCGTGTCAGCTGTTCGTCACAGATTCGTCCGTATCCCTGGTGCCAGTTTTCTTCAAACGGCATGGATTCCTTGATTCTGGTCATAATCCGTCGCAGAAATGCCTTACCGCACATCGGATAATAGCATCGCCGGGGATCCATCTTTTCTCCCGGACGCTTCAGTACAACCTCACACAGAAACATTTCGTTGTATACGCTGCAGGCTTCAAAAACCCGGAAATTGACGATATATCCGTTTCGTTCCAGCAACCGGATCAGATTCAATGTGATAATTCCCCGGCTCTGAATCTGCTGTTCCGTCGTTTTGCTTCCGTACGCCAGATTCATAAACACGTTAACGGACTTCTTCTCCACAACCCGCTGTGTCCGATACATTGTTTTCGGCGCTCCGGCGATAAATGCGGGCACATTCGGCCGGCTTCCGACAAATGAGGTTTCCGTTCTCCGGACAAGCTCTTTCTGTCTGTTGACAACCTCCAGACTGTGTATCATTTCCAGGAACTCGTCATAGTGTTCCTCGTATCCGCCGACACAGTACCGGATTGCCTGAGGAAGCGGTTCTCCGGCAAAATCAGCACTGACCGTTTTGCTCTTCATCGTGACAAACACCTCGGTATTGACCGGAGGATTGCTTGACAAAAACAGTTCCACTGCGCTGACGGACTGAAAATACATGGAATAAACCGTTGCTTTACCGATTTTTGCAATTCTCAGATTGGGATAATCTGCCTTAAAGTCCCCCCCTCTGCTCATTTTGTTTCCTCCGTTCCGCTGCCGGCATGTTCTTCCGGATCACTCTTTCTCCGCTGCCGGCATGTTCCTTTCGGAATACACCGGTTCCGTTACCGGTATGTTCTTTCGGATCACTCTTTCTCCGTTACCGGCATGTTCTTCCGGATTAGGTCCAACGAATGACACGGCCTTCCCGAATCGCATTGACCTTTTCCACAAACATATTTACCAGATTCCCTGCCTTCTCATTCTTGCCGGCATTGTTCAGCACGTAGTTGGCCAGGAAAGACAAATAACTCTCGTCCTTCGTCTGAATAAATTCATAATCCAGAATCTGCGACGCATTGAAGCTTTTGTTCTCCAAATACTTGCGAATTCTGGTAACGTCACGCGTCGTAATGATTCCGGACGGTGCTCCGTGGCTGTTGCGTCCCCATGCATCGGTCGCATTTCGGAACAATACGACGAAGGAGTACCAGTCATCATGGCTCTTCAGAATTTCTCTCTCGACACGGTTATCATATCCGATGTAAATGGGTACAAATCTCTGCTGTACCGACTCCTCGATTTTTTCACGGGTGTTGTAGTTGCTGTCGGCACCGTTACCGGACGTATTGCCGGCGCCGACAATACGGAAGTTCGCATGTCTCGGTACAAATTCTCCGTTCGGGAAATTGTAACCGCTTCCCGTGGTATTTCCGAGGAACGAATTCAGCTTTACGGTTGCACGGCTGTTACCGTTGTCCAGCTCGTCGCAGAACGCAATCTTTCCGTATTTGTAGCAACGGTAAAAATTCGGGCAGCTGTAACCGCCGTCCGCGGTCTGGAATCCGAGGATATCGTACTCCTCATTGATATATCCGATATCGATAAACTCCATTTGAAGCAGTTCCGAAATCTGCGACACCATGTAGGTTTTTCCGCAGCCGGACGGCCCGATCAGATACGGGTTTGCATTTTCCATAACCGCCATCAGAACATCGTCAAACTTCTCATGGAAAATGTCGCCGCGTTTCTTCATCTGTTCCTTATAGTGCATAACCTGTTTGTAACGATCGGTAAACGGGATATTTTCGTCAAGAAGCGGATTGACCTCCGGAATTTCCACCGGAACATCGACTCTTGCAGTCAGCGGGCTTGCCGTTTGAGATCCGCTTTGCACCGTCACCGTGCGCTTGCCTGCGTTTGCCTTGGCATCTTCCGCAAGCTGCTGTCGCCGTATGGTTTCCTCCGTCAGCATATCGATATTGGTATCATTTAAAATGACCAGCTTATCCATCTTGCGCATCAGTTCTTCACTGTTCTTGGCATTGCTGAGAACCGCCTGCAGCTGCGCATCATTTTTCATATAATCGGTCACACGGGCTACAACCTCGCCGGACTCACGATTCAGTTTGGTCAGTTCCAGACGTGCCGCACCGACAATGGACTGCGCCGTTTTCCGAAGCTCGTCCAGACGATTTTCACTGTCGGAAATGACCGAATCCACGATTTTCCGCCGATCGAAATCCAACGATCGTTTCTGTTCTTCGATACAGCGGTTGAGCTCGATATTGACCTTGGTATTCATTCCTCCCAGCAGTTCCTGCGATTTCCGGATTTCGCTTTCACAAACCTGTTTCAGGTTGTCCGTTGCCGCCTGACTGAGCATATTCAGACTCTTCACGCGCTCTTCGATTTGGGACAGCAGCGACTCCGCATTGCCGACGATGTGTTTTGCGCTCTGAACCTGCTGTTCGGCCAGCAAAACCATGGACTCATCCACGTTGTAAATGCCGCTCATGTGCTCCAGTCGTTTCAATTCGATTTCGAGTACACTGCTGACATCGTTTCCGTTGACAAATTTCTCCATGACGGAAATCATGTCTGCCGTGAACATATCCTCATCATAATAGCAGCTCTTTGCGGCCAGCGAATATTTACGCACGGCAGGAAGCAGTGCCTTCATCGAAAACTGAATCGGTATGGATTCAATCCATCGAAAATAATTATCCTTGTTCTTGAACAAATCGAAACAAACACGGTCGAAACAGCGCTTTTTGACGACGCTGTTGATTCTGAACATTCGGATCATTACCATGGCAAGACGGTCAGAATCCTCGCCGCTGATTCCGTAAGGGAAAATCTGCGAATAAACCCATTCACCGTATGCAAACGCTTCATCCGTCTCCTTGTCCTTATACGAGGAGTTCTGCAGCAGCGTATCAAGGCAGGCCGTCATCAGGCACAACGGCTGAATAACGCTGGCTTCGTGGTTTCGTTTGTACCGCTTGATTCGCTCCGGCAGCGCACTGTCTTTGCTTCCTTCCATGGAATCCAGCATTGCAGCGAGCCGACGCTCGTTATATTCCTCGCTGATATTGATTGTTCCGTTCCCCATTCCTCATTCACCTCATTTGTCCGTGTTATTCGCTGCCGGCTTGTCCGCACCTGTCGCGGCGTTTGCCTCGGGTTTCTGCTCTGCCGGCTTGTCCGCACTCGTCGCGGTGTCTTCCGTCTCCGCCGGTTCCTGTATATCCGGTTTGCCGACGACATGTCCGTTCATGTCGATCACGTATTGCTCCGTAAAGAATCGGTTGGCCAAACGTTCCGAATACCGTCCGCTCTGATTTCCCTCACGGGCGGCAAAATACGTCTGCACCAGCCCGTTTCGCAGGCAGCACAGTTCCGCCAGGGAAGAATCCGTATGCAGTCTCATTTTGCTTTTGATGTTATATAAATTCGTTCGGCCGAACGCCTGCAGATAGTCCGCGCCGTCATACGCGTATGTGCCCAGGGCATCGATGCTCTGCAGCTGTTTTCCGTTGGTAATTTCCTCCTGCAGCACATATAAAATATTGCAGGGAAGCTTGTAAATATTGACCACCTTGCGATTGTCCGGCAGCATGCAGAACCATACCCGGTTTCGGAAGCCTGTTCCGCCCGCATCGACCAGCGGGTCATTTTCGTCATGGTCCTCCGCGTTAAAATATACCGGCACGCCGTTTCGGTACACCGCATGCTCTTCCCGGAATCCCGTCCGGTAAAAGAAGAATTTGCTCTCCCCACGCATATCGGGGTCGTCCGACTCATACCGAAGTCTCAGACAGTCATAGGCGGTATCCACCCGAATTGTCATGACAGAGTCTTTTTTGGGGAACTCCGTCACGAATATGCGAAATCCCGTATCGGTAATTCGCTCGGTCCGAACCAGAAAAGACGCTTTTTGTTTTCCGATTGATGCCTGAATTCTCCCGGCTCCGCGCCATCCGCACGTAGCGGACGTGATTTCCAAATCCTGTTTCTCGCCGAGCACTTTGTTCAGCCCGACAATCAAATATTCCACAACCGGCAGGAAACGTTTTGCCAATGCGGAATCCATGGATGCGACTGCCGTTCCCGGTTTCAGTTTATAATAGCGGTTCCACGCCGACCGGTCTTCCGGAACAATGGCCGCCTCCAGAAATTCTCTGGTAACGCGGTCCATCAGGATTTTTTCCCGATATTCCGAATTCCGATACATCCGAATGATATGGTTGACCAGATACTCAAATCCCTCGTCCAGTTCGCTCAGGTTAATCTGCCGGCTTTCCCCGTACGTCACCGCCATCGCCATGCAGGCATACTCTCTGTCTTCGCGCACAAACCGGCTCTCATTGGCCACGTCATCCCGCTCATTCAGTTTTGCAATGGTTCCGGACAGCTCGTAAATCTGAATCAGCCGGATATTATGAATCAGCCGGATTTCCACCTCGCGCGGCGTCATTTCACAAAACATTTCTATCCCCTTCTGCCGTTTTCGGCACTTCTGTTAACCGGCATCCGTCCCGTCCGCCCCGCGTTTGTTCACTCGGGAAAATGACGGGCTCAGGCGGGAATGCTCCGTCCCGCACAACCGTAGGTTTCTTCCGTGCCGCTTATTTGCAGTGGCATGCATATCCACGGAGCAAATACTGTACAAGGAAAATGTGCTGCTTCAGCTCCGTTCCGGTGTTCTCGTCCTTCCGGACCGTATCCAGCGCTCTCAGGCAGCTGTAGCGGTCGCAGTCCGAAATCTCCTCCAGCCCGTCCGGCAGCGGCTCCATACTGACAAATGCCAGCAGTGCCAGCAGCACCTTCTCGTTCATCTCCGTTTCCGTTTTGTCCCCGCCGAGTTCCGCCAAAAGGCACACCAGGCTGAGAATCATTTTCTTCACTTCTCCCGTCGTATAATCAACGCCCATCGCACTCATCAGGGGCAGTTCATCCTCTCCGATATTTTCCACCATCAATTCTACCGAATCCATCGTCACACACTCCGTTTTTTCTGTCATTTTCCGTTTGATTTGACCGAAATATCGCAATCGAAACCTAACTTATACATTATACCAATTTATTTGCCTGCAAGCAACCTAAAACCGAAAAGAATCCGGTTGCTTTACCGCGGCGGAACGGTCTCTGTCAAAGGCTTCCGATTGCTCTGTGCGGCGGAACGGTCTCTCCCGAAAGAAATAAGGTACCGGTTCAGCCGAGTGCCCCGATACCTTATTGACATTTATAAATGATTCCCCACCCAAAGTTTCGTTTGTATTTCGGCCGTCCGTCGTTCCGAAACGATCCGGGGCATCTGCCCGTTTCGTTTCGACAGCAATGCCGCTTCCGTCAATTCGGTAAAATTACTTTTTGCCGCCCAGCAAACGTCCGATAAAGATCAGAAGGCAGGTACCGACAACACCGCTGATCAGTCTGCCGATGAACCGGTAAGAAGCGATTCCGAGCAGGCCGAACACCCAGTTACCGATGAATCCACCGATGATACCGAGAATTGCGTATTTGATAAATCCGCCTTCGGAATCACCCATAATCGTGCTGGCAATGAAGCCGGTCAATGCACCGATTGCACAGGAAATCAAAAAACCTCCGATAGTACCTGTAAGAAATCCTACAATTGATAAAAACATGATATACCTCACACTTTCCGCCGCGTCCGCGGCAATGAAAAAACCATTGCGGTGCGTCCTAAACTGCTGCACCGCCTCCGATTTTCTTCGGAATGATTGTATTATATCACATCTACGTAAAAATGCAATACCTTTGCGTAAATTTTATTTACATTTTTTAAAGGTGAACTCGTGAAGCTCAAACAGGCTGCGTCCGTCAAACATTCCCGGGAACCATCCCCCGGCGGTGCTTTCCGCAACAAAGAACAGCGCATGACGTCCGGTCACATTGGCACAGGCCGCTTCGTACACGCCGTCACCGATGCCGATGTCCGCCGTTCCGATTTCCGGGCCGTCCGGTGCATCCAAATGTACATGAAGTTTGGAATAAATGCCTTTTCCCGTCACACGCAGCAGCAGCTGCATCGACGTTCCGGAGTAATCCTCTCCGAAATCAAAATATTTATATCCGATGACACAGCCATGCCGAATATCGACAATCGGTCTGGTGAACGGATTCAGTTCCGTCACAAAGCATCCGCCGGTCAGATAGCACGCGATTTCCGCCTTGGTAATCGCATACGGATTGAGTGCCTCTTCAAAGCCGAGAGAGGTCATTTCCACCTCCGGAATCGTACCGTCCGGAAGAATGGTGATTTTCTCCACACAGCCGCGGCGCGACATAATGGTATTGTTCGTCATCCGATGATAGAAAATGTACCACCGGTCCTTTATTTTGCAAATGGAGCCATGGTTATTGCCCTTCGGATAATGAATGCCGTTGTTGATGATGGTTCCGCGAACCGTGTACGGGCCGAGCGGTTTTTCGGCCGTTGCGTACATCAGCCGGCTGCCTTCCCGCGGTGAGTAAATCAGGTAATAGGTATCGCCGATTTTTCTCGGGGAACATGCTTCGTAAAAATCCGCCGGTTCCATGCCGAACGGAATGATGTCCTCGGTAAACGTGTCATCATACGTTTCGAACATATTGTCCGCATGCAGCTCCACCCCGTAGGAACGCTCAAATCCGCAGAACACATAGACACGTCCGTCATCGTCCACCAGAGTCCCGGGATCGACGAACCAGCCGTCTCCGTAGCCGACTTTATAAGGTGTCGTCGGTTCCTTGTGACGGTATTGCGACAGCAGAGTAAACGGGCCCTCCGGGCGGTCGCTTACCGCAACGCAGCCGATTGCTCCCATAATATATGCATACAAATAGTATTTGCCGTCCTTTTCCACCACATCCGGCGCAAACAGATATCCGTCCGTCCATGCTGCGGTATCGCTCTTGTGATCGGCGTCATCCGCCGTATGGAAAATGTGTCCGTGGCACGTCCAGTGGTTCAAATCATCCACCGATGCCGACCAGCACAATAATTTATGGTCACAAAAAGCATCGGAAGCCGCCTGATCGTGACTTCCGTAAATGTACACCCGGTCTCCGAACACTCTCGGTTCGCCGTCCGGTATATATTCCCATTCGGGTAAATAAGGGTTTGCCATCGTTGTATCCTCCCGAAAAAATTTGCCGTACTTTTACTTCCAAACGGTTACGTCGCGGTTACATCCGAAGCATCAGTTCCTCTTCGATAACAACACCGTTTCGGATATATTTTCGGGGAACCCGCTTGCTGACCGCACAGGTCAGTTCATACGGAATCGTTCCGGCCAAATCGGCCAGCGTTTCAATCGGATTCTCCGGTCCGAAAATCTCCACTTCGGAACCGATTGTAACATTGGGCTTGTCGGTCAGGTCAATCATGCACATGTCCATGCAGATTTTTCCTCTTTGCGGTGCCGGACCGTCCTGCGTCATCAGGCTGCAGCGGTTCGACAGGGCGCGGAAAAAGCCGTCCGCGTACCCGTACGGAAGAACTCCGATTCGGGTCGTGCGCTCGGTTGTATAAATGCCGCCGTAACTGATTGCCGTACCGGCGGGGTATATTTTGATTGTACTCACGTTGGTTTTCAGAGCCATCACCGGCTTCAGTCCGAGTTCCGCGGCAAATTCCCCGTACCCGTACAGAAGAAGTCCGGGGCGTACCATATCCAGACAGGTCTCCGGATATCTCGCAACGGCTCCCGTATTGGCACAGTGGCGAAGCGCAAACGGTCGGCCGAGCCGTTCTTCCACACTGCGAATAACCGACGTAAACAGCTCGAACTGGTGCAGGGTGTACTCACGGCCCCCGTCACCGGGTTCGTCCGAAACGGCAAAATGTGTGAAAATGCCCTCGCCGTCCAATCCCGGAAGGTTCAGTGCCTCCACAATTCCGTCCACACCGGTTGCAAAGAAATCCCCGTCCACCAGATATCCGAGTCGGGACATTCCCGTATCCACCTTGATATGAATTTTCAGGGTTCCGCCCAGCCGAACGGCCTCCTCCGAATATTCCAATGCCTTGGCCTTGCACGTAACCGCCTGCGTGATATTATAGCGAAGCAGACGCTCCACCTGTTCCTTCGGGGTATGCCCGAGAATCAGAATCGGCATTGAAATTCCGTTCAGACGAAGCTCCATCGCTTCATCGATACTGCTGACGGCGAGATAATCCGCGCCCTCATCCTGCAGTGTTTTCGCAACCATAACCGAACCGTGTCCGTACGCATCCGCCTTCACGACGCCCAGAAACCGGACTCCGGCTCCGACATGCTCCCGCAGTGTTCGATAATTATGTACCAACGCGTCCAGATCGATTTCCGACCAGGTCCGCTTCAAAGTTGATTCCATTTTCATTCGCCTCTGTTACTTTCTCGTAATTCACCGGCATCCGTCATCGTTTATCATTTAAATGATGAATAATCGTCCGGCTCAAAACCGACATGACAATCGGTTTTGTAACATGTCCGTTCATTCCGATATTCATGCAACGCTCCACCGTTTCGGTCGAGAAGCAGGCGGTAATCGCGATAATCGGTGTGGTATCCGCCAAATGTTCCTTCCGAATCTGTTTCGTTGCCTCGTAACCGTCCATCACGGGCATAATCAAATCCATCAAAATGACATCAAAGGTGTCCTGTTTGCAAGCTTCCACCGCCTGCTTTCCGTCATACGCCTTCGTCAATCGGGCGCCTTCCTGAGACAGCAGGTCCTCCATCAAATCCATATTGATTTCGTTATCTTCCACAAGCAGAATATTCAGTCCCATCAGATTCTCGATATTGCTGAGAATCGCTTCCTCTTCCTTGCTTCTCGCAACGGAATGAGCCTGTTCTTCAAACTTGTCCTTGCACAATTCCAGGCAATGCAGGATTTTCTCGGAAAATGCCCCGCACTCGCCGTTTGTAATCATCCGATACGCTTCGTCGCACGGAATCGCTGCCTTGTATACACGCTGTGTTGTCAGAGCATCGTAGCAGTCCGCAATCGACACGATCTGAGCGGAAATCGGAATCTTGTCGCCGACCAGTCCGTTCGGATATCCGCGTCCGTCGTACTTCTCGTGGTGGCACAGACAGATTTCCATCGCGGTCCGCAAATATTCCTCGCTCCAGCCGAACGACGTCTTCTTCAGAATCTCGCATCCCTTTTGGGAGTGCGTCTTGATCACATCAAATTCCTCCGGAGTCAGCCGTCCCGGTTTCAGTAAAATGGAATCCGGAATCATGATCTTACCGACATCGTGCAGTGCACTGGCCGACACGATAATATTGACGTCATCCTCCGTCAAATGATATTCGGCATATTCCTTGCGGACACATTCCGCAAGAATTCTCGTAAAGCCTTTCACACGCCGGATATGTTCTCCGCTTTCGGCATCACGCGCTTCCACGATATTGCCGACGGCATCGACGATATCCTCGTTGATTGCCTTCAGCTGCTTGTTCTTGGCAACCAGCTCTTCGGTCCGCTCGGAAACAATCTTCGCCAGCAGCGTCTCCTTGGCATTTTCGGTCTGACGCTCCTCCCACGCACGAAGTTCGCTTCGTGTCGAGCTGTCCACACTGTGTCCGCCGACAATCAGAATATTGGAATCGTACGGGTCACGCACGAATTTGATCTGATAAAACTGCTCGCAGCCGTTTTTGACAACGCGGATATTTTCAAAGAACACCTCGTCCTCCGCCATCCGCTCCCGCAATGCATCAATGGACGTATGACGCAGCATGGCGTCCCGTTCCTCGGCAAACATAAACTGCTCGGCAAATGCCTTGCGGAACTCATCATACCCCATGTTTTCTCCGGCCCGCAGCCATCCCGCATACGCTCCGGCCGACTGATAGATCGTCCGCCTTCCGTTCGAAATATCCAATTTGAAAAGGCCGTCGTAATCCCTGCAGAACAGCCGGATAATTTCCTGCATATCTCCCGGCTGCTTGACCAAAAGTCCGTCGCTGTAGTTCTTCTCCACCATCGGAGCCACGGTTTTCTTGCCTTCCAGCTCCATGCAAATGTCGTCGATAACCACGGAATTCCGGTTGTTTTTCGCAATTCCGAGCTGCTGTGATGCCTGCTCGAAGCTGACATCGGAACTTTCTCCGCGATATGCGCAGCCGATACTGATGGAAAGACGTGCCGCCGGTTCCTCCGGCAAAATAAGTCCGGCGATTTTCTCGCGAATACTGTTCATCTTGGAAACAAACGTTTCTTTCGGAATCTCATGGAACGCCAGCAGGAATTCATCGCCGCCGTACCGAATCAGCACATCGGACTCTCTTGTAAAATGCTTAATGACATTCGCCACCGCACGAAGCGCCGCATCCCCGACGGAATGACCGAACGCCTGATTGACCGAACCGAAATCATCGAGGTCGATCAGTGCAATCGCACATTCATCCTTTAACGTGAACAGATGCTCTTCGTAATACTTCCGGTTATACACGCCGGTCAGTGCATCCGTGTACATCCGCTTGTTCAGCCCGTTGATCATTTCGATCATCTGGCCGCGTCCGACCGCTTCAATCGTCTGGTTATCCGATTCGTTCAGCAGCAGCTCCAGAACGCACTCCCGGTCATTTAACACAAACGGTGTCGTCAGAACATGATAAATCTCACCGTTCATCAGCTTGTAATTCTCAAGCTTTTTCTTCGTCGCAAAGGTCTTTGCCGCAACGCAGCTCTCGCACCGGGATTCATTTCCCCATGCCGCAAAGCACGGAATCGATTCCCGAAGCAACGTTCCGTCTTCCTGCACGATAATCAAAGACTGGTTCATCGTATCGACCAGTCTGACACTGTCATAAATCTGCTCCATTTGTTTGATAAATGCATATGCTTCCGCAGTCGTCATGAGTATTCTCCCTTCCTCTGAATTTCCTTTTTCAAAGGCCCCATATATACCACACTACTGTACAGCCCCGATCCGGATCCCCGGCAACGGGCAGCCCGACCCGGTTCTTCACCGTTTCGGAAATGACTGTCTCGCCGTTTCGAAACGGAACGCGTATCGTTCCCGTCGGCAAGGCAATTTATTGTCAAAAAATAACGGATAATATATTGATTATAATATGTCACATTCGAAATATCGGCTTTTCGCCGATTTTCATTATATCATTCCGCAAAAATGAAGTCAAACCGGCCAACTCCGTTTTTCCATCATGTTTTACGCAAAAAACGCAATTTTTACACATTACAGGGGGCAGTTCGACTAAAAATCTGTCAATCCAAGAATTTGCAATAAAAAAACACGTTATTTATAGGCAAATGAATCCGATACGATTTTTTTCTAAAGTTTACAAATTGTTAAAATTTCGGACAAACTATCATAAAATATGTACGATATAATTCAGACATAAACAAAAGGAAAACAACATTTCCGAACCAAACACGTTAACTTGATTTTTTCATATAATATCAGCCCGGTAAGGTAACGACTTACTCGGGCTTCTCCTCTTTCTTGGGGACATTTTTCCGGATGCCGATTGTTACGCTCACGGAGCACATCATTGGCCTCACGGAGCACATCATTGGCCTCATGAAGCACATCATTTTCCTCCCGGAGCACATCATTTGCCTCACGGAGAAAAAACATAAATATTTACAAAAACGTTAAATTTCGGACAAACTCTGATAACATTTATGGTATATACTCTAGACATAAACAAAGAGAACAAATCACATAAGCCTATTCAAATTTTCATATAATATTAGCCCGGTAAGGTAACGACTTACTCGGGCTTCTCCTCTTTTTAGGGGGTATTTTTCCGGAACCGAAGAAAAACGGCTACTACCGAAGTAATAACCGTTTCTTAATCAATATTCGATTGAAAGATTCATTATTCTTTTTATGCGAACTCCTCCGCAACGAATCTCTTCTTTACTTGAAATATCTCTCAGAAAAACATCAAAAACCAAGAAAAATTTTCACGCAGCAGCTAACCTGTCAGACGTTATAACAACAGATAACAGTGCGGAAGTATCGGATGTTTTGGTGATCAACCGGGTGTAACCCTTAAAGCGGACCAATTACGTTAAGGAATATGCGAAACGCAATCAGCCGACGGTATGCTCGACATGAAGATACTCTTCCGCCTTTTCGCTTCCCGGTTTTTCCAGCCATTCGTCATAGAGCCTGTTCACATCCGTGTTCTCATGGGAGAACCGAACCGCACTCGCACGGTCCAGTTTCCGAAGCACTTCGCCGCGAATCATTCCGCGTTCCGCATCATCACAGTGAATCAGCTGACCACCGCCGCCCGCGCAGCCGCCGGGACATGCCATGATTTCCACAAAATCATAGGAAACCGCTCCGCTCACAATCGCATCCATCAGTTTCCGGGTATTGCCGAGACCGCTTGTTACGGCAACGCGCACGGGAGTTCCCGCCAAATCATAGGTTGCCTCACGCCAGCTTGCGGTATCCGGATCATTTCCGTAAGAAACGCCTGCATCCTGAAAATCACAGGCGCGAACCGCGGAAAATGCATCCGCTTCCGGATTCTTTCCGGTTACAAGGAAATACGCCGAACGAAGGGCTGCTTCCATAACGCCGCCGGTCGTTCCGAAAATCACTCCGGCTCCGGTATAGTCGCCGAACAGCGTGTCAAACGGAACCTCATCAATCGTTTCCGGAGACACTCCTTCCGACCGGAACAGTCTCATTAATTCTCTTGTTGTAAGAACAATATCCACATCCCGGATACCGTCTTTGTTCGTCATCCCGGGAAGTTCGATTTCGCCCTTCTTTGCGGTACAGGGCATAATCGAAACGCATACGATTTTCGCGGGATCAACGCCGATTTTTTCCGCGAAATACGATTTTGTCAATGCACCGAACATCTGTTGAGGGCTCTTGGCCGAGGACAGCTGCGGTACCAGTTCCGGATATTGGCTCTTGATAAAGCGAACCCAGCCGGGGCAGCAGCTTGTGAACATCGGATAGGTCTTCAGTTCCCCTGCCTGCAGACGGCGAAGAAATTCGCTTCCCTCTTCCATAATGGTAATGTCGGCCGTAAAGCATGTATCAAAAACATAATCAAAGCCCATTCCTTTCAGGACTCCGGCAAGCCGTGCCACATTTGCCTTCTCCGGATTCACGCCAAGCAGCTCCGCATATCCCGTACGAACCGCAGGTGCAATCTGAACAACCGTAATCTTGTCCGGATCGGCCAATGCCGCCAAAACCGCTTCCGTATCGTCACGTTCCCGAAGAGCGCCGACCGGGCAGTGGGTAATGCACTGACCGCACTGAGAACAGTCGACTTCCGCGATGGCCCGGTTGCCCGACACACCGACGGATGCCTTGCTTCCCGTTCCGAGCAGTTCCCATACATGCAGGTTCTGTACCTTGTCACAGACCTGAATACAGCGCATGCACTGAATGCATTTGTCCGTATCGCGAATAATCGGATATTTCAAATCCCATTCCTTCCGGGCCGCATCGTCCGGTAGCGGCGAATAGGAATTTCCGATCAGATTGTACTCATTTGCAAGGGTCTGAAGCTGGCAGTTGCCGCCTCTTACACAGTTTGTGCAATCGGTTTTGTGCCGGCTCATAATGAGTTCCAGATTTCGTTTGGTCGCGAGCTTTACCTTGGGACTGTTTGTAATTATTACCATGCCCTCAACAACTTTGGTATCGCAGGCGGGAATCAGCTTGTCTTCGCCTTCCACCTCGACGCAGCAAAGTCTGCAGGCACCGATTTCATTTAAATCCTTCAAATAACACAGATGCGGAATACGAATACCGGCAAGTTCGGCCGCTTCCAAAATGGTGCTTCCGTCCGGTACCGCTACTGCTTTGCCGTTGATTACAATATTTACCATTGGTTGCTTCTTCCTCCTCTGAACTTACTGTATCCGAAGCAGTCGCAGCGCAGGCAGCGGGAGCATTCCTGCATGGCTTCCTGTTCGGTCATTCCTTCCGCCACGATATCAAAATTTCCTTCCATCGTATCGATGTCGGCTGCATTCAGATTCACTCTGCCGCAGGGCGGAGCCGGTGACAGCTTCGGTTCCGGTACCTCGACATCCGTCTTGATAACATGGTGAAAACCGAGGAACTCATCGATATTGTCCGCAGCGACTTTTCCTGCCGCAACAGCCTTGATTACCGTAGCCGGGCCGGATACCGCATCTCCTCCGGCAAATACGTTGCCGCTGCCTTCCACAAAGCCGGACGGCTTCGCAACGATGGTTCCGCGCTTGGTGGCAATTCCGTTTTGTTCAAAATGAGCCACACTGACCGCCTGACCGATTGCCACGATAATGTAATCGCAGGGAATCCGAACAGCCGGCTTGTCTGCCTTTTTCACGGATGTCCGTCCGTCCTTGCCGATGGTGCTGACCATCTGCGGAGTTGCCCAAAATGCGGCAACATTTCCGTTTTCATCGGCCTCAATCCGCTCCGGCGCATGGAGAGCCAGCATTTTTGCACCCTCTGCCTGAGCTTCGCGAACTTCCTCCGGAAGTGCCGTCATATCTTCGATTCTTCGTCTGTATACGCAGGTTACTTTGCTTGCTCCGAGGCGAAGTGCCGTTCTGGTCGCATCCATGGCAACATTTCCGCCGCCGATGACAACCACGCGCTTGCCGGACAGCGATTCCGCATTTCCCTCGCCGACATTCCGAAGCAGCGAAACGGCGCTGACAACGTTTTTGCTGTCCTCGCCCTCGATTCCGAGCTTCTTGTCATCATGTGCACCGATTGCAATATAGACCGCGTCATACTGCGCCTTCAGTTCTTCCAGCGTGACATCCGTTCCGATGCTGACACCGCACTGTGCCTTGACACCGCTGTTCAGAATATACCGAATGTCGTTGTCGAGAACCGCCTGCGGAAGCCGGTAATCCGGAATTCCGTACCGGAGCATACCGCCCAGCTTCGGTCTCTGTTCATATACAAAGGGCTCGTGCCCCATTAATGCCAAATAATATGCTGCCGTCAGTCCGCCGGGACCGCCGCCGATGACCGCCACCTTTTTGCCGGTTGCCGGAGCCTTTTCGGGAAGGTCCGTCGCCGTTGCGTGGTCGGCCGCAAACCGCTTCAGTCCGCAGATATTGACCGCATCGTCCATCATCCGTCTGCGGCAGTGTGCTTCGCACGGATGCTCGCATACGTATCCGCATACCGACGGGAACGGATTGTCCTTTCGAATCAGTTTTATCGCATCGTCGTACCGGCCTGCTTCAATCAGCGAAATATATCCCGGAATATCGACATGCGCCGGGCAGGCATTGACACAGGCAATCGAATGATCCGTTCCGCAGCTGCACTGACCCTTCCGAATATGATTCAAATACTCCTCGCGGAACTCGGTCACACTCATCAATGCCATTTTTGCAGCCTCGGTACCGATGACACAGTCGGCCGTATCGAGGATCAGTTTTGCCGTATTTTCAATGGTCTCGAGAATCGTCTCGTCCGCAGTGCCGTTCAGAACCTGCTCCATCATTTGATCCAGCTGACCCAGTCCGAGCCGACAGGGCGTACATTTGCCGCAGCTCTGGCTATGGCTGATTCGAATCATGTTTCTGACAACGTCAATCGGACAAAGCCCACCGGGTGCCGCCTCCAACCGTCTGCCCAGCATTCCGTAAAGTTCCTGCAGGGCTTTCTGTCCGCTTCCCGGTGATTCTATTTGTAAACGTTCCATAAAAACCTCCTGGTAAAATTTTGCGTATCCATAAAACCAAATCAGCGCAGTTGGAATGGTATCCACCTGCGCCAAATAAGGACCACTGCCTATTATAAATAATAGTTGCCGAAAATGCAACTGCAAAATGAATTTCGTCTCAAACCCGCAAGCTGCCGGTTCCAGCCGCGCAGTTCTATTGTTTTCGCTTTTTGATTCTCCGAATCACGAGCATAACCAAAAGCGGAATGCTGCCCGGATCAATCACAAACGGCAACAACAGCAACCACGGATACCGAAACCGGAAAATGAGAAGCACGAGTAGAAATCCGCAGATTCCTCCGAGAAACGGTGCCGGCGAAGGCACATATCCTGTTTTCTTCCGCGAAAATACCAAAACACCGTAATTCATCCCCGTAAAAAAGAGAAACCCGGCCGCCAATAATCCGTAGATCAATACATACTCCAAGATTCGCTCCACGTTGCCCATTTCATTTCCTCCGTCCCCGGAATACCCGCCTGCAGACCTATCCGTCCCCGGAATCTGTTCCGGCATACCCGCCTGCAGACCTCATTATATCATACCCATCAAGGGAATCCAAATGTTTTTCCGCCGGACCGGCCGGATGTAAGCAGTAACACACTGTGTTTCCCCAAGGTGCTGGCCGGCCGCAGTAATGTCCCGTAAGGCAGAGACTCCGTAAGGGACAGGAGAAAACGATAGGAGAGGTTTGCGTCGCGAGCCGAGTATACCGCGGGCGCGGAGACAACAACGCCACTATCGTTGCGAAGCGCCCGCTATCCATAAGGGACGCAGGCGAGCAGCAAACCCGACGTGTTTTCGACGTCCCGTATGAAGCCTCTGCCTTATAGACAGATCCCCCGGTCGGGCAGCACCGGAAACGGAGAGGGAGCAACGTTTACCCGGCAGAAAATTCGGCCGGTTCTCTTTGACTTTTTCCCTTCCGCGGAGTATAATAGAAAAAATGCTGTGGGAGTCCGCAGCAGACATTTTGACTATACATTACGGAGGATGTTATTATGGGTAAAGTTGTTGTCATGGACCATCCGTTGCTTCAGCATAAGATCGGTATCATGCGTATGAAAGAAACTTCAACGAAGGATTTCCGTGATCTCGTAAATGAGGTTGCAATGCTGATTTATTATGAGGCAAGCCGTGATCTTCCGCTGGCGGAAAAAGAAATCGAAACTCCGATTTGCAAGACTACCGTAAAAGAAATCGCCGGCAAGAAACTCTGTGTCGTTCCGATTTTGCGTGCCGGTATCGGCCTTTGCGACGGTATTCTCAGAATGAACCCGAATGCCAAGGTCGGACACATCGGTCTGTACCGTGACGAGAAGACCCTGGAGCCTCATGAATATTACTGCAAGATGCCGGCCGACGCTGCCGACCGTGACATTTTCGTTGTCGACCCGATGCTCGCTACCGGAGGTTCCGCAATCGCAGCAATCGACATGCTGAACAAGCGCGGAATCAAGAGAATCCGTTTCCTTTGCCTGATTGCCGCTCCGGAAGGACTTGCCGCACTGCAGAAAGCTCACCCCGAAGTGGATATTTATATCGGTGCCATGGACCGGAAACTCAACGAAAACGGATATATCGTTCCGGGTCTCGGAGATGCCGGCGACCGTATTTTCGGAACCAAATAACGGTTTCGAATGTCATTGATTATTTCGAAACAAATAAATGCAGATAACCCGCTCACGGATTATCTGCATTTTTATTGTCTTGTTTCGGTTTGACGCCGATTTACCGGCGCTCATTTGCCCCGCCCGGGTTCTCCGCCCGGTACCCCGCTCCGTTTATTTTACGGAGAAGGAATATACGGTGCAGTAATCATACGCTTCACCGGCCTTGAAAATGCTGGTCGGGAACGAAGGGATGTTGCATGCGTTCGGATAGAACTGTGTCTCGAAGCAAATGCCGTCACGTCTGCGATATACATATCCGCCCTTGCCCTTGTTGGGGTCCTTTTCGCCGGGGATGAAATTACCGCAGTACAGCTGCATGCCGGGAAGATCGGTATAGACTTCCATATATCGGCCGCTCTTCTCTTCGTACAGCGTAGCAGCCAGTTCCATTTCGTCTTCTTCCATATCCTCGTTGTCCAGAACGTAGTTGTGATCATAACCGCCGGCAACCTTCAGGCACTCCATATCCGCATTGATGTCGCGGCCGACCTTCTTCGGTTCGGTCTTGAAATCCATTGCTGTTCCCGTAACGTCCATGATTTCACCGGTCGGAATCAGATTCTTGTCGGTCGGAGTAATCTGATGGCTGTTAATCCATACCTCATGATCAAGGATGGAACCGCTTGCCTGTCCTGCCAGATTGAAGTAGGAGTGATTGGTCAGGTTAATGACCGTATCCTTGTCGCTGACAGCGTAATATTCGATTGCCAGATCATTGTCGTCCGTCAGCGTATAGGTTACCGTAATATCCAGATTTCCGGGGAATCCCTGTTCTCCGTCCGGCGACAGGCGGCTGAATTCTACCGTCTGACTGTCCTCTTCGGCAAAAACTTCCGCATCATAGAAAAATTTATTGTAGCCGACCGGGCCGCTGTGCAGGTTGTTGACTTCATTGTCGTTTTTTGCCAGCTCGTAGGTGACACCTTCGAGAGTGACCGTTGCTCCGCCGATCCGGTTTGCATGACGTCCGATAAAGGAACCGTATCCGGGACCGTTGGTCTCATATCCGGTAACACTGTCGTAACCGAGTGCAATATCCTCCATGTTTCCGTCTCTGTCCGGAACGATAATGTTCACGATAATCGCACCGAAATCACAGAAGGAAACCTTCATTCCGTTCTTATTTTCGAGCGTGTACAGAGTCGCTTTCTTTCCGTCCTTGGTGGTTCCGAAATCTGTCTTTGTGATACTCATTTCCAAATACCTTCCCTTTTTTAGTTTATTTTATCGGCGGTTCCTTACAATCGCCGTCTGACTCGAAAAGCTTATCGTACGGCTGCTGCCAAATCCGCCACCGCCACGCTCTGCTGTTCTCCGGTTGCCATGTTCTTCAGCATCACGGTACCGTTTGCCGCTTCCTCTTCTCCGATGATTGCCGCAAACGGAACTCCGATTTTGGCTGCATATTTCATCTTCTGCTTCATGCCCTTGTTCTGATAATACACGTCGGCAGGAATTCCGGCCCCGCGAATTGCGGATGCGGCCGTCAGTGCCGGTGCCAGTTCGGCATCGCTCATCGGAACAACCAGGCAGCGGGACAGGCAGCGGCTGCCTTCCGGAATCAGGCCGTTTTCCTTCAGCTGATAGAACAGTCGGGACAAGCCGATACTGATTCCGATTCCCGGCAGTTTCTGCTCGGTATAATATTCCGTCAGATTATCATAGCGGCCGCCGGAACATACGCTTCCCATGCTCGGATAATCGCAAAGCATCGTTTCGAATACGGTTCCGGTATAATAATCAAGGCCTCTGGCAATCGTCAAATCAATGGTAAATGCCTTCTCCGAAACGCCGAACCGTCTCAGGTACGAAATGACGGTCTCCAGCTCGCCGACACCGTTTCGATACGTTTCGTCGTCGATTTGCTGTGCCTTCAGAGCCTCCAGAATTTCATCGTTCGTTCCGGAAATGGTCAGGAACCGGAGAATTTTCTCCACATCCTCCGATGCCACTCCGTACTCGCCAAGCTCTTCCACAACCGCATCGCGGCCCATTTTCTCCAGCTTGTCGATGGTTCTCAGGATATCGCCGATTTTGTCCGCATAACCGAGCGACGTAAAGAAGCCGTTCAGCACCTTCCGGTTATTCATCCGAATGACAAAATCTCCGAAATTCAGTTCCTTAAACACCTGATAAATGACCGCCGGCATTTCCGCATCGTACACGATATCCAGTGAATCCACGCCGATGACATCGATGTCACACTGGTAAAATTCGCGGAAACGTCCCTTCTGCGGGCGCTCTCCGCGGAATACCTTGCTCATCTGATAGCGCTTAAAGGGAAATGTCAGCTCATTGTAGTGCTGTGCCACATACCGTGCCAGCGGAACCGTCAGGTCAAAACGAAGCGACAGGTCGCTGTCGCCCTTCTGAAAACGGTAAATCTGTTTTTCGGTTTCTCCTCCGGCCTTGGCCAAAAGCACCTCGGACAGTTCGATGGTCGGCGTATCCAGCGGCAGAAAGCCGTATCTCTCGTATACGCCGCGAATCGTATCATACATACGATTGAACGCAATCTGGTCCTCCGGCAGCAGCTCCATAAAGCCCGGCAGAATTCTCGGTTGTACTTTGTCCTTTTGCATAGATCCTCCTGCTCCCTTCGGTACGGTCCGTCCGCTGTGAACGCCCGTCCGGGGATTCTCATTATTCTTCGTTATCAATCAACGTTATCGAATACTCTCGTTATCAAGAAATCTCGTTATCAATCTTCGTCATCAATCAGCAAAGCCTGATTAATCAGTTCCTGCACCGGCCGGAATTCCGGGCTGTGCACAACCGACAAAAAGGCCAGAAATATTTTCATGTCGTAATCCTCGACATCCTCGATCATCATTTCGATCGCTGCATCCGAGGTAAATGCGGTGCGGTACGAACGGTTGCTCACCAGTGCCGCAAAGACATCGCATACCCGCAAAATCCGCGCCCCGTAAGGAATGTCCTCTCCCTCAAGATGGTTCGGATATCCGGTCCCGTTATAATTTTCATGGTGGCTTCCGATATAGGAAATCACTTCCTCCGAATACATACCTTCCTTGCGCAGCACGTCATTTCCGAGCGTCGGATGCATGCGGACATATTTGGACTGTTCGACGGTCATGATATTGCTTTCGTGCCCGTAAATGACGTCGGCCAGTTCCAGCTTCCCGATGTCATGCAAAATGCCTGCAACCCGCACATCCCGACAGAACTGTTCGGATTCTCCGAGCTTTCTTGCCACAAGCTCCGCCAGGCGGCTGACAATCTCTCCGTGGGCATAAAAAGAGCGCAAATCCTTTTCCACCGAAAGCTTCCGCCCCATTCGCTCAATCAGTTGTCGTTCTGCGGTCAAATCCATTCCGTGTCACCATCCTGCCGTTTCCTTGTCCGTCCCATACCGGCTTCTGCGATGCCTTCCTGCCGTTCACCGGGTGTCGCCCCGTGCCGGCTTCGGCGATGCCTTCCTGCCGGCTTCGTGCAATCATTTCCACTGAGTCCTGAAAAATTCTTTTTTGCGGTCGATCATTTCATCGATTCGCTCGATATAGTCCGTCAGACTTTTCACATTTTCCACGCGCTCAATCCGGTCTTCGTCATAAAAGACAAATTTCGACATCGCACCGGCGCCCGCTGCCAGAATCGTCTGCTTTTCTTCCATAATCAGAATATTGTAAATGCCCTCTTTGCCGAGTTTGGCATATCCGACATTTTCCAGGTTCTCCGCCATGTTCTTCTGGCGGTACAAATAATACGGATAGTACCCGTTTTCCCCGCAGAAGCGAACGCTTTCCCGCAGCATTTCCGTGACGTTGTGGGCTTCCATGCCGGCATACAGTTCCTTTTGAGTCGTCAGTCTGGCCGCCCGTTTGATGGCCAGTGTATGCACCGTCAGGGAATCCGGCTGCAGCGTTCCGATCTGACGCAGCGTATCCGCAACGTCCTCCGGGCATTCTCCCGTAAGACCGATAATAATATCCATGTTGATGTTGTCGTGGCCTATTCGCCGTGCCATTTCGTACGCATCGCAAATCTGCTGCACGGTATGACGGCGTCCGATCAAATCCAGCGTTCTCTGCTGCATCGTCTGCGGATTGATGCTGATTCGCGTCACACCGAACTCCTTCAGCACCTGAAGTTTCCGTTCCGTGATGCTGTCGGGCCGTCCCGCTTCCACCGTATATTCCACGCAATGTTCCATCGGAAGATACGTCTTTACCATCGTCAGCAGCCGTTCCAGCTGTTCCGCGGAAAGAGCCGTCGGCGTACCGCCCCCGATGTAAACCGTCTGAAGCTGCTGCTTCGGCCGGCAGGTTCCCAGATATTGAATTTCCTTTTCCAGCGCATCCAGATACGAATCGGTCAGTTTCCCGAACCGCTCCAGCGGATAGGATGTAAAGGAACAGTAATGGCATGTTGTCGGGCAAAACGGAATCCCGATATAAATGCTGTAACCGTTTTTGTAATCCATGGCCGTCAGAATTTCCCGTTCTCTCCGTGCCACCTGGAATCCGGTTGCAATCTTCCCGTCACTCAACAGGTATCCGTTCCGAAGCCGGTCCGTGATGTCCTCGCTGTCTTCGCCCTGTTCCAGTGCCTCGTAAATCAGTTTGGTCGGACGGACTCCGGTCAGGATTCCCCACGGAAGCTCCGTTCCGGTTTCTTTGCTTAAAATCCGGTATATTTCCCGTGCCACGCGATTTCGATACGCCTTCCGCTCGGGATCGACACCGTCCGCATCCGCAGAGCCGATCAGGATTCCCTCCCGATACACCCGGATACGATAAAAATCCGTCATCAGAATGCAGGCAAAGGAATAGGCAAATGCCGCATTTGCCGAAAGCAGATTCGTCGGCTCCGTCCGGCACAGATCCTTCATCGGTTCGTCCTCGGCTTCATACAGCGAAACCTCGAATTCCGCGCCCGGTATAAATGCCCGAATCAACGGACGAAGTTCCTGTTCATAATCACGGCCGTACAGATTCAGTTCCACCATCCTGTCCATTCGTACATTCCTTTCTCCGCCGGGTTTCGGCCGGTATTATTTTTTTCTGCGAAGCAGGGATGTCAGTGTTTTGCCGGTTCTGCTCATTTTCTCCGCTTCCCCGTGCTCCGACTTCTCCCACGTATATAAATTGTATCGTTTTTCATACTCGATATTGGTTGCCGGACCATGTCCCGGAAAGACCAGGGTTTCCGCCGGCAAATCGTACAGTTTGGTCCGGATGGACTCCACCAGAACCTTGTTGTCTCCCGTTTCGAAATCCGTGCGACCGATACATTCCAAAAAGAGCGTATCTCCCGAAAATACGATTTTCTCGGTCGGCAGGAAATAACTGATTCCGCCGATCGTATGTCCCGGAGTTGCCAGGCAGGTAATATAAAATCCGCCGTACTCCAGCAGTTCCCCGTCCTTGCAGTAGCAATCCGGTTCAATGCGGAACAGATCCTTGTCGACACTGTCCCGGAACGCACTCGGAACCACCTTGTCCAAGTCCGCCAGAAAATCCTTCTCGTCCTCTCCGGCAACGACCGGAATTCCATATTCGAGTGCCAGATTTTTGACGGCACCGATATGGTCAAAATGTCCGTGCGTCAGCAGAATCGCTTTCGGAGTCATTCCCGTACGGGCAATCTGTTCCTTAATCCTGTCCGCCTCCGCCCCGGGATCGAGAATCAAAAGCTGCTTGCAGTCCGGATTGCAGACCAGATAACAATTGGTCTCAACCGGCCCGACATGAATTGTAATTACCTGATGCATACCGTTCTCCTAACCGGTCGTCCGCTCCACATCCACAACATATTCAATCTGTCGGATTTTGTTCATCATCTGACTCAACTGATTGGTACTGTGAACTTCAAATGCGACCGTGATTGTGCTGATATCGTTTTTCCCCGGACGAGCCATGGTAAAGTTGATATTCAGATTATTTTCATTCAAAATACGAATCACCTCAAGCAATGCCTCGGTCTTGTGCGTGTTGTTCGCAAACACGCGGACTTCCGCATTGTACACCCGCTCCATCGACTCTTCGATGGCGGCCTGAGCATCCCACGTTGCCGAAATCAGTCTCTGGCGGTCTTCTTCGGGCAAATGCTGCATATTGACGCAGTCCGCACGGTGAATCGAAACGCCGCGGCCTCTTGTCACGAAACCGACAATCGCATCACCCGGTACCGGCGCGCAGCATTTGGAAAAATGAACCGACACGTCATTGGATCCCTGTACAATGATACCGCCGCCCTGTTTGTTTTTGGTCAAATGCGGTTTTTCTTCGGACAGAAGCTCGGACAGCTGTTCCTCGGCCGTCATGGTCTTGATTCGGTTGCGGTTCCACTCCTCGTGCAGCTTGTTGACAACCTGACCTTCCTTCAGGGTTCCGTTTCCGACCGCCGCCAGCAGCGAATCCCAGTCGCGGAAACCGTATTTGGCCAGGCAGGCCTCCTGATATTCCGGCTTCAGAATATCGGCCAGATTCATGTTTTTTGCCTTGGCGGATGTCGCAATGGCATTTTTTCCGCGAAGGATGTTATCATCCTTCAGTTCGGCTTTAAACCACTGATTGATCTTGTTCCGGGCCTGTGCGCTCTTGACGATTTTCAGCCAGTCGCGGCTCGGTCCCTTGGCGTTGGTCGAAGTGATGATCTCCACGCGGTCGCCGTTCTGAATCACGTAATCGATGGTAACCAGACGGTCGTTGACGCGGGCGCCGATCATTTTGTTTCCGACGGCGCTGTGAATACTGTATGCAAAATCAACGGTATTGGAACCGACCGGAAGCGTCTTGACTTCGCCGGTCGGAGTGAAACAGTACACGCTGTCGTTAAACAGGTCAAAGTCGCTCTTCAGGCTGTTCAGGAACTCCTTGTTATCCGACATATCCCGCTGCCATTCCAAAATCTGACGCAGCCATGCCAGCTTCTCGTCCTCGCCGTTATCGATCTTCTTGCCGTTCTGTGCCTCTTTGTATTTCCAATGCGCCGCAATACCATACTCGGCAATCCGGTGCATCTCTTCGGTACGAATCTGAATTTCGACCGGTGTTCCGCCCGGACCGATCAGCGTCGTATGCAGGGACTGATAATTATTTGCCTTCGGCATCGCAATATAGTCCTTAAAACGACCGGGTACCGGTGTATACATATCATGTAAAATGCCGAGCGCCGCGTAGCAGTCCTTCACGCTTTCCACGATAATGCGCACAGCAAACAAATCGTAAATCTGCTCAATCGACTTATTCTGATTGACCATCTTTCGGTAAATACTGAAGAAATGCTTGGCACGGCCGTCGATTTCCGCTTCGATTCCGGCCTCCTGCATTTTGGCTCCGACTTCTTCGGAAATCCTGCGGACAAAAGCCTCGCGCTCCGCACGGGTGGCCTTGATATCCTCCGACAGTTGCTTATATACGTCGGGCTTCAGATATTTCAGGGACAAATCGTCCAGTTCTTTTTTGATCTTGCTGATACCGAGACGATGCGCAAGCGGGGAATAAATCTCCATCGTTTCGCGGGATTTCTCGATCTGTTTCTCCGGCGACTGGTACTGCATCGTCCGCATATTGTGAAGACGGTCGGCCAGCTTAATGACGATGACCCGGATATCCTTTGCCATCGCAATAAACATTTTCCGAAGATTTTCCGCCTGGACTTCAATCTTGTCCTGGGAATAATTGAGCTGTGTCAGCTTGGTCACACCGTCCACCAAAAGCGTCACTTCCGCCCCGAACAGGCGGGTCAGTTCCGGCTCGGTAATACTGGTATCCTCCACCACGTCGTGCAGGATTCCGGCGGCAATGGTTTCTTTGTCCATCTCCAGCTCGGCCAAAATGATGGCAACCGACAGGGGATGAATGATATACGGCTCTCCGCTCTTTCTCTTCTGATTCTCGTGAGCCGTGCGGGCCAGTTCGTATGCCCGCTCAATCATGGAAAGGTCCGCTATGGGCCGGTAAATCCGAATGGTGTCCAACAGTTGTCGGTACAGCTGATCCGGGTCGGTAAAATCTTCCGTAATTCCGATTCTCGAATCGGTCCGGGCGGTCTCCTGTTCTCCGGCGTTTTCGGCAGTCGCCGCATCCGCATTTTGCAAAATTCTGTCATCGTCCTTCATAACGGTTCCTCCTTTCCGTTCATTTCTTCGATAACCCGGTATTGTCTCTCCCGTGACGGACATTTTCGCGTCCCGCGATTCGGAACGGGGAAGCGCCGGTGCCTCATTTTCCGGCCTCCTTGTCGTCACCTTACAACAATCCCATCATAAAACCAAATTATACCATCTTTTTTCATTTTATACAAGTAAAAAAAGAAGTCCCCGCAGGCCTGAAACCCGCGGGGACGTAGGTGTTTTTCAAATCCGTTTTCACGAAACGGCAATCGACAGGCTGCCGGACAAATCCGGACAACGGACGTCTTTTTGCATTATTTGACTTCGACTGTCCAGTTTCTGTCATCGGCAATCTTGCCAAGCTGAATACCGGTAATGGTATCGTACAGCTTCTGGCTGACCGAACCGATTCCGCCGTCACCGATCTTATAAACCTCATCCACATAACGGAGATGGCTGACCGGACTGATAACCGCTGCGGTACCGGAACCGAAGCACTCTTCCAATGCACCGGTGCGGCCTGCTTCCACAAGCTCGTCAACGGAAACCTTGCGCTCTTCCACTTCCAGACCCCAGCTCTTGCAAACTTCGATTACGGAGTTTCTGGTAACACCGGGAAGAATGGAACCGTTCAGCATAGGGGTTACAATCTTGCCGTTAATCTTGAAGAAAATGTTCATGGCGCCGACTTCCTCGATATACTTTCTTTCGCGGCCGTCCAACCAGAGAACCTGAGAATATCCTTCATTGTGTGCCTTTACCTGTGCCGCAAGAGACGCAACGTAGTTACCGCCGGTCTTTGCCTCACCGATACCACCCTTTACGGCACGAACATACTCATCCTCAATCCAGATCTTAACCGGGTTCAGACCTTCCGCATAGTACGGTCCAACCGGGGACAGGATGATGATAAACTGATAAGTATCCGAAACACGAACTCCGAGGAACGGGTCGGTTGCGATAATAAACGGACGGATGTAAAGAGACGTGCCGGGCTTGGTCGGAATCCAGTCCTGATCGACCTTTACGATTTCCTTGCATGCCTGAACGAAATCCTCTTCCGGAATCTGCGGAATGCAGAGACGCTTGTTGGAGTTGTTGGCACGTTCCGCATTCTTGAACGGGCGGAACAGCAAAACGCGGTTGTCATCCGTTCTGTATGCCTTCATACCTTCAAACATTTCCTGACCGTAATGGAATACCATTGCGGACGGCTCAAGGCTGATTTCTCCGTAAGGAACGATTCTGGGATCGTACCAGCCCTTGCCGGTTTCATAATTCATAACAAACATATGGTCCGTGAAAATGGTACCGAACTTCAGCGGATCGTCCGCAGCCGGCTTTGCCTTCGGATTCTTGGTAAGCTCATATCTGATATCTAACATAATTCACTCCTTCTGCCGTAACATACGACGCATCAAAAACTTTTTTTATCATAGACCTATTTTTTGTAAAATGCAATAAATTTCGGGCATTTTCCGCGAAAAGTTGCGTTCCCGACCGTTTTTCATTGTTGTTTTCCGATTCCTATGCTACAATGATACGGAAGTCGCACAAGGAGGACATTTTTATGAATTGTATTGTTGCCGTTGACAGCAACTGGGCAATCGGCCTGAACAACCATCTTCTGGTCAGCATTCCGGCCGATATGCGTTTTTTCCGGGAAACCACAAAACAGAAAATCGTTATTATGGGGCGTTCCACACTGGAAAGTTTCCCCGGCGGAAAGCCGCTGCAAAACCGGGTCAATATCGTCATTTCACACGATCCGAACTTTGCCGTTCCCGGTGCGACCGTCGTTCACAGCATCGAAGAAGCCGCCGCTGCCGCTTCGCAATATCCTTCCGAGGATGTCTTTGTCATCGGCGGTGCCAGCATTTACCGGCAGTTTCTTCCGTATTGCGATGTTGCCTATGTGACACGCATTGATTATTCCTACGACGCCGATACGTATTTTCCGAATCTCGACGACGATCCCGAATGGGAAATGACGGACTGCAGCGAGGAGCAGACCTACTATGACCTGACCTATTGCTTCACCACATACCGCCGCAAATAACATCGTCCGGCGACCGTTCCGTCTTCACGGTTTGAAAAAATGATGTGAATATTATATTGCTACCGGGATTTTGCCGACCGGCTCACCGAACGTATAATCGGTCAGGGCCACGTCATCCTTGGTAAATGCATAGAAGTCTTTGATTTCCGGATTCAGCCAGAATTTCGGTGCCGGATAGGTCGGACGCTGTATCAGTTCCTCCACAATCGGCACATGACGGTCGTAAATGTGCGCATCTGCGATAACATGCACAAATTCGCCGACATCCATATTGCAAACCTGCGCAATCATATGCGTCAAAACCGCATACTGGCATACATTCCAGGCATTTGCCGCCAGAATGTCCTGCGACCGCTGATTTAAAATGGTATTCAGTACCAGCCGGTCCCCGTTCTTCGGCTTTGTGACGTTGAACGTCATGCTGTATGCGCACGGGTACAGGTTCATTTCATGCAAATCCTGATGAACATAAATGTTGGTCAGAATCCGACGGCTGTACGGGGTATGCTGCAGATCGTACAGAACCCGGTCAACCTGGTCGAACATGCCTTCGCGATATTGATGCGGAACGCTCATCTGATAGCCGTATGCTTTTCCGATGGAACCGTTTTCGTCAGCCCAGGAATCCCAGATATGCTGGCCGAAATCATGAACATTGTTGCTCTTCTTCTGCCAGATCCACAACAGCTCATCCGTTGCGGACTTAATCGGTGTTTTCCGTAATGTCTGTGCCGGGAATTCCTTCGACAGATCATACCGGTTTACGACGCCGAACCGTTTGATGGTGTATGCTGCGGTTCCATCCTCCCAATGCGGGCGAACCGCTTCGCCACTGGTATCGGTGCCGTTATCCAAAACGTCTCTGCACATTTTGATAAATACATCGTCTGCGTAACTCATTTTGCATACTCCTTTTTCCTGCGGCAGCGGACTATCCTGCCGCCTTTTCATAGTGTAATTATGCGCGGCAGTTTCCTGCCGCGCGTATAAGTTGCTGTGATATTACCGGGGCCGGGGCTTATTTGCCGTTGACCTCGTTGACAAACCGTTTGATATTGGATGCGTTGGCGTATTTCTCGACCTTCTCATCATTTAAAACAACCAGCGTCGGTGCCTGCATAATACCGTACTGCATTGCCAAATCACTGTTTTCCTCGGCATCGACAATCGTATACTCGATTCCGTCCAGGAATTCCTTTGCAAGCTTGCAGTTCGGGCACTTCTTGGTCGTAAACAGGAGCAGCTGCCCCTTGTTATCGGTAACTGCCTGCAATTCCTCTGCTGCCGGGCTTTCCGCCGGTGCTTCTGCCGCAGCCTCCTCCGTGCAGTCGGCACAAAGGTCTCTGGTTGCTTCTCCGAGGAAGCCGTTTACGTTATATTCCGCACGATCGGCAAATTCCTGAAGCTTGCCCTGGTTCCAGTTCTTAACCGGACGATAGTAACCGGTAATACGGCTGTAAACTTCGGTTTCCTTTCCGCAGGTCGGACAAACCTTAACCTCACCGGTAATATATCCGTGCTCGCTGCAGACGGAATAGGTCGGGGACATGGTGTAGTACGGAAGCTCGTAATTTTCCGCAATGGTACGAACCAGCTTTGCGGCAGCCTTCCAATCCGGAAGCTTCTCGCCGAGGAACGTATGGAATACGGTTCCGGACGTGTACAGAGTCTGAAGCTTGTCCTGGATGTCCAGTGCTGCAAACACATCCTCGGTATATCCTACCGGCAAATGAGAACTGTTGGTATAGTACGGGGTCTCGCCCGGCTTGCCTGCCGTAATGATGTTCGGATAATGCTTCTTGTCATGCATTGCCAGACGATAGGTGGTGGACTCGGCGGGAGTTGCCTCGAGGTTGTACAAATCTCCGTACATTTCCTGGTAATCGCTGAGACGTTCTCTCATATGATTCAAAACACGAACGGTAAATTCCTGTGTCTCCGGTGTCGTCATATCCTTGCCGATCCAGCGTGCATTCAGGCCGGCCTCGTTCATACCGATCAGACCGATGGTGGAGAAATGATTTTCAAACGTTCCGAGATATCTCTTCGTATACGGATACAGACCCTCGTTCAAAAGCTTGGTAATAACGGTTCTCTTAACCTTCAGGGAGCGTGCGGAAATGTCCATCATATGGTCCAGACGCTTGAAGAAATCATCCTCGTCGGAAGACAAATAAGCAATTCTCGGCATATTGATGGTAACAACACCGATACTTCCGGTGCTCTCGCCGGATCCGAAGAAACCGCCGGTCTTCTTGCGAAGCTCACGAAGGTCGAGACGGAGACGGCAGCACATGGAACGAACATCGCTCGGCTGCATATCGCTGTTGATGTAGTTGCTGAAATAAGGAGTGCCGTATTTTGCGGTCATTTCGAACAAAAGACGGTTATTTTCGGTATCGGACCAGTCAAAATCCTTGGTAATGGAATAGGTCGGAATCGGATACTGGAAGCCGCGGCCGTTGGCATCGCCTTCTACCATAACCTCGATAAATGCCTTGTTGACCATATCCATTTCTTTCTTACAATCCTTGTAGCAGAAATCCATCTCCTCGCCACCGATCAGGCACGGCAGTTCTGCCATATCGGCCGGAACCGTCCAGTCCAGAGTGATATTGGAGAACGGAGCCTGCGTACCCCAGCGGCTCGGTGTATTAACGCCGTAAATGAAGCTCTGGATGCACTGCTTGACATCCTTGTAGGAAAGGTTGTCCACTTTGACAAACGGTGCCAGATACGTATCAAACGAGGAAAATGCCTGAGCACCGGCCCATTCGTTCTGCATGATACCGAGGAAGTTTACCATCTGGTTCATCAGGGTTGCCAAATGCTTTGCCGGAGACGACGTAATCTTTCCGGGAATTCCGCCGAGACCTTCCATAATCAGCTGCTTCAGGGACCATCCTGCGCAGTAGCCGGTCAGCATGGACAAATCATGAATATGAATATCGGCATTCTTGTGTGCTTCATGAATTTCCGGATCGTAAATCTCGGACAGCCAGTAATTTGCGGTGATGGAACCGGAGTTGTGAAGAATCAGACCACCGACCGAATAGGTTACCGTGGAATTCTCCTTAACACGCCAGTCCTCTTCGTGAACGTAGCTGTTGACGATTTCCTTATAGTCCAAAATGGTGGACTTCATTTCACGCATCTTTTCTCTCTGCTTACGATAGAGAATATATGCCTTTGCGACATCGGTATATCCGGTCTGTTCCAAAACATGCTCGACGCTGTCCTGGATGTCCTCGACACCGATAACACCGTTATCTACTTTATCCTGAAACTGTGCCGTTACACGCAACGACAGCAGACTGATAATATCCGTTGTGTATTCCTTTGAGGTTGCCTTAAATGCCTTCTCGATTGCGGCTTCAATCTTGTGTAAATCAAACTCTTTCAGTTCTCCGTTTCGTTTCGATACCTGAATCATACCACACACTCCTTTGTCAAAAACTAAGTCTGTTATCACTCTCCGAGCGACTGTTCTGCAGCGGCGCAGCACACGGAAAACCGTCATGCCGTCACCACGGATGCCCATCGCGGGCGATTGCCTATATACTATCATATGTGTACATTCTGTGTCAACAAAATATCGTAATTTTCTTGCCCTGTATACAACATATAGTGGTTTTGCACAAAAAACCGAATTTTGAAAAATTCAAAAAAGCAGCGCCAAATGCCCATAAATCAAGGAATTTTGAGCATTTTCGCGCTGCTTTTTCACATTTGATTTTTTGTGATGTTTTTTCAAAATACTATATATGGTGGTGTCCCACCCGTCCACACACTATTCGTTAAGAAGAAGTTTCATGACCTTTTTCTTCTTAGCCCGTTGAAGCGGAATCAAAACCACTATACTGTACACCAGAACGATTGCCGCAAGACACAAAAGCCACACAGCGACTTTCGGCTGAACAAGGTTCATATCGGCAACCCGGAATACCTCGTCCGCGTAATACCGGTTAACCTTCCGGATACACAAAAATGAAACCGCAGAAGCAAACAGTTCTGCCAGGATGGTGATACTCACGCTTTCCAAAATGAACATCATATTAATGCTCTTTTGCGGAACACCCATTGAACGGAAAATTCCGATTTTGTGTTCACTGTCCTTAATACTGTATGAAAAGGTGGAAATCATTTGTAATAACGTAAGCAGTCCCATTATAACGATTCCCACTACCAGGAAAAGAACCAGTTCATCCATTTCATCCCATTCCGCGTACAGATTTGCCAGATTTTCATCATCTATTCGAATACCGTTTTTATCCAGTTCGGAAATCATTTTGTTCAATTGTTTCGATTTTCCCGTAAATGCCAGACTTCCCTGATAGGAACCGGCTTTCAGGATAATATTACGATATGTATTATCCTGAAAATAATAATCGCACTCCCCATCAACAACACCGGTCACAACCATTTTCTCACCGACAATGTCCCAAAGGTTCACGGTGTCATAATACGAATTTCCGAATTTATCATCACGGAGATTATACGTATAAAACGCATATCCCAGCACGTCCTCCATTCTTCTTTCCCATGATTCGATATACCGCTTCGAAACCGCTATTTCATTCTCGCTGTTCGGAAGCCGTCCGGCAACAAGAGGCCCCTGCAGCGATTCTATACTCCCCACAGTGACCATACTCTCCGCAATTTCATTTGCTCCTCCGGCACTGACAAAATCGATTCCCTTTATTTCACTGATGTTCTCCTGCGCAATTGTCATCCATAATGATTTGTTTCCCACGAAAATGCTCTGTCTTTTTGCAATATCAAAATCCGCAATCCCGACAATCCGAACATCATAATTCCCTATTTTCGCTGCTACCGGGAGATTCTGTTCCGATATATTGATTTTAGATGCATATACACCGTTTATGATTACCTGTGAATCGCCGAGTTTATGGCCGCAGAGTAATTCCGACGTCGGATCTGCCCCCAGGAACATTATCTCCTCCATATCATCTTTGTATTCGGCCATAGCATAATCATTTACCAATATCACCTGTTCTTCCCCGATGCATTGATTGAGTAATTCGCTGAATTCATCCCCGTTATTGATTATCTTGTTGGGATTTCCCAGATATCCTTCGTAGCTTGCACCAACAGGCATATATACTTCATGAATTCCTGTATTTCTGTCCTTTATGTATTTTGACAAAATTCCTTTCCTGTTATTAAAGACACACACGGTACACAACAAAATCATGGTCATCGTAATTGTCATCATAAACAGCGCAATCGCAAACCTTACAAACCGTGCCTTAAACGAGTCCAATACCAACGATGCGCAAAACAGGAACGGCAATTTGGCTGTTCTGCAAGCTTTTCTTTCATGCCCGTCAGCAGTCTCCTGTTCCCGTTGTTCGTTTTCCTTTATCGTATCCTTCATGATTTCGCCATACGATAATTCAATAATTCTGTCGGAGTATTCCTCGGAAAGCTCGCGGTCATGCGAAACAACAATAACCAAACAGTTTCGGGATATCTCCTTCAGTAACCTGTATACAAATCTGCTGTTATCTCTATCCAGGTTACCGGTCGGTTCATCTGCCAGAATAATCCCCGGCTGTTTCACAATCGCCCGAAGTATCGCAACCCGTTGCTTTTGCCCCCCGCTCAAATGCTTTGCTTTTTTTGACAGCAAATCGGACATTCCGAAGTCTTCGGCCAACTTATCAATTCGTTCAAATGAACGGTCTGTACCCGACGAGTCCAAAAGAAGCGGCAATTCCAGATTTTTCCGAACCGTCAAATCCTCTAACAAATTGTAATTTTGAAATACAAAACCAAGATCATTCGAACGGTACATATCCCAGTCCGAATCCGAAAACTCCTCAATATTACTGCCATTGTAAATAACCGATCCGGATGATGCGGCATCCAGACCCCCTAGGATATTCAACAAGGTGGTTTTTCCACATCCGCTCGGTCCGACAATCGAAACAAGACCCGTGTCGGCGAAACTCAGGCTGATTTGATTTAACGCCAATACCGGTTCCTCATTTTTTGAAACATAGGTTTTACACAGATTTGATACGGTAATCATAAAAAAGGCTGTTCGTACAGAAACAGCCTTTCCTCCTTTCACTACTTACGGATTGTTCAATGACTCATCAGACAAAAATCGTAAATCCAGCCCCAAACGTCCTCTGCGTCTTTCCTTGCCTTTTTGGTATCACCGGCCGAATAGAACCAGCCTAAAAACGGGTTATTATGGAACGTGTTCGGCTGTGCCGGATCTACCCACGCCTCTCCGTTAAAGGTGTACGGGTTTCCTGTAAGATGATACTGATATCCGCCAAAATTGAATCCCATGGGATCATCTTCCTCGCAGGACGTAAAGAAACCGGCTTCCTGAAACTTTGAGAACGCATCTCCGATATAAATCATATCCAGATATTCGTTCAGGCACATCTCCCTTACCTCAGACAATTCCGTCTGCCCAAGAGGCAGATTTCCTTCCGGATCATAAATTACCAGGCAGTGATGTTGGTTTCGGTTATCGGTACGGATAGATTCCTTGCTTAACGAGTCTATGGTCCGACAGGTAATATTATCAATATTCTTCAGATTACCGTACACAATAATATCGATTCCGTCTCCTTCAACCTCTTTTGCCAGTTCGCTCGGTTCATGATTGGAGAACAAATCCAGTTTCCATACTGCAATAATTCCCGCCGCAACCAGTATGCATGCAAGACCAATCAAAACAACTTTTTTTGACATATCTGTCTCCTTTTGCTTAATAGGAAAAATCTACCGTTCCTTGCAAATATCCAATATCGTAATCCTTATCAAACAGGCCGGCCCGATTCCATATCCGATCTCCCTCATCTTTTCCTGCATAATACTGAGCTCCGAAATGAATCTCATAAGAAAACTTTATTTTCTTTCCTGTCATTGATGCATTTGTGTCCGTAACATATCCCACCAAACCGGAAGTGTAATGTGTTCCTCTTAACCATGCGTCAACTTCAACATTACCTTTGGGGACATAATTATAATCCCAGGTAGCATATCCGGATTTATTATTTTTTGTTTGTGTCAGAGCGAGTCCGTTTGATTCATAGCTAATCGAATGAGAAACCACACTCGAACGACCACTCGTCAACGTCCCGGAAACACTTCCCGTTGTACCCTTATTATCTTTAGTCACACCTCCGCTCACACTAAAGTTTATTGACTTTGTAGTAGAATTCTGTTCGTTCACATTGCATTTAATCATCGTCGATTCCGGAGAACATACTCTTGTATCTGCCGCCGGTGTTTTTATCCCTACGGAAGCATACTCCATTGTTCCTTGTATATACTTTTTCGTAGAAACTTTATAGCAACTCATTTCACATTCATACGCAATAATATTATGATATTTGTTATCGGATGTACTCTTTTGCTTTGGAACCAGACAAAAAGAGCGAATAGTGACTCTTCCTAATTTATCACCTTTTCCTATTCCCAGATTGCTTAAATAGCATTGAACAGGCACCTCATACCGCTTATATGCCGCATCATATTTATAGTATGCGCCGGTATCGTACGTTACCTTTCCACCTTGAAAATCGCTCTCCCCTGCTGACGCCGAATCAACATTCGCGATAAGTACAGAAAACATCATTACCAATACAAGAAATCCCGATAGTGTTCTTTTTACAAGCCTGTTTTTCATAGTGCTAATTTCCCCTTAATATATATTTGGTTAGCAAAATCAGTTTTTGTTTACCATAACCAATTATATATATATATATATATATGTGTTGTCAACACTAATTATTTACACTATCCATTCATAAGAAATCCGGTTACGGAATGTTTCCTCCCCATGTCATAACAAATTATATCTGCCTGCGTGTGTTCTGTCAACACGAAGTTCCGTGGCCTGTTGCCTACCCCGCAGGTTCCGGTCAGCACATCGGCTCCCATTTTCTGTCAATCCAGGCCTTGATGCGGATTCCGTCCGCTTCATACTCCTCGGAAATCAGCCGGCCGTATTTGCGAACAATCTGCAGCTTTCCGGCCTCGCTGTACGGATACAGTTTTTCCAGGCAGATTGTGGACTCGGACAAAATATCGGCAATCGCCTGCAGCAATTCCGGAATTCCTTGTCCCGTCCGTGCGGAAATCCGAACCACGCGTTCCGCCGTCAGATCCTTCCAAATCGCATCTCCCGCGATATCCTGCTTGTTCAGGGCGGTAATCACCTTCCGGTCTCCGATTTCCAGCCGCCGCAGCGTGTCATAGACGACGTGCATCTGCGTATCCGCATTGGGATTGGACGCATCCGCCACATGCAAAATGAGGTTCGAATATTTGGCTTCCTCGAGCGTCGAGCGAAACGCATCCACCAAATGATGCGGCAGTTTCCGGATAAATCCTACCGTGTCCGTCAGAAGGATTTCCTGTCCGTTTTCCAGTCGAAAGCTACGTGTCGTCGGATCGAGTGTCGCGAACAGCTTGTCCTGCGACAGCACTCCGGCATTGGTCAGATAATTCAACAGTGTGGACTTACCGGCGTTGGTATAGCCGACAATGGCAACAACCGGTACGGCCGAGCGGCTTCTCTGGCTTCTCTGCACTTCACGGTTTTTCTTCACATCCTCCAGTTCGCGGTTCAGCTGGGCAATCCGGTTTCGAATCAGACGACGGTCCGTTTCAAGCTTCTTCTCGCCCGGACCTCGGGTTCCGATTCCGCCGCCGAGCCGGGACATGGCGCGTCCCATTCCGATCAGTCGCGACGAGCGGTACCGCAGCTGTGCCAGTTCGACCTGCAGTTTTCCTTCGCTGGTTCCCGCATGCTGTGCAAAAATATCCAGAATGACCATCGTTCGGTCCATTACATTGCAGTCCAGCGCATCTTCCAGATTTTTCATTTGTGCCGGGCTCAGTTCATCGTCCGTAACGATTCCGGACGCCCCCGTTTCCCTCAAAAGCTCTGCCAGCTCATTGATTTTTCCGCTTCCGATATACGTTCCCGGATGCACCGATTCGCGGTTCTGCACAAGCCTTCCGACAACTTCCGCACCTGCTGTCCGAACCAGTTCCTCCAGCTCGTTCAGCGACTCCGTCACGCCGGTATCGGCATTGATGTTGCTGTCATCCACCGCAACCAAAACAACCGTTTCCGTTTCTTTTTCCGTATCAAACATTCCGTTCTGCCTTCCTGCCGGGTTCCGCCGAAAATTATTTCGTAATTCCGAGACGCTTCTTCAGGAAGCGATACTCATTTGTCGCCTCCAGATCGTCCGGATAACTGACAATATATTCCTGCAGCGTTTCATATGCTTTCATCAGCTCATTTTGCTCTTCGTACAGCGCCACCTGATTGCGAAGCAGCTGCTGTCTGGCCGGTGAACCCGCCACACCGAGTCCGATATCGAGCATTTCCTGCGCCTTTTCATACCGGAACAGTGCCAGATAGCACACGGCCTCCTGGTTGCAGACCGTCGGCGATTCGCTCAGTTTATACGCGCGGTACTGTTCAAAATACCCGATGGCCTTTTCGTATTCCTTTTCGCTCAGCGCGATTTCTCCGAGAAAATAACTTGCTTCGGGGAAGCCGTTGTCATACGAATACTCCATTTCGATTTTGGCATATTTGTAACTCTTTTGATAAAAATGAACCTGCCCCAGATAGTATTTGTCCTCTTCGGTCTTGACCTCCAGCTCGGACGCCTGTCTCAGAATGTCCTCGCCCTTGTCGTCGCGCCCCATGGCAATATAGCAGGTGTACAGCCCGATATACGAACTGTAATTTCCTTTTTCCTGTTTCAGTGCCAGTTCATAATCCTCGATGGCTTTCTCGTACTTCTCATTCAGCCGATACAGGTTGGCCCGGCTCAGAAGTGCTTTCATATTGTCCTTTTCTTCCTTCAGCACCTCCGAATACACATCAATCGCCGAATTGGTCGAGCCCATGCATTCCAGCGTATTGGCCTTATAATACAGAATATCCACATTCCAGCTGTTCTCGGCATCCATTTCCAACGCGTTGTTGAAACAGGTCAGGGCTTCCGAATAGTCCTGCTTCTGCAAAAATGCCAGCCCTTTTCCCCGTGTCGCAAACTTGTTCAGTTTGGTCACCTGACGGGAATTTCCGCTGTTTACAAGAACAATGTCAAACTGCTGCAGTGCCTCATCGTACCGCCGCAGCTGAATCAGCGTCATGCCGTAATTGTTATGAATTTCCATATCGGATTCATCCAGGCTCAACGCACGGATAAAATATTCCTCTGCCTTTTTGTAATCTCCGGCTTCATAATAGGACAGCCCCTTCTTGTTCTCGCTTTGCGGCGTCATTTCCTCTTCCGTGGCACAACCGCAAAGCAGCGTGCAAATCAGAAGCGCGATTCCGATAAACCGCAATCCGCGGCAATGTTTCTTCCTTCTCATATCAAAATCCTTTCCCGAAGTTCCTCCATTCGCCGTTCCAGCTCGTCCGTCAGCCGGTCCGTCTCTGCCGGTTTCATGTACAGCTCGGTCAAAATCATCATATTGCAGATTTTCACGGTATCCGCCGACGGTGCCGTCCGGATTCTGCGTTTCACCGCATTGCGAAAATCATGATACGCCAGCCGGTATTGCTCATACCGTTCTCCCTCCGGTTCCGCAACCCAGTCCCGAACCGGTATTTCCCGTCGGTTTTCGCAAATGCATTCCCGGCTTTGCAAAATGTACCGGATTCCGGTCTCGTCATACACCCGTCCGAGCGGAAACAGACGGCAAATGTCGGGACGGAATTCATGAATCGTACATCTCCCGTCGGGTCCGAGGAAGGTGCATGCCTCGGAATCGCCGCTCATTTTCATAAACGGAACAATCAGTCCGTCGTCAACATGCAAATCTGCCGCAAACGTCAGTAATTCCTCCGGTTTTTTCCGAAGGCCGCGGGCCAGACGCAAAAAATCATACGGATCGAGCTCCAGGGATTCTCCCATTCCGTGACAGCAGTGGGAACACCCCTCACAGCCGGCGCAATCCGCCCGAACCATATCGTTTGCCGAATAATACCGTCCGTCCCAAAGTTCTTCCGGATTTCGTTTCATTCCTGCCTCCTGCCCGTCCCGGGCCCTGATCTCACCGGTGTACTCATTCCGCGCGGTCCCGATTTCACCGGTGTGCCCACAAATCCGCCGCATGGTCCATGTCCGGATCGTGATTTTCCGGCAATGCAAACACGGACGTTTTCAAATCATCCAGGTTGTTCTCCGCTGCTTCGTGATAAATCCTGCTTTGCACATACGATGCGAGATATTCCACGTCCTCGGGAATCACCGCATGACCCTCCCGATGAATCGTAATGTTCAGATTGTCTTCTACGCCCAGGAACCGGAAAATGTTCCTCGCCGCCAGATACGTGTACCACATCGCCGGCGCATTGACCCAGTCTTCGGAAATGCAGGAGCCGATAATCAGCAAATGCCGATTCGGATCCGCCGTCAGGCTGCACAGCATATGCTGGTCCACCGGCAGCTGCTCGGGTGTTTCAAATTCCGTAAACCGGTCGCAGAACCACCCGCGTTCTCCGTCCGACTGCAGACAGGACAGCGGCTCATTTTGCGAATATGTATAGGCCGCCGAAGCGCCCTTGCTTTCAAAATTATACGTTCTCCCCTCGGAACGATACCGGTACATGGCAACGCCGCCCGCACCCGAGCACGACGGTGCGCAAATGCGGAACCGTTTGTCAAATGCGCCGCAAACCATGGCCGCTTTGCCCCATCTCGAAACTCCGGTCACCACGCTGACGCTCGGATCGATTCCGAGTTCATCGGCCAGCCCCTGCTCCAGTGCGTCCATTATTTTGCTGCATCCCCAGGCCCATGCCATCAGAACACCGGTCTGTTCATCCCCATTCTCTCCGTACGGGTACAGCTTGTAAAATGCGCCTTCCCGCTTGGTGTCGTCCGACGCAACCGGAATTCCGAAGCCATCCATGACGATGGTGGCAAATCCCTTTGCATTGGCCGTTTCCTCACTGATATGGGCATGCATTCCGACAATGACCGGATAGCCGTGTTCCGGTTTCCGGCAGGATTCGTCCGGCATTTGGACCAGAACATCAAACGACGCTTCCGCCCCGGTGTCGGTTCGCCGCAAAAACAGCGTCACCCGATTTTCCTTTCGCTCATATCGAATGGTTTCCTTTGACCCGTCGCGCCATACTCCGTACATGCAGGTCTCATACAGAGACCGGATTTCGTCCCGACGCTTTCCCCATTCGGACGGATCGGTTATTACGGTACCGTCCAGCATCCGATACGGATCCGGAATTCCCGCACAGCTTGAAAATGACTGTGTTTCCGTTTGCCGACAAACCCCATTTACCATATATAATCTCCTTCTTCGCCGCCCTTCGTCACTCCCGTTTCGACGGATATGACGCCCCTGGTGCGGCATTTTCATTAGAACAAAGCATATCGCTTGCGATATGCTCGCGCCGTCTGTGCGTCGCGAAGCGACATTTTTCCTCTGCACAGGCGTGTGCATCCTCGCGGAGCGTTGTTTTATCTCATAGGACGAACTTTCCTATAATGGAACAAAGCATGTCGCTTGCGACATGCTGCGCCGCTTTTGCGTCGCGTTAGCGACAAAATACCGCTGCAAAAGCGTGTGCATCCTCGCGGAGCGTTGTTTTATCTCATAGGACGAACTTTCCTATGAGATAAACAACACCCCTCGAAGCGTTTGCTCCGAGGGGTCTGTATCACTTCATCGTAACGATCAGATCTTGTTGTCAGAACCAAGTACGTACTTAATCTTGTGAGCAACCATATCCTTAACAGCCTGACGAGCGGGCTTGAGATACTGACGAGGATCGAAATGATCTGCATGCTCAGCAAAGTACTTACGAATGTTACCTGTCATGGCAAGACGGATATCGGAGTCGATGTTAATCTTGCAGACAGCGAGTTCCGCAGCATGACGAAGCTGCTCTTCCGGAATACCTACGGCATCCGGCATATTTCCGCCGTACTCATTTACCATCTTAACGAATTCCTGAGGAACAGAAGAGGAACCGTGAAGAACGATCGGGAAGCCGGGCAGTCTCTTAATGCACTCTTCGAGTACGTCGAAACGCAACGGCGGCGGTACCAGAATACCCTTCTCGTTCCGTGTGCACTGCTCTGCAGTGAACTTATATGCACCATGGGAAGTACCGATGGCAATTGCAAGAGAGTCGCAACCGGTTCTGGAAACGAATTCCTCAACCTCTTCCGGACGGGTGTAGCTTTCCTTACCGGACTCAACCTGAACTTCATCCTCAATACCTGCAAGAGTACCGAGCTCAGCCTCAACAACTACGCCGTGGTCATGAGCATACTCAACAACCTGCTTGGTCAATGCGATATTGTCCTCGAAGGACTTGGAAGAAGCATCGATCATAACAGAGGTAAATCCTCCGTCGATGCAGGACTTGCAGAGTTCGAAGCTGTCACCGTGATCAAGGTGAAGAGCGATCGGAATCTGAGGATTTTCAATAACTGCAGCTTCAACAAGCTTTACAAGATAGGTGTGGTTTGCATACGCACGAGCACCCTTGGATACCTGAAGAATAACCGGGCTGTTCAGTTCGCCGGCTGCTTCCGTGATACCCTGTACAATTTCCATATTGTTTACATTGAAAGCACCTACTGCGTATCCGCCATTGTATGCCTTTGCAAACATGTCTTTTGTAGTAACTAACGGCATGGTATATCTTCCTTTCTTATAGTAAATTCTGTGATGTGCATTTGCACGAATCGTTACTGTCTTTCAAGTAACCCAAAACATTATATCAGATAAAATTACAATTGTAAAGCAATTCGCAAATTTCATTTTCAGAGTAAATGATGCTACTTGATTTTATGCTTTCCCCAAATGAAGAACAGCATTTTGCATCGAATGTCATCCCGCGTAACCGGACCGATGGCGCGTCCGTCATGGGAAATGTTCCGATTGTCTCCCATTACCATGTATTCGTTCTCGCCGAGCGTCCATTTGCCGATAATGACCGACCGGATATCATTGGGATCGTAATACGCATACGGCTCTTCCATCACGACGCCGTTTACCTTCACGCGGTACACCGGCTCGCCGGCCTTAATCACAATGCCGTATGCCAGCTCCGTATCGGTCTCATAGGTTTCGTAACAGGTTTCCACCGTATCTCCGGGAATTCCGATGACACGCTTAATCCAGGTTGCACCTCTCGTTCCCTCGTTCGGCCGATCCGAACCGGTATTCAGGACCACGATATCGCCGCGTTTGATATCCGCATATCGGAATCCGAAGCCAAATGCCTTGTCATCGAGCGTTTTGACCATCGATTTTCCGTCCACATAATACGGCGGAAATACATAAAAGAGAACCAGCAGAACAAGAAACGTTCCGACAAAGAAAATGATGTCTCCGGCCAGCGATTTCCAGAAACTCTTCTTGCCCTGTTCGGTCGTTTCCTCGGTTTCCACGTTCTCCGCATCGACGTTCTGCTCTTCCGGAAGCGTTTCCGTCAGTTCCGGTCTTTCTGTCAGTTCCGGTCTTTCTGTCAGTTCCGCTTTTTTCGTCCTTCTCCGGATTTCGTCCTCCGATTCCTTTCGACGCAGTTCGTCCGTCTTGCCGGACTTTTCTTCGGTCATCGGTCTCTTATGGGATGCGGGTTTGCGGTCTGCAGCACTCTTTGCCGGCTTGTCTCCTGCTGCGGGTTTCCGGTCTGTAGCAGTCTTTGCCGCCTTGTCTCCTGCTGCGGGTTTCCGGTCTGCAGCACTCTTTGCCGCCTTGTCTCCTGTTACGGGTTTCCGGTCTGCAGCACTCTTTGCCGGCTTGTTTCCCGTCGCATGATTTCGGTCGGATTTGGCATGAGCCTTGCCGGCATTCGAATTTGTTCTGCCGTTTTCGGCTGCCTTTTTCGTATGAACGGCTCCCGATTCCGTCAGATCCGCTTTTTCCACACTGGACTTGCGAACAACGTCTTCAATATCCTCATTTAACAAATCGTCAATATTCATGAGACTCTCCTTCATTTGAACGGAACTCCCGTTTCGGCGTCGGCAAACTCTGCAAGGAAATTGCGAGATTACCGTTCGGCAACCTCGCAATATATGCTAAATTTCTGTCATTTCCCCGGCATACCCGACGGAAAATGCCACCGGTTTCGTTCCGAGCAGCTCTTCACTTCGCGCATCCGGTTGTGATGTCCCGACAAATACCTGATATTCCCCGGGCACCAGTACTTTTTTGCCTTCTTTATTATATACACCAAACGCATCTTTCGCAAGCGAAATCTTCACGGTCGTTTCCTCGCCGGGAGCCAGCCGCACCTTACGGAGGCCCTTCAGCTGGGCATTCGGAGCCCCCTCCATCGGAGATTTCACATACACCTGAACCGTTTCCGCTCCGGTCCGGCTTCCGGTATTCCGAATCGTCACGGAAATGTCCGCGCCGTCCTCCGCCGTTCCCGTAAATTTCACATTGCTCATTTCAAATGATGTATAGCTGAGTCCGAATCCGAACGGATACAGGGCCTTCCGTGTCATGTACCGATAGGTTCGGTCTTTCATGGAATAATCGGTAAATGCCGGAAGTTCCTCGCTCGTACGATAAAAGGTAATCGGCAGTTTTCCTTCCGGACACGCACGGCCGAACAAAATGTCCGCAATGCTTCGTCCTCCCAACGCTCCCGGATACCATCCTTCCACAATTGCCGGAATATGTTCGTCCGCCCACGGAATCGCCAATGCACTTCCGCCGAGCAGCACCAGAACAACCGGTTTTCCGCTGTCATACAATGCCTTCAGAACGTCTTCCTGAAGACCGGGCAGTTTCAGATTCGGCTTGTCTCCGGACGCAAACTCATTTCCCTGGTCTCCTTCTTCTCCTTCCAGACCCGGATCCAGTCCCATCACGGCAATCACAACATCGCTCTGTGCCGCAACGGCCTTTGCCTCCGCAATTCGGTCGTTTGCCCGTCCGAGTCCCTGTACACGGTCTTTGAACAAATGACAGCCTTCGGAATAGAAAATTCTGGCACGGTCTCCGACCAGCTCCCGGATTCCTTCCAATACCGTTACATATTCCGATGCCGTTCCTTCATAATTGCCAACCAGTGCCCGACGGTTATCGGCATTCGGTCCCACAATTCCGATTGTTTTTACGGAATCGAGCGACAGCGGCAGAAGGTTTGCCTCATTTTTCAAAAGGACAACCGTCTTCCTGCTGACATCCAGATTGAGTTTTCGGTGTTCTTCGGTGTCCACTTCGTCATAACCGATTTTCGCAAACGGCACCTTCTCCGGATCATCAAACAGCCCAAGTTTCATTCGCGTCGTAAACAGTCTTGTCACGGCACGGTCAATTGTGGATTCCTCGACCAGTCCGTCACGGATTGCCTGCAGGAGATTGACATACATATTGCCGCAATTCAAATCACATCCGCGATTCATTGCAAGCGCAACCGTTTCCACCTGATTCTTCGTCACCATATGAAACTCATGAAAATCCTTCAACGCCCAGCAGTCGGATGTCACATGGCCGGTGAATCCCCACTCACCGCGCAAAATATCGACCAGAAGCTTCTTGCTTCCGCAGCATGCTTCTCCGTTTGTCCGGTTATACGCTCCCATAACCGCTTCCACATGACCTTCTTTGACACAGGCCTCAAATGCCGGCAGATACGTTTCCCGCAAATCCTGTTCCGACACCTCTGCATTGAAACTGTGACGCAAATCCTCCGGACCGCTGTGTACCGCAAAATGCTTTGCACATGCCGCAACCTTCATATAGTTCGGATCATGTCCCTGCATGCCCTGAATGATGCGGACTCCCATACGACCGCTCAAATACGGATCTTCTCCGAACGTTTCATGACCTCGTCCCCATCTGGGATCGCGAAACATGTTGACATTCGGCGACCAAAATGTCAGTCCTTTATAAATATCGGTATCACCGAATTTCTGCTGCATATTGAATTTGGCTCTTGCCTCCGTGGAAATCGTATCACCGATTGTTTCCATCATGTCTTCGTCAAATGCGGCAGCCAGTCCGATTGCCTGGGGAAATACGGTTGCCACACCCGCACGTGCCACCCCATGCAGTGCTTCATTCCAGTAATTGTACGCTTTCACTCCGAGCCGTTCAATGGCCGGTGCATTAAACAGTGTCTGAAATACTTTCTCCTCGGTTGTCATCTGAGCAACCAGTTCCGCTGCACGCTTTTCAAACTTCCCGGTTTCATTGAACCCTGTTTCTTTCTTATTATCCATAGTATCTTCTCCGAATTTCAAAAATATCGTGAGGGCTGAGCACCTCCGTAATTACTGATTATCGTATCATGCAGCGTGTTTCTTTGCAATGGTGTTTCGTATTCTCTCTTTCTTCATTCGGAAATTTATAATTCAGCCTGCAATAGAAATACAAAAAGGGACATTCCGAAGAATGTCCCTTAAAGTTTTTGGTTATGTGAATTACTTCAACTTAGCGTTGAATTCATCAACATAGGTCTGCCACTGACCGCTGAAGGTATCGATCTGCTCCTTAGGAGTAGCAACACCGGAGTCAATATCCCATACCCAATCCCAAACGAAGTCAGGAAGAAGGATGGTGCAGTTCATAATCTGATCCAACTTGTTGATCATGAGATCAAGAGTATCAATGGATTCCTTATCCTTGAACTGTGCTTCGTAAGAAGCCTTCCAAGCGTTCGGATCATCAAGCTGTTCCTGGCACTTGTCAGTGTAGTTGTTGTAAGCGAAGGAAATAACATCCAGCTTATCCTTAACAGCATCACAGTTAGGAATAATAAGAACGTTCTCACGGTCGATGGAAAGAAGCTTTCCAGCCTTAGGACCATAAGGGAATGTTACAAATCCGTATTCGAACGGATATGCTGCAGTTTGGTCGTCATTCTTAGCGCAGAAATCGGAAACGTTGTACTCTTCACAGCAACGCATAGCGGTTCTCTGCTCCTGGAACATCTGAACGAACCAGTTCCACTGAACATCGTCGCCTTCAGGTCTAGGCATATGATATCCCTCATCGTACAGGGAACGACCCCAGTTAAGAGCGTCAAGAACAGCACTGTCATTAGCGTTCATAACAAGCTCACCATTCTCATTCTTAACGATAACGTTTGTTGCGTTAGAAAGAAGGCAAGCGGTAAAGAAGTCGTTCGAGAAGGAAGCGATACCATATACATCAGGAGTTCCGTCACCATCAAGGTCCTTCGTCAGGTCCTTGCAAAGGTTCTTGAAGTTATCCCAGTTCCACTGTCCGTTAGCCTGGAGTTCGTAAGGATAGTTAGCCTTGTCTTCGCCAAGAATCTTCTTGAAGAGATCCTTGTTGAAGAAGATACCGGTTCTAGGCTCAAGACCAGCTGCGAAACCGTAGATACCCTTACCAATCGTCATAACGTCCTTAACACCCTTGTTCCACTTAGCGTCATCCCAATTGAAGTACTTCATATTGGAAACATCGCGGAACATGTCCTTGTCAAGCAGGGATGCAACCCAACCACTATCAAGTACGATGATATCACCAACAGGTTCGTTGGTTGTGATGGAAAGAGTAGCAGTTTCCTGTACCTCACCCCACTCATAGCACTTCTTACGATCGAAGGTGTAGTTGTTGTCTGCCATCAACTGATTCTGCCACTCCCAGAAAGCTTCATCAATGGAGTTGGTGGGGTCTTTCCAGTTCTCAGGAGACCACCAGTCAGCGAGGATTACGGTAGCACCGCCGAAATCGTTCTTCTCAACGGGAACGTCGGTAGGCTCCGGAGTTGTTTCACCGCCTTTTGTAGGCTCAGGGGTGTTTGTGGGTGCCGTTGTTGTATTGTTCTTTTTGTCATCAGTTTTGTTATCATCACTCTTACAAGCGACCAAAGACAAGCAAACAACACATGCAAGTACAACGAGCAGCACTTTTTTGATTGTGCTCATTATAAGCTCCTCCTTAAAATAGTATCTTAAAATGTTTTCAGCGTACTGATAACATCTTAATTCGTATTATATCACAAATTTTTCACGATTTCCACTATTTTTTTATATAATCTGTTAACCTTTAATACCACTGGAGGTAATACTCTCAACAAAGCTCTTCTGAGCAATGATATAAATGATAATCAAAGGTACCAGAGAAATCAAAACAGCGGTGGAAAGAACCTGGTTATTGAACGCCTGAGGCGTCATATATGCCTGGCCCTTAATGGTCTTCATGTAACCGTTAAATGCATCACCGAAACCGTTCAGCTTATTGGAAATCAAATTCCAGCCGGAACCCGACGGGAAGAATACTCGGGAATAATACTGATCGGTCCACTGCCATACGAATGCAAACAGGAAGCAGGAAACCATAATCGGCTTTGCACCGGGAAGAAGAATCTGGAAGAACGTGCGAAGACGGCTGCAGCCATCAACATATGCGGCCTCTTCCAACTCCTTCGGCTCATTACGGAAATGCTGACGTAAGAGATAAATGTACAAACCGGCCTTATATCCGGCACAGGTCAGACACATAAACAAATACGGGAACATCTTTCCGAGAAGGTTAAGACCTGTTCCGTCCTTGGAAAATTTGCTGATCAATCCGAAGATATCAAAGTTCTGGAACCGCAAATACAAAGGAGTAATAATTGCCTGCGGAGGAACGATGATTAACAGGATGACACAAGCGAACAGGATGTTTTTGCCCGGGAACTTGTATCTTGCGAAGCCATAGCCTACCAGTGTACAGGACAGAACCTGACACAATGCAACAAGCAATGCTACATAGAACGAAGTTCCAAGGGTCTTAAAGCCTTTCAGCATCGACCACGCATATTCATACGCAGATGTCGAGAAATGTCTCGGGATACTGATAATGGTACTGTCATACAAATCGGATTCCGTCATGAAACTGATGGATACCTTATTCAACAGCGGCTGCAGGATCAAGAAGCAAAGTCCGAATACCAATACGGCCCGGCATAAGCTGTAAAAGATATTCCAAATTTTCTTGCGGAGAAGATATCCTCCGGACTTTCTGTTTCTTTCCCAAAAATCTTTTCTGCGTTCTTTACTAGTCATAATAGTATACCGTCCTTGATCCTATTGCGAACACAATGCCGAGGAATGCCGCAATGATTAAGAAATAAACCCAAGACATCGCACTGGTCATACCGTAATCAAACTTATTCAGCAGTGTTGTCTGAATGTAGTTCATGAGATTACTGTTGTTCTTCGTGAAGAAATCGACGAAGGTGTATACAACGTTAACCAGGATCATGGAACCGATCATAGGGAACGTAATTTTCCAGAAGCTTTCCCATGACGTACAGCCCTCGATCTTGGCTGCTTCGTACATACTCGGGGAAATGGTCTGGAGACCGGACAGGAATATGACAATCTGAATACCGGACGAAATCGCAACATCGTAAACCTGACCTACGATATCGATAATGTATTGGAAGAACTTGCTTGCGGTTTCACCTTGCAGCAAAATGCTTTCCAATGTTGTCGTAATACTTGTTGCGGAATTGTCTTCCTTAATCAGATCCTTAATTCCGTTCAGCAGCGAGTTGCTGGACTCAACTCCCAGCATAACGCCGGAAGCCAGAATAACCGGAAGGAAATATACGGCACGGACAAATGTTCTTCCCTTGAATTCCTGATTTAACAGCAATGCGATAAAGAAGCTGAAAACCAGAATACCGGGTACGAAGAACAGCATGTGCTTTACTTCATCCCAAAGGAACGTGCTGTACTTGTCATCAACAAACAACATCCGGTAATAGTTGGACGATTTGCTGAATCCAAGGAAATTGTAAACCAGTCCGTTCGGACTCGGAGTTACTTCACAGAACGACATATACAGAGACTGAGCAAGCGGATACAGCAGGAAGACAATGAATCCGAAAATGAACGGAAGAACAAACAGTAAACCGGCTATCGCATTTCCACGCTCCAGCGTTTTCTGTTTTTGCTTTTTGGCAGGTTTCTTCTTGGTTTCGATCGTCGATGCTTTCATTTCTTCGGAGGACTTTGTAGCACTTTCCGTTTCTGCAGCCGTTGCTGCTGCGTTTTCTGCAGCCAACTCCTGTGCTTGTGTATTTGTTTCGGTTGCCATTATCAGTTGCCTCCTTTCTTAACAATCCAATCCATCTTCGGAATTACGGTTCCATCCTCAAGGGTGTAATCCGCCGTACGGAAGTTGACATAAACCTGTGTTCCGTCGGAATATTCCGTCATGGTAACCTTGGTATCGATAATCTCGTGATTGTCGATTGTCTCTGTGCAGAGAGAGCCGAAATCTTCACTGAATCTCTTGTAGTACTTGATGGCATCTTCTTTCCATGCATCATAATTTGCACCGTAAAGATAAGTGAAATCGGTTTCCTGAAGTTCCATCGCATCTCTCATCATGAAGATGAAATATACTCCGGCACCGTTCTCAACAGACTTCAGAAGGTTGTTCTCAAAGTCCGCCGTAACATTCATTGCATCGCCGGTGTAATCAACGCGGCCGTGCAGAAGAATCGGGAAGAACGGAATTGCTTCATCCAACAGACAGAAGCTGTCGGAATCAACTGCCATATTGACAACCAAATCAGTGTACGGTACCGCATATGCATTACTGTCGTAAGTAACAATCTTGGCACCGCTCTCGGACAACTTGGAAAGCTCGTCGATGTGCTGATTCAGAACCGTATTTCTGGTTACTTCTTTCTTCCGGTTGTAATCGGCACTCAGTGTATTTCCGATGTAGGTAAATGCGATGTTCTTCGCATTGTAATCCTTCAGTTCATCCAGGAACGAATGATACGTTTCCATAATGAACTCCGGAGTTCCGAGATAGAAATAATCGCTGTCTTCAATCAAACCGTACCATACCTTACTGATTTGCTGTTTCTTAACAAATTCGCGGGTAACGTATTTCGCGGTATCATTTCTGTAATTGAAGCTGTCGAACAGTTTGTTTTCGTTGACAAACGTGAAGTTTGCCTTCAAATACAGGTTGTTGTTTTTCTGAATGGTATCCAGAGCGTTCTTGAAGTCCTTCTTGCCGCCCAATTCGGAAATGGCCTTAATCTTGTTCGGGACCTCATGCTTGACACCGTCGTTGAACCAACCGTTCAGGATAACATTCATGTTATTCATTCCGAGCGAATTCAGTTCCTCTACAATGTCTGACATCTCATCATAGGTTGTTACCGCAAACGGCTTGTCCTTCGGGAATCCGAGAACATGCTCCTTCTTGGTAATGGCGCCGACCAGTTCCACAACCGCAGGTACGGATGTGCTTGCCGTTCTGTTTGCGAAGTCCGGATTTGCAGCAATATAGTAATCGCGATAGCATTTTGCCATATCGACATAATCCGAAGAATTCACTGCACGGAACCGAATGCTCAGTCCTTCATTCTTTGCAATGCTCTCCTCGAAAGTATATACCGCCGCATTGGAACGGGTACCGATATCGGCACGTTCGTACTGAACTACGTTAAACAGGGTGTTCACATAGTTCGCATCAACGTCATTTCCGCCGGATGTATTGGCACGGATAACACCGTAGCATGCACCGTCTTCAATCATTGCAAGCATGGACTTGTTCTGATTGGTATAGGAAATACCGTAAACCGGATAGCTGACATACGGATCGTTAATCAAAACGTCCTGAACCTTGGCATAATCATGGCCGTAAATCTTGGCACTGTAGTTCTGCTGTGACTTGTTATTGTTGAAATTGATGATTGCGCCGGTTCCGTCCGGAACGAACAGGAATCCGGTGTCTCCGTTATCCGGAGCGGATGCAATCATGAACGGAAGGATACGGACTTCAACAAGCGGATAATCCTTGAAATACTGAATCTTGTCATAATCCACTCTTGCCACCAGATCTTCGCCGTCCAGTCTCAGTTCGAGCGTAACGTTAACGAAAATCTGATTGGAAACAATCTCACCGCCGAACTGGTTGATATGAGTTTCATATTCTTCCTGTGTATATCCGGCAAGATCTGCCAGATACTCTTCTACGATTGCGATTTTCCATGCCTGCGTATCGGAACGCAATACATAAACGGTTTCGCCGTTTTCAATCTGCTCTTCGAGCTTCTTGTACGTTTCAAAGTACTTCTTGTCCTGATCCTTGATTTTGCCCTTAACGAGTTTTTTCATAATCGCCTTCAGGTTACTCTTGGCATCGACGATAGCATCGTTCTCTGCACCGGAGTTTTCCAGTCTGCTGATCAGGTCATTGAACTGTGCTTCGGTAATGGCCTGCGGTATTTTGTACAAACGCTCAACCTTACCGATTGTATAATCCAGAAACAGCGACTGTCCGTCTTCGCCTTCGCGAATACAGTAGTTCGAACGCTGTACGGAGTCCGTATACGAATTGAATTCGTTTCTCGTTCCTCGGCTGTCCATGTATGTAATCATAATCAGGGATTCCGATTCCGGATGCTTGGAGTCGCTCAACGGAGGGTTGGACGTCCATGTGTTGCCGAATTTATCCGTTAACGTAAACTTTGTTGTTTTGGTATCCAGTTCCAATTTCAGCTTGTCATTGGAAATTGTCATTGTTGCCGGCATATCGTCGGGATTTTCCAAACGATAAATCGGAATATCCTCCAACTTTACCGTTTTTGCTTTTCCGAAATATTTTGCAAGGAAGAACAATGCAACGCAAACTACAATGGCAATCGGATAGCCTATAATCTGGCTCTTATGACGCTGAAAAAAACTTTTTTCATTTTCCATAGTGTGCACTCCTTCCTTCGCTAACCTATACGGAAGCTGATTTCTTTATAAATTGAAACAAAATACATAATCGCGTCGCTGATCAAACTGAAGAACAGAAGAACAACGAACATGATAATTGCCATACCGACAACGGTAAAAATAACTGCCAGCAGACCCTTCATCAAAGAATAATCATGAATCATCAGGATTGCGCAGAGAATCAGGAATCCGCACCAAATCAATGCAAATGTATTGAAATAGGTATAGAAGACGCCTTCTTCCAACGTTACAACCTGGCTCACAAGAATCATCGGGCCGCCGATAATAACGTACGGGGTCAATGCATAGGCAAGACCCATGTAAATTTCCAGGAACCGTCCTTTACCATCCATCAGCGTGGTAATACACCAGTTTGCCAGAACACCGATAAACAACGGAACCAGAATACCGAGGATGTTCATCAATACATTGAATTCCGTCCATCTGGTATGATTCAGCATAAAGTTCGTAAACCGCTTGTCCCACAAATGAACCAGAACGGTAAGAATCGTAATGGTATTTGCTGCTGCCAGGGAGCCGCGTTTTTCATGAGTCAAATCCCAGAATCCGTCGAACGGATGGATAATGACATAAAATGCATATTTCAGTGTTTTCCAATAATTTTTCAGGCCCTCGCCACGGAAGAATCCAGCGATACCGGAGAGTACTTTTGTCATGCTTCTCTAATCTCCTTTCGCAACTTCTTAATACCGCGAACCAGCTTCGGAATAACAATCAATGCTGCAATTACAATTACCGCATACAGAATGTACTTTTCCACAACCTCTTCACGATAGTGTTTGAATGCCTTGGAATAGTTCTCGTCATCGTGAGCAGACTCAAAATATCTCATTGCTTCCTTGAATTCACCCTTACGAAGAAGTGCACGTCCGATTCCGACGTAAGCCAGTTCGTAATTTCCGTTATACTGAAGAACCTGTTCCCAAATCTCAGCGGATTCATCATAATGACCGTTGCTGTACTCATTCAGAGCCTGGTCAATCATAACACCATAGTCGGTCATTGTAAATTCGGTAATGGTACCTCTCTGCTTATCCAGTACAACAATGGTCTTCTCATCGATATTGTCCATCGAAATTGCCTTGGTAAAGCAGCCCTTGATGTATCCGGTATTACCGAATGCATACAGAAGATTTCCCTGGAAATCATAGGTGAACAATTTTCCGCGGACAGTATCCAGGCAGCAGTAAGTTCCGTTGTCAAACGGGATAACATCCACGAAACGGGATGCACCGTTAATCTGCTCGGCCTTACCGAAGCTTACGTCACCGCAAGGAGGATTGTTACCGTTTCGAATCAGGATATCATTTCCCATCGAGTTCAGCTTACGAACCGGAGTTGCGGTTCCTTCCGTAATCTCCAAATCCTTCAAAGCACTGATGGTTCCGAAAATGAAACCGTCCTTATCGAGCGAAATGTTATTGTACTCGGTAGGAACAAATCTCTTCATTTTCTTTCTCTGTTCTTCTGTTCTCAGCTTATCACGAAGCTTTGCCCAGAAGCCCTTCAAAACCTTATTGGCACCGATATATCCGACGAAATCGCCGGCGGTATCGAATTCCATCAAACCGCTGTTATCACCGTCGGACTGAACATAAGTACGGTTTGCGATATCGGTCACGCACTTGGTCGGACGGAATACATAATTATCGGGAAGAACTTCTCCCTCGGGATTGGAAATAACACGAATCACGTTCAGCTGATAATCGCAATGAATAATACGGTTATGAAGTCTGTCGGTGATGTAGAAATCGTAGTCCCGATTCAGTTCCTTCTTGGTTACATTCAGTTCTGCTGCCGGAGTGGAATCTCCTTCAGCTGTCGGAGCGGGTTCAGCAACCGCAATATCTTCGCCGCCTTCTGCCGTTTCACCGTCTTCCGGTGCTTCTGCCGTAAGATCCGGAGTTTCGTCATAAAGGATTACCGATGCGCTGGAGCTTCCTGCCTCTGCGGTTTCTTCTCCGCCTTCGGTTTTCTCACCCTCGCCGCCTTCACCGCCTTCGGTTGTTTCGGTCGGTTTCTTTTTATCTTCTTCCTTCTTGGCAGCGGCTGCTTCCGCAACCTTCTTACGGTCATTTTCCGTAACGATAACCTTTTCACCGAGATACTCGCCGAATGTTGCGAGTCGGTCTTCATTGGTTGTCTTCTTAACGAAAATATCGTAAGGTTCTGCAAGAGAGTCGGCAACAAAGCCGTAGTACATGGATTCATCCTTTACCAGTGTGGAAATGGAAAAGTCATAAATCAAACGAACCAGTTCGTATTTGCCTTCTACTTTCTGTAATTCCACGATACGGTTATTTCCGGTATCGACAACAAATACGAGGTCATCAATACAGAAAATACTTTCGGGCATTTTAAAGTTTCCGATTTCCGCATCGATATTCATACCGTAAAGGTTGTTGGTTACCGTATATGCATTCGGAGATGCGGTCTCTTCGTTCCAATAACTGTATGTGTAAGTATACCAGTCATCTTCATCGGCAAATGCGGCCTGAGAGAACGAAGTTACCAACAGACAAAGAAAGAGCAGAAGTGTTATAAAACGTTTTCTTTTCATATCATACCTCCTCACTCTTTAATACCGGAACTTGCCATGGTCTCAACGATGTTGCTCTGTGCCAGCATGAAGGCAACCAACGGAGGAATCATCAGGAACAGGGTGGCTGCAGTTCCGACACCGGTACGCGCGACACCTCCGGCAGCCAGCTGGCTGAGGGCGAACGGAAGGGGCTTCAACTGCTCTTCGTAAATATACGTTGTACCAACGTTGTTCCACAAGTTCTGAATTGCGAAAATCATAAGGGTCAGGACTGCAGGCTTAACCAGAGGCATTACGATGGTGAAGAAGATTTTTCCTTCTTTTGCACCGTCAATCTTGGCAGCCTCAATCAGTACATCCGGAATACTGGACTCCATGAACTGTTTCATAAGGAACAGACCCATCGGAGAAGCAAATGCCGGAATGATCAATGCCAGATAGGTATCGATCCAGTTCAGCTTTGACATAATCAGGTAGTTCGGAATTGCAAGTACGTAACCAACGAACATAAGGGCTACGGTAACTGCAGCGAAGAACAATCCGCTTCCCGGGAATCTGTATTTTGCCAATACATATGCCGCCATGGAGGCAATCAGGATATGTCCTGCGGTACCGATAATTGTGACAAACAGGGAGTTAAACAGATATCTTGTAAAGGTTACAACACCCTGTGTGTTCATCAACAGGAACAAGTCTGAGAAGTTGTCTGTTGTCGGATTGTTTACAAACAGCTTCGGAGGATAAATAAACAACTCATCCAGAGGCTTGAACGCAGCATTAATCGTATAGACCAACGGAAAGGCAAAGAACAAACCGAAAATTACGAGTACGATAGCGACTCCGATGTCACCGGCACGGGAACGGTTCGGCTGTCTGCCTGATTTAATTTTTTTCATTGTACGTTCCTCCTATCAGGTTCCTAATTTGCTGAGTGCTCGCTGAATGAACTTGTTGCACAAGTACATTACAACAAACAGTACTGTTGCGATTGCGGATGCATAACCCATATCGAATCGATACTGACCGTAGTCAATCAAGTGGGTAACAACGGTACGTGCAGCATAGTCGGTACTCGGGAAACCACAGAGGTTCATGGTAACGTCGGCGGTATTGAATGCCTGTGTAATGGACATTACGGCACCGAACATAAGCATGGACTTCATATTCGGAAGAGTGATGTACCAAAGTTCCTGCCAACGGTTCTTGATACCGTCGACATAGCCGGCCTCGTACTGATCTTCGGGGATGGTATTCAAACCGGCAATGAATGACAGGAAACCTGCACCGAGTGACAGCCATAGCATTACAATCAGGACAATCGTCATCATGTATTGCGGGTTCGTCAACCACAGCTGAGGGCCATCGATGATTCCCCATTCGACCAGATACGCATTGGCGTAACCGAAGGAGTCACCGGAGAAAATGAAGCTCCAAATCAGGTAAACCTGACCGGAAATGGTAGGTGCATAATAAATCAATACTGCAAATGCACGGATTCCTCTCGGAAGCTCATGAATCAGCCATGCAAAAATGAATGCCATGATGTAACCGATCGGTCCGGTAATTGCCGCAATCAGGAAGGTGTTCTTGACTGCGGTCAGGAATACATCATCCGCAAGAATCAGGTTGATGTAGTTCTGAAGGAAAATGAATCTGGCCGGCTGCAACACGTTGAAGTATGTGAAGCTGTACCAAATGGATACGATAACCGGTACGATATAGAACAGGGAAAATATTAATGCGTAAGGTGCCAGGAAAAGATAACATGTTTTATGGTCTTTGATATCTTTCCAAAGGAAATGTCCCTGGCGTTTTTTCTTTGCTTTCCAGTTTGCAAAACTCATCTTCAGGGTTCTCCTTTCTAATCTTCTACGCTAAGTCCGAATTCTTTTCTCTTCTTGGTTAACTCATCGTTAATATCCTGTGTATAGTCAAGAAGAGTTTCACGCGGATCTTCATTATTGTTCATAACTTTACGTGTTGCGTTGACAACGTGACGGGAAGTATAGTAACCTCCGGCAACTTCCGGTGTACCGACAACATATGCCCACTGCTTCTTCAGCATTTCTCTCTGATCGGCACTCCAAGCCAGCTGTTCGAATGCGGCCTTGTTTGCGGTTGCATATCTTGCGGACTCACCCATGGCAGCCTCAAGTTCACGGCCGTATCTTGCCTGAATATCAGCACTGCCCCACCACTGCATAAAGGTCCAAGCGGCCTCTTTATGCTCGGATGTGTTCAGCAGCATTGAGTATACACCCCAGCAGCCGCAGGAGCGGTTGATTACAGGGTTGCCGTTTTCATCCAGCTTATCGGTTCCGTCTGCATTCTTCTCGACGGTTCCCGGAAGGACATCCATTTCCCAAAGACCACGAATCTCGGGAGCGGATACAACAAGTGTGTTATAGGTGTTGAAATCAACAAATCCGAGCGGCATTTCACCGGTACGGAAACGGTCTACGAAGTTGTAGTCGGTCGGTGTCTTGTAATGTGTGAAGAATCTTGTGTAGTACGAGAATGCTTCAACCGCAACATCGCCGTCCAGCATAACCTTGGAACCTTTTTCATTGTACAGGGTTCCGTTTCTCTGATACAGCTGAGCGAAGAAACCGTTCATATCCGGGTTGGATACGTTGTTGATCTTACGTTCTGTCGAAGGAATACCGACGTTCATGTTTGCCTTCTGAATAACCGGCAGGATGGCGATCAGTTCATCCCATGTCTGCGGAGGTGTCAGACCGAGCTGTTCCATAATATCGGTACGATAGAACATCATGTTGTAATACTGAGTCTCGGGAAGTCCGTAAACACCTTCGTGCTTCGTCTTCTCGTCATAATATTTACAAGGAATGTAGGACGATTCGTAATACTGCGAGAACAGCTCGTCAAATCCGAGGATTCCCTTGCTCTTGTCGCCCTTGAACTGCGTCAGGTCGGTCGAAGCGCCTCGCAGTGCATAGTTGACCGGTTCTCCGGATGCAACTCCGAGTGCAACGTCGGGTCCGGTTCCCGCAACGGTTGCAGGAAGCAGAACGGATGCCGCAAGCAATTCGACGTTGACGCCGATTCCGTACTTCTGTACGAACTCGTCATCGATCATGTCTTTCAGAATCGCACACTGGTCACGACCTGCAAATACCCAAACGGTAATGACTTCTCTGTCATCGGATTCTTCGAATACGTCACCGATCGCATTGTAATCGACAACGAAGGATGCGATAAAGGAGCCGATTTCGTGCTTCGCACGGTCAAACCAGGAAACCGAATCATCCGGAATCTTATAGTCGGTACCGGATACAATCAGATAGTCGATTGCAAGAGTCGATTCGCTCATGGTCAGGATACTGGTACCGAGTGAACTTACATTATTCTTAAAGGAAGGAAGGTTCTTTGCAATCGTATACGGCTTCTTGACAAATTTTTCAATCTGAGTAGCCAGAGTCAGGATGGATGCGGTCTGGGAACCGGTCTCACCGGTATACTCAACCAGTTCATCGACAATCTTGTACAGAACCTGATACTCTGTTGTCAGATTTTCCAACAGGTTCGGAATTTTCTCTTCCAGGAAGTAGTCACGGTTTTCATCCGGCTCGGTACCTGTCAGAACAAGGATATCACGATAAATCTTGTTCATACGGAATACGCTGTCGGACATTTCGGTCAGAATATTACCGATTTCACCGAGTGTTACCTGGAGACGAATCTGGTTCACGCCCTTGTGAAGCTTGAACAGATACGGGTCGCCGTTGTCATCCGTCAGAGTCATCATCTGCCAGTCATTTGCAAATTCAAACTTGATTGCGGATGCTTCTTCGAACGGAATCTCTCCATTAATATAGAGAGAACGGCAGGATACGAAGCCTCGTGTATAGTTCTGACGAATCTTCAGTGTCAGTTCGTACAGGCCGTCATCCGGAACTTCGACTTCGTATTCGATCCACTGGCCGGCAATCTTCCAGTTTGCACCGCCGCCCATGTTCAGAATCTGTCTTCTGACATCATACGGCTGTGTTCCTGCAGAACTACGGTCATACGTGGAATACAGAGACTGGGACGATCTGCGTGCTGCCTTCTCGCCTTCCACTCTCTGATGGAAATCCGTCTTTGCGGAATCTTTGTTTTCACCTGCAATATATTCCTCATAGGAAATGAGTTCCTTGATCGGTTCCAGTTCCAAACGACGAAGAATCAGCGTTTCCTGCTTTGCATCGAAACGAATGATGTTCTCGCCTTCCTGGAAATAGAACTGATAAGGAGTCGTAATGTAACCCAGCTCGTCGGACAGGCTGACAGACTCCCACATGGGCTTCTGAACCTGCTTCGGGCGGATTTCATTTCCCTGGTTATCCTTCTCACGGGTTCTTTCACCGTCACCCCAGATTCTGGGAAGCGAAAACGCCTCGGCGCCGCTGAAAGGACTCTCTCCGTTAATTGTCAAAGCGGTTTCGATTTCAATACCACGGGAGCTGTTGGGATTCGTGTCCGGGAAATAATCCAGACCGAGATGATAGAAACCGGCTGCCGGTACATTCACCTTAAATTCTACATAACCGCCTTCATAGGTTGCGACTGTCGGATCATTGCCGTCCACACCGTCAATATGGTCAAATACGACCTTGCCGGCATCGAACTCACCGACACTGCTCTTGTCCATCGGTACGACAATAGACTCTGTAGGCATAGAAGCGCCTTTATGGCGTGCCAAATAAGCCTCATAGGTATCCTGACGACCTTCGCTGACCAGCTTGCTCATATCAAGATCCTTGTACTTATCCGCATAGTTCTTCTTCTTGCCAAGGCCACCTGCAATGAGGATGACAACAATTGCCACAATACAGATAGCAATTGCCCAAAAGGCTTTACTCTTTAAAAATCTACGCATTGCTTCCTCCGTTCCTGCTGTACTAAGCATCCCCCCTCCTTTTGAAATGTTCTATTTGAACAAAAAAGGGGATATTTCGGGAATTATTTATGCTAATTGTACTAAATACCCCCCTGAATTGCATATCAATTTTTGCTATTTTCAAATCAAATCTTGCGAAAATGATAAAAATCGTATAGAATACATATTTGGAAAGAATCTCGTTTTTAGTCAATTTGACAAATGTAATTGTGTCTTTTTGGTGTTTTTGTTCAAAGAATTTTGCAAAAAGTGCATTGTATGTCCCTTTTTTCACCTTTTTTGTGCATTTTTTCGTGTTTTGGTAAATAGCAAGATTTGCAAAGTCCATGATATTTACTATTTTTACTTTTATATAAAAATAATGCTATATTTTCTTCAAATTTCGTATCGTCAGGAGGTTATTTATGGAGAGAACCCTTCACGGCACTTTGGAACTGGTCCCGTTTCAGGCAAATGAATCCATTCTGATGTATATCAACAGTCAGTACGAGGACTATGACATCCACTGGCACACGGCTGCGGAAATTATCATGCCGCTGCAAAACGATTATCAGGTTACCATCGGAAGTCATGTGTTCCGTTTGGAAGAAAATGACATTCTCTTTATTCCGCCCGGAACGCTGCACTCGCTGCAGTCGCCGCCGAGCGGTCACCGGATGATTTTTCTGTTCAACTTCTCCATGATCAGTTCCATGCAGGACTTTTCGGCGCTGATTCCGGTGCTCAGCCAGCCGCTGCTCATTTCCAAAAATTACGGACAGGTTCATGAGGATGCCGTCCGCCTGATGCAGCAGATGATCGACATTTATCCGGACAAAAGCGAACCGCTGCGGGTCGCGATGATTTTCTCGTATCTGATTCAGTTTTTCGTACTGCTTGGACGTCAGCATATCCGCAAGGATGCTTTGCAGGATGTGAAGTCCCGCAAACAGACGGATTATTTTGACCGGCTGAACGCCTCCATGAACTATATCAATACGCATTATATGAATGACATTTCCATTGAAGATGCCGCAAAGATTGCCGGCTTCAGCAAGTTTCATTTTTCCCGTCTGTTCAAACAGTTTACCGACCAGACATTCTGCGGGTATCTGAATCAACGGCGAATCAAGGCGGCCGAATCCCTTCTTTTGAATCCGCGTCTGTCCATTACGGATGTGGCGCTTCAGAGCGGATTTTCTTCGCTGTCCACGTTCAACCGCTCGTTCCGGACCGTGAAGGAATGCACGCCGTCCGAATACAAGGCGTATTACCAGCGAAAAGGAATGCGGACAAAGAAAAATCTTCCCGGCGAACCGGTCGCTTCAAGCAACGACGTGGAAGCAATTCCGCATAACGGCGTAGAAACGGTGCCGTCCGAGGATATTCCGGGAACGCCGTAACATCCGGCAACCGTTTCGTCACCGGATGAGTCGGCGGGCTGCCGGTGCGAGCCGCCCGGGCAGACTATACGGCAACACCGGGCAGATGACACGGCAATACCGGGCAGATGACACAGCAATACCGGGCAGATGACACAGCAATATCGGGCAGATGACACGGCAATATTACAAACAGAATGGGACGCAGGCATGCCTGCGTCCCATTATTCATTAACGGTTTTTTCTCTTCGAATTTCGTTTCGGATTCCGTTTTTCGTTTCGGATTCCGTTCTTCGTTTCGGATTCTGTTTTTCGTCTTGAATTCCGTCTTTCGTTTCGGATTCCGTTCTTCTCTTCGGATTCCGTTCTTCTCCTTGGATTCCGTCCCGTTATTCCTGTGTCTCCATATCGTCCGAACCGTCCTCTCCTTCGTCCCAGCAGTTCGGATACAGAATCAGAACAACGATTTCGCAGACGGCAGCAATACCGACGACAATGTAGTACGCCAGTGCCACGCCGCGCAATCCCCAGAACTCTGCCAGGTCATGTACAAAACCGGCTGCCACAGTCAGAATCAGGAACAGATACACAATCATCGTTTTCCGGTGATTTCGATATGTATCGCACTCTCGCAGGAAACACAAAACCGAAAACAGAACGCTCGCTCCCGTCATGAATGCCAATGCAAAATTTCCGAGATATCCGATGGCATACCGGTTCATTCCGTTTGTGAAAAACGGAGCAACCAGTTCCAGTACCCCGAGAATAATGCCGGCCAGCGGAAGCAAAATCATCACTCCGCGGAATCTCGGCGGTTTCCAAAGCCGTTCCATCAGCTTTTTCGGATGTGTCGTCGGAGCAGCATCCGCAGACTCGGGCTTCCGGATTTTCCATATCAGGATCATGGCTGCAAACAAAAGCATATAGCCGAGGATATCCGGTATCACATCCGGCGTCACGGTCAGTCCGACCACGTCTTCGACTATCATTTTCTGCGTCAGTTTTCCCGTATTATCAACCAGTTCATAATCCGGATAAGCGATTCCGGTAGCAACGCGAACATCGGCATACAGAAAAATCATGCCCAGAATCAGCAAAACCAAAATCGCGATTTTTCGTTTTCTCACAGAATTGACTACGGTTTCCATATTTCGCCTTCTCCCATACAGACATTCCCCAATGCTTACTGCTCGTTCTTGGTAAACTCTACCGCCTCATCGAACCAGTCGCGAACCTTCCGGTCCGAAGCGCCGGTCAAAACGGTAACAAGGATGCTGACAATCAGACATACCAGGAAGCCGGGGATAATCTCATACAGTCCGCCGAGTGCAGCTACCCACTTGGTCTCGCTCTTTGCCAGTACCGGTGCAATTCCGTACAGCCATCCGTAGTTTACGACAAAGCCGGACACAATACCTGCAATGGCACCCTTGTAATTGAACTTCTTCCAATACAGCGCCAGCAAAATGACCGGACCGAACGCCGAACCGAATCCGCTCCATGCGGTCGATACCAGATCCATAATGGACTTGTTTCCGGCAATGGCGATGACTGCTGCCACTGCACAAATGGCAATAACAACCAGCTTGCCGACCCATGCAACCTGCTTATCGGTTGCTTTCTTCGACAGCGGTTTGAAAATGTCGCTGGCCGCAGCCGACGACGATGCCAGCAGCTGGGAATCCGCCGTACTCATGGATGCCGCCAGAATCGCGGACAGCAGAACACCGGCCAGAATTCCGGGGAAAACAGCCGGAACCAGCTTAATGAAAATCATCTGTTCCGATCCTTTGTCAAGAATGTCTCCGAGATAGTTTCTTCCGACAAGGGCAACCACGGTTGCCATAACCAGAATCAAAAATGTCCAGGAAGTACCGATAATCTGAGACCGCTTCATTTCCTTCTTTGACTTAATGGACATGTAACGGACAAGAATATGAGGCATGCCGAAATATCCGAGTCCCCAGCCGAGACCGGTCAAAATCGTAACAATGGATTCCGTATCCCATTTTCCTGTCGACAGAAGGCTGTAAAAATGCTTCTTCTCCGTCAGAACCGGTGCCACGAAATCGGCGCCGTTAATCATAAACATTGCAACAATCGGTGCTGCCATCAACGCTGCCAGCATCAACAGTCCCTGGAAAAAGTCGGTCCAGCAAACCGCATTGAAACCGCCGAGGAATGTGTACACAACGATAACCGCAGCTGCAACAATCATCGTCCACTGTCTGCCGGTACTGCTCAGATTGAAGACATTCTGGAACAGGTCGCCGCAGGCCGAAATGCTGGATGCGGTATAAATGCAATATGCTACAAGGAATACAACGGCGCAGATAATCTGCAGGCTGATATCCTCGGTCATGAAACGGTTCTTCAGGAACTGAGGAATCGTAATGGAATCATTTGCCTTAATGGAAAATGTACGAAGACGGGGTGCCACAAAAATCCATGCCAACGCCGTTCCGATAAACAGTCCGACACTGATCCAAATCTGGCCCAAACCATAAAAATAAATGGCTCCCGGCAATCCCATCAATACCCATGCGCTCATATCGGATGCGCCGGCACTCAGTGCAGCTACGGCACCGTTCATGCCACGTCCGCCGAGGAAGTATTCCTTTTCTCCGTTATGCTTTCTGGACTTCAGGAAGAACCAGATGCCAACACCCAATACGATTGCAAAATAAACGATAAATGCAATGACTTCTGTTTTCATATGCAATACTCCATTCCTTTGTTATTTTCCTATCCACCTGCGGCAACTTCGACACCGCTCTTCTACTTTACTTGAAGAAAGGGGAAAATGCAAGCAAAACTGCATTTTCCCCTTGAAAATTCATCTGTTGTTCCGATCGGACAGCATCTCTTTTGCCGTTGCCAGCAAAGCGTCCCGATTATTTTGCTCCGGATTCTCGACGACAATCTCCAGTAGAGTATCCAGAACGGTTCCGAGTTCCGGTCCCGGCTGATACCCGATTTCCAGCAAATCCCGTCCTTTCACCGCCAGCTCCTTCAGCGACACGCACTGGTTTTCATCGACAATGACGCGGTATGCCTCTTCCATGACGGCCATAACGGCGTATCCGGATTCGTGGTATTTCGTTGCCTGTGCCCAAATATCCGCCCGCTGAATCGGGAACAGATACGGCAGATTGTCAAGACCGACCCGACCGGCAATTCTGCGCACACTCCGAACCGCCTCATCCCCGGTTTTCACCTGGAACCGGCAGTCGTGATACAGCACCAGACGACCGACCAGATCAATCATATCATTATCGAATTTCAATCGCCGGAGAACCGTTTTGGCAAGCTCGGACGACCGTTCCGGATGTCCGTAAAAATGATCCGTGCCGTTTTCCGACGTGCTCCTGCACATCGGCTTTCCGCTGTCATGCAGCAGCATGGTCAGATTCATTACCGTCCTGTCGTGTTCCTCCGCCGTGCAATAGAAGGGTTCCCGGCGCAGGGCCTCGATGCCCTTCATCGTGTGCATTCCGACATTGTAGCAGTGATGCGGATTGTTCTGTTCGGTTGCCATCATGGCATCCCATTCCGGAAGAACCACCGCCGTAATTCCGGCTTCCCAGGCCGTCATCAGCAGTTCCGGATGGGCTCCGTTCAAAAGCTTCACAAGCTCCGTCCGAACACGCTCCGCACTGACCTTTGCCAGGTTCGGTGCCAGCCGTTTCATCGCCGCTGCCGTTTCGTCTTCGATGGTAAATCCGAGCTGTGACGCAAACCGCACGGCCCGCATGATTCGAAGCGCATCTTCCGCAAACCGTTCGTACGGATTCCCAACGCAGCGGATGCAGGCATTTTGCATGTCCGACACGCCGCCGAACAAATCCACCAGTCCCACCGTCCGGTTGTAGGCCATCGCGTTGATGGTAAAATCCCTGCGTTTCAGGTCTTCTTCCAGACTGGTTGTAAAACTGACTTCTTTCGGATGCCGGCAGTCCTCGTATTCTCCGTCAACCCGGTATGTCGTCACTTCGTAACCGACCCGGTTTATCATAACCGTTACGGTTCCGTGGGCGATTCCGGTATCGATTGTTTTGTTGAAAAGTTCCTTGACCTGTTCCGGAGACGCCGAAGTGGTAATGTCCCAGTCGTCAGGTATTCTGCCGAGGATCATGTCACGTACGCAGCCCCCGACAATAAACGCTTCATATCCGTTGTCCGTCAGAACCGAAAGAATCTTTTCCGCTTCCCAGGGCAGCTCCCATTCGACATTGCTCAATTCCATGTCCGTCCTCCATACCGGTCCCGAACCGGCCGCCGAAACCGATTCCGTCCGTTCCCGGTCCTATCCCCGGTTTCGTCCGTTTCTTTTCCGGTTTCGTTCCCGATTCCGTCCGTTCCTTCTCCGGTTCCGGTCCGGCCGCCATCGCTGCCGATTACAGTTCGACCGTTACCTTCTGCAATTGCCAGATATCCCGAACATACTCTTCAATGGTACGGTCGGATGAGAATTTTCCGGACTTGGCAACGTTCAGAATCGCCATCTTTGCCCAGCGGGTCTCATCGCGGTAAGCTTCCTCCACGCGCTTCTGTGCCTGCTCATACGAACGGAAATCCTTCAAAATGAAGTACTGGTCCGCACGCTCGCCGCCGTTCGAATCCAGCAGCGAATTGTACAGTTCGCGGAACAGTTCCGGATCTTCGGGCGAATAGAAGCCGTTGATCAGCTGTGTCAGTACCAGACGAATATCCTGGTCGGTGTTGTAAATTTCACGCGGGTTGTAGCCGCCGTTATTTTCATATTGAATGACTTCGTCCGAGCTCAGGCCGAAGATAAATGCGTTGTCGCTGCCGACTTCCTCGACAATCTCGACGTTGGCACCGTCCATGGTTCCGATGGTAACGGCACCGTTCAGCATGAACTTCATGTTACCGGTTCCGGATGCTTCCTTGCTGGCCGTGGAAATCTGCTCGGATACATCGGAAGCGGCGAAAATCCACTCGGCGTTGGAAACACGGTAGTTCTCGATGAAGACCACCTTCAGTTTGCCCTTAATGCTCTTGTCGTTGTTAATCACGTCCGCCACGCTGTTGATCAGCTTGATGATGGACTTGGCGCGACGATATCCGGCACTGGCCTTGGCGCCGAAAATAAACGTTCTCGGATAAAACTCCATATCCGGATTCATCCGCAGCTGATTGTACAGATGCATTACATGCAAAATGTTCAGAAGCTGACGTTTGTACTCATGCAGTCTCTTGACCTGAACATCGAAAATCGAGCGGGGATCCACTTCGATTCCGTTGTGCTCGCGGATGTAGTTGACCAGACGGAGTTTGTTCTGATATTTGATATTCATAAACTCCTTCTGGCACTTGCTGTCATCGGCATATACCGCCAGTTCATCGATCCGGGGCAAATCGGTAATCCACTCGTCACCGATTTTTCCGGTTACCCAGGACGCAAGCAGCGGGTTGCCGTGAAGCAGGAATCGTCTCTGTGTGATTCCGTTGGTCTTGTTGTTGAATTTCTCCGGCCAGTATTCATAGAAATCAGGAAGCTGTTCCTTCTTGAGAATCTCGGTATGAAGACGGGCTACACCGTTTACGGAGAAACCTGCCACAATGGCCAGATTTGCCATGCGGACCTGTCCGTCCATGACAATCGCCATTTTCTGAATCTTGTCATAATTGTTCGGATACCGGATCTGCAAATCATTGACAAACCGGCGGTTGATTTCTTCGACAATCTGATAAACACGGGGAAGCAGGCGGGAGAACAGCTCGATCGGCCATTTTTCCAACGCCTCCGCCATAATGGTGTGGTTGGTGTATGCGCAGCAGCGGTTGGTGATGGACCATGCCTCATCCCAGGAGAGATAATACTCGTCCATCAGGATACGCATCAGTTCGGGAACCGCTACGGTCGGATGGGTATCGTTCATCTGGAACACGACCTTATCCGGAAGACCGTGAATATCGTCATGCATGGACATATACTTCTTTACGGCACGCTGAACGCTTGCGGAAACGAAGAAATACTGCTGCTTCAGACGAAGCTCCTTGCCGGCATAATGGTTGTCGTTCGGATACAGCACCTCGCAAATGAGTCTCGCCAGGTTCTGCTGTTCCACAGCCTTGTGATAATCGCCGCGGTCAAAGCTTTCCAGATTGAAATTGTCAATTGCCTCGGCATCCCAGATACGAAGCGTGTTCACAACGTTGTTGCCGTAGCCGACAATCGGCAAATCATACGGGATTGCCATTACGGACTGATAATTTTCCTGAGTAAAATGCTCGCCTGCCTCATCCTTGGAATACCGGACATATCCGCCGAATTTGACTTCGCATGCATACTCGGGACGCTTGATTTCGAAAGGATTGCCTTCCTTTAACCAGTCGTCCGGCTTTTCCACCTGAAATCCGTCGCGAATCTGCTGACGGAACATTCCGTATTTGTAACGGATACCGCAGCCGTAAGCCGGATATCCGAGGGTTGCCAGGGAATCCAGGAAGCAGGCAGCGAGACGGCCGAGACCGCCGTTTCCAAGTGCCGCATCGGGTTCTTCATCCTCGATGGCATCCAGATTCAGGCCAAGCTCTTCCAACGCCTTGCGAATCTCTTTATCTGCTTTCAGATTGATAATGTTATTGCCGAGCGCACGGCCCATCAGAAATTCCATCGACAGATAATATACGGTCTTGGCATCCTGTTTCTCAAATTCGTTCTGACTTGCCGCCCAGCGGTCCACAATATAGTCTTTAACCGCAAAGGCAACCGCGGTATAAATCTGCTGCTGTGTCGCATCATCCACGGTTCTGCGGTAAAATGTTTTCAAATAATCCTGAACATCTTTCTTGAACTCTTTCTTGTTGATAATCATCTATGAAAATCCTTTCGTTCTGACGTGCTGCATCGAGATTTCGGTCTGTCTGTACCGAATCCGCATCACGCGTAATCCTTCTTCGTATATTCCGATTCACGGTATACGCCGTTTCAGTATATCACAAGAAGATGTAAGTAACCATACAAAAATTCCCGAATCCGCAAACATTTTTTGTTTATTGTGATGCAAATGTCCGGTTTTACGACCGTTTCCGAAAAAAAACGGCTCCGCAAACGCTGCGAAGCCGTCCCGATTGTCTCATTTTTTCCGTACGCCGCATCCAAAATGCGGACAAACGCTTATACCAGCTTGCCGACAACGGCATTGATAACCTTGCCGTCCGCCTTGCCCTTCAGCTCCGCCATCACGGATTTCATGATGGCGCCCTTGTTGCCCGTTGCCAGAACATCGGCAAATTTCTCGCGAATTACCGCTTCCACTTCTTCGGCAGACAGCATCTTCGGCGCGTACTCTTCGAATACGGCGAGTCTTGCCTCATATTCCGCCTTCAGCTCCGCACGGGATTCCGGACAGGTTTCAATCTGTTCCTTTACGCTCTTGATTTCCTTCAAAATGGCCTGGTCGGTCATGTCATCCGGAATATTGTCGCGGCAGCCGGCATCGATGGCCAGCTTCTTGGTTGCCGAAACCAGAGTGGAAATGGCATCCTTGCGGACCTTGTTCCGATCCTTCATTGCCTGAATCATGTCTTTCTGTAACGTTTCAAACTGCATTATCGGTTTCCTCCTTGTTCCTTCATGCGGTACCGCCGGTTCCGTCCGAACCGCCTTGTTCCGCTCTCATCGTTATTTGCGGGTGTTCCCGCTCTCACGGTTCCTTCGGGCATTCCCGCTCTCACGGCTGTTGCGGGCATTCCCGCTCCCACGGTTCCTTCTGGTGTTCCCGCTCTCACGGCTGTTGCGGGCATTCCCGCTCCCACGGCTCCCTCAGGCATTCCCGCTCCCGCATCTCCCGCGGTTTCCTACAGCCGGGCTTTATACTGCTTCATAAATGCCTCGCAGCCGGCAACCTCGTTCGGATCCGGATTCAGCGAAACGGCCTTCATTTCCGCGAAAATCTCGCTGTCCAGGAATTCCTGCAGCGATGCGGACGAACCGTTCCTGCGGAAGGTCATGTAACGGGCCAGCAGACCGATTCCCCAGGCACCGCCCTCACCGGCCGTCTCCATTACGGAAATCGGCGCATTGACCATGGCAGCCGCAATTTTCTGTCCGACCAGCGGAGTCTTGAAATATCCGCCGTGTCCGAGCATTTTATCCACCTTCACGCCCTCTTCCTTCAGCATCAGATCCAGACCGACCTTCAGTGCTCCGAGTGCGGAATACATATTCATTCTCATAAAGTTCGCAAGCGTAAAGCGGTTCTCGGCCGTTCTGTGGAACGATACCTCTCCGTTCTCCACGCCGACAACCGGCTCACCGGAAACGAAATTGTAAGACAGCAGTCCGCCGCAATCCGGCTCGCCCTCCAGGGCCTTGCCGTACATTTTCGTAAACAGTTCTCCCATATCGAAGGACACGCCCATCTCGGCGCCGACCTCCGCAAACAGGCTGACCCATGCATTGATATCGGACGTACAGTTGTTGCAGTGAACCATTCCGACAAGCGCACCGTCCGGAGTCGTTACCAGATCAATCTGAGGATATACCTTCGACAGCGGTTTTTCCAGAACAACCATTGCAAATACCGATGTTCCGGCGGAAATGTTTCCGGTCCGGACGCCGACGCTGTTGGTTGCCACCATACCGGTTCCCGCATCGCCCTCGGGAGGACAGAACGGAATTCCCGCCTTCAGATTGCCGCTGACATCCAGGAACTTTGCTCCGGCCTCGGTCAGATATCCGGCATTTTCACCGGCACTCAGAACCTTCGGCAAAATGTCGCGAAGCTTCCACGGTACTCCCGCTGCGGCCGGCAGCGAATCAAACGTGCGAAGCATTTCCGCATCGTAATCACCCGTTGTCATATCAATCGGGAACATGCCGGACGCATCGCCCACGCCGAGTACCTTCTCCCCGGTCAGTTCCGCATGAACCCATCCTGCCAGTGTCGTGAAGAACGCCACCTCGGGAATATGGGCTTCCCCGTTCAGCATTGCCTGATACAGGTGCGCAATGCTCCAGCGCTGCGGAATATTGTAGCTAAATGCCTTTGTCAAATCACGGGACGCCTGCTCCGTGATGGTATTTCTCCAGGTACGAAACGGAACGAGCAGCCGGTCCGAACGGTCAAATGCAAGATAGCCGTGCATCATGGCCGAAATTCCGATTGCCGCAAAGCCCGTCAGTTCCACACCGTATTCCTTTTTCACATTGGCACGGAGATCCGCATAGCAGTCCTGCAGACCGGTGCGGATGTCCTCTTCCGTATATGTCCATACGCCGTTGTCAAACCGGTTTTCCCAGCCGTGACCGCCCTGGGCCAAAACCGTTCCCTTATCGTCAATCGCAACGGCCTTGATTCTCGTCGAACCGAATTCGATTCCGAGGGTTGCCGCTCCCTGCTCCAAAATTTCCTTATTTGTCATATTACACGCCTCCGTAAACGGTTCGGACACCCTTCTCCGCGTCCGACCTCTGATTTCCCGGCGTTACCCGCCGCATCTGTCATTGTATCACATCTGACCGCGAATTCAAGCCCTTTTCCGGGATTCCCGGTCAGCCCGGTTTCCGCGCATCGCTTCTGTCGAACGGTCCGGTCATTTCCCGCACCGGTCAGCCGAGCTTCCGCACGATCGGAATTTCCGGATCGACCAGCGTTTTCAGAACCTCGCCGTCCCCGGGAGTTCCGACAATGCTTCCGTAATGCGTCGGCACAACATACTTCGGCCGAATCAAATGAATATACGTCGCGGCATTCAGCGTGTCCATCGTGTAGGTTCCGCCGATCGGAATCAGCAGCACATCGCAGCGAATCTTCCGGTTATCGGGATTTTCATCGGTATCGCCCATCACATAATAGGTCGTCCCGTCCATGACAACCAGATATCCGACCCATCCGCGTTCCTTCGTATGGAACGGCTTTCCGACATTGTACGCGGGAACCGCTGAAACGGAAATGCCGTCCGTTTCCACGCAATCGCCGGGCGTTACGAAGGTAATCGCCGTCTCCCCTGCCCCGGGCAGCATTTCCGTCAGCTTGTCCTTCATGGATTCCGGCGCAAAAATCCGGGTTCCGGGCTTCCGAAGCTTGCCGATGTCCGTCGGAGAAAAATGATCGTAATGTTCATGCGTAATGAAAATCATGTCCGCATCGTGCGGTTCCGCCGGAATTTCCAACGGATCAAAATACAAAATCCGGCTTCCCGCGATTCGAATGCTGCTTTGTTTGTTCACCGTAATCCAATCCAACATATGCTACCTCCCCGGTTATAAAAAATAAATACAGTCATATCCGTCAATCACCGGAATCACCGCATGCCACCGCCCGTCCGGTCCGGTTGTCACGGGAACCTCCGTCCCGCTCCGAATCGCCCTGGCCACGGTATACCGGTGTCCGTCGGCAACCGAAATCTCCGTGTTGTAAATCGGCAGCCGGGTATCCACAATATCAATCGTTTTCGTCCGGCGTTCCGGAATGTAATTCAGCAAATGAACCAGCAGCCCGCCGTCCTTCGCACGCCGTGCCGTCAGCTCCGTACAGGTCGGTGCCGTCACGCACACGGTCGGCTCCGGCAGCAGGGCCTTCAGCAGGCATTCGAAAACATCCCGATAAATCCGGTTTCCGTTCGTAATATAATCGTCAAACAGCGGAAACGCACAGTATCCGACCTTCTCGCCGAGCAGAATCGCCGGCCGGTCCGAGGTCCTGTCATACGGAAAATGCCGATGGGACGAAAAGCATTCCGCCGTCCGGTTATAATACGGATTTCCGATATACGCAAGCACCGGCAAATCGCTTTCGACACAGACGCCCCTCTTGTAAAAAACATATTCGAGCGGCTCCGCGCCGGGAATCACACCGTCCCCGATAACCGCGTACGCCGGTTCGTATTCGCACTCCGAAACCATCCGGATTCCGAGTGCTTCCGGGTCCGTACTCCGTCCGGAGGCAATCACCCGTCCGCCGCCGTCCAGATATGCCTTCAGTTTCGCGGAAAATGCGGAATCCACCGCAATCCGGTCCGGCAGAATCACCAGCCGGTACCGACTCAGATCGTCGGTCACCGGAATAAAATCATACGTTTCGTGCAGCTCGGAGAGCATTCTCATCACGCCCTCATCGGAATCCGTGTTCCGCTCGTGGAAATCGGCCGAAACCACGACACCGATATCGGCAATTTTCGTGCTTCCGTCGCAAACCGGCTCCAGTTTTTCGATTTCGCGGTACACCTCGCCGATTCGTTCGTAAGCGGCCCGGTTCATGGCACCGCGCGGATGCAGCTGATCACCGACCGAGCATGCGCACCCGTTTGCAATCATCCGGAAACACTCGTATTCCAGTGCTTCCCGGTTCTTCAGACTGCCATGGTCTCCCCATGACAAATGAAATTTCCCGTTCATTCCGACAATCGGCCCGTTGTTCCGGTTATGATAATTCACAAGCAGAGGAAAATGATTGTACCCCCACTCTCCCGACGGCAGCGATTCGATTTCCAAATGATCCTGCAAAAGCGACCGGTTGTCAATCGCCGTGTCTCCGTATCCGGAATTCGGTTTCCATGCGGAATTGTAAAATACCGGAACCGGCTTTCCGAACCCGGCCAGAAAATCATTCATTTCCTTTTGGAACTTCCGAAGGACGTATTCGTCATGCCACAGCACATCCCGCTCGGACTCCGGATTCCGGCCGAGCCGTTTCATTTCCGAAACGCATGTCGGGCAACAGCACTGCTGCTGGAAAATGATGTCAAACCACAGGCCGTCCACATCATACCCGTCCAAAAGCTCCGTCAGCTGCCGTTTGATGTATGCCTTGTATTCGTCGTTGTTCAGGCACAGTTTCCGCCAGCTGTAATACGATGCGTCATCGGGCCGTTTATGCCCGGGAATTCCGTCCTTTCCGAGTTCCAGCCACTCCGTGTGTTCCGCCGCATCCTCTTCCCAGCCGATCGGAAAATACAGCGGACACGAAATCCCGTGCCGGTGAAGTGCCTCAATCATCTGCCCCATCAGATCGAACCGGAGGGACGGATGAACGGTCCCGACTTTGGTCGGATAATAACACATGCCGTGATGACATTTTGCGAAAATGTTGATGGAATTCACATGAGCGCGGACAAGCGTTTCCGCAAACTCTTCCGCATCGAAATCCGTTCCCACATCGGGAATTACCGGTGCCGTGTGAAAATCCAAATGAATCTGCCGATATTTCATAATTTCCTTTCTCTGCGTCCCGCTGCCGTGTTCGGCGGCCGGAGCAAATCGCATTCCGTCCGCTCTCCGCAGCCGCACGCCCGGACCCGCAGCGTGTTCCGATTACAGATATTTTACCAGAATTTTCTTCAAATCATCAATCCGGACCGGCTTGGAAATGTAATCGTCCATTCCGACCTTTTCCGCTTCCGTCCGGTTCTCGTCAAATACATTCGCGGTCATCGCCAGAATCGGGATGGATGCCACCTCCCGGTTTTCCAGTGCGCGGATTCGCCGCGTCGCCTCATACCCGTTCATGGCCGGCATCTGGATATCCATCAGAATCAGATCGTAATCGCCCGGCTTGGCTTCGGTCATTTTCTCAACCGCAACGGTTCCGTCTTCCGCCGTATCCACAATCACACCGTTATCGCTCAGAATATCCGCGGCGATTTCCCGGTTCAGCTCGTTGTCTTCCACAACGAGAATCCGCCGGCCGGTCAGTTCGATCGTATCCAGCATTTTCCGCTCGTTTTTCGTTACCTCGCTCCGGCGGCTCAGCTCCTCCGCATTCAAAACGCGGAAGTCAAATGCCAGAGTTACCGCGGTGCCCTCATTTTCCTTGCTGTGAATCCGAATCGTTCCGCCCATCATATCCACGATGTTTTTCGTAATCGCCATGCCGAGGCCGGTGCCCTGAATGCCGCTGACGGTCGAGGAACGGACTCTTGTAAACGGATCGTAAATCGTCTTCAGGAATTCGTCGCTGATACCGATTCCGTTATCGGTAATCCGGATTTCATAGTGCGCGCAATCCGGCCGTTCCGACTCCGTTTCGGTCACTTCCAGCACGATCTGGCCTTCGTTCTGCGTGTATTTGACGGCGTTGCTCAGGACGTTCAGAAGGGCCTGATTCATGCGCAGCCGGTCGCAGTATACCGACACATGCTTCAGATTGCGGTATTTGACCGTCAGTTCCTGCCTCTTGGCAGCGGCATCGGCCTGCATAATATCCGCAACCGAGCGGACGATTTCCTTCAGATTTTCCTCCTGTTCCTCCACAATCAGCTTGCCGGATTCGATTCGGCTCATGTCCAGAACATCATTTATCAGATCCAGCAAATGATCCGACGAGCGGCGTATTTTGCCCAGATAATCCTGCACCTGTTTCGTATCATCGATGTGCGACGCCGCCAGATCGGCATAACCGATAATGGCATTCATCGGGGTTCGGATATCGTGCGACATATTGTTCAGGAACGTTGTCTTCGCGCGGTTTGCGGACTCGGCCATGTCGAGGGCGTTGTGCAGTGCTTCCTTCTGCTCCATTTCCTGCCGGTACTGGTCGTCGACAAGGGCGAAACCGATAATCAGCTCCCGCGGTTCCTCATCGACCGGTTCCGATTTGGCAACAATCATTTCGGAGTATTTGTAGCTGTTGCCGAATTTGCGCCGGAACACGAAACGGTAGCGCTTGGTATGCGCCATCTGCTCCCGGACATAATCGGGATTCACCCATTTTCGCATCATTTCCTGATCGTCCCGATGAACCGACTGCCCGATAAAAATCTGCAGAACCTTCTTCAGTTCCGAATACTTCCGGATACTTGCCCCCGTGTCCGCCCGAATGACGTCGCTGACATAGACGACGTTGCTTTCTTCGGTTTCCATATCGTATGTATACAGCCCGGTATAATCGTCGGACAGCGCGGCAATCAGTTTGGTATGTTCCCGGTTTTCATGCTCCGTCGTCGTATCCACAAGCGTTCCGAACAGTTCCCCGCGTGTCTCGTCGATTCGCGTCATACGGCAAATGGAGTGGTACCAGTGGTATTTCCCTTCCTTAGTGCGAATCCGGAATTCGATGTCGGACCGGGGTTCGTCCGGAGCCGCTTCCGTGACAACGTCGGAAAATGCCTTCATAACCCAGGAAATATCATTCGGATGGACCCTTTCCTGCCATGCCGCAAGCGTATTCGGGAAGTCCTCCTCGCTGTCAAAGCCGAGCATGTGCCGGAACTCGTCCGACCACTGGACACCGGTGATCTGATACTGTTCATCGAAATCCACGGACCAGATTCCGGAGTGGATAATGTCATGCACCTTTTGCAAATGAACCTTTTCCCGGTCCAGTGCCTTCTGCATTTCCACCTGCTGTTCCAGTTCCTGTTCCCTCTGTTCGAACTTAATCTGCTCTTCGCGGATCTGCTTTCTCGTATCGCGAATCATCCACAAAAGGTACAACAGCAGGGCAATCATTTCCACGGAAATGGCGCAGGTGAACACAAACTGCATCTTTCCCACCATTTCAAACGCAACGTCTTCGCTGACGGTGACCATCGTGGAAAAATCCATCAGTTCCGACGGAATCATCCGGATGAACTGAACCGTATCGTCACTGTTGTCGCGGAACATCATAACGGATTCCCGGCGTTTGGCCGCATCCTCCGTAAACCGTTCCCAGGTATAGTCACGCAGCGGTTTCTGCGTCATGTTGTGAAGACTTCCCTGAATCTTATGGGCGGTGTCCACACTGACGATGCAGTCCCGGGCATCCACCAGACTGGTGGACGCTTTCCCTCGATACGCATTTACCATAATATTGCCGGCCAGATCGTTGACATCCAGAACCGTGGTCAAAATACCGACCGGCTCGCCCTGTTTACGAAGCACGACCGACATTTCCAGCACTGTTTTCTCCGTATGAATCGTATCGGAATGAACCGTGGACAGATAATAAATGGTCTCCGAGCCCAAAATCCGCTGAAGCAGTTCCTCGTAGGAGGCGTACGTATTCCCGTCACAAATATACGAATCTTCTCCGTTCATGTCCGCCGTTTCCATCACACCGTCACTGTATACGATACCTCCGTCCGGCAGGTACAGTCTCGTCTCGGAATTGATTTTGCCGAGCTTCATGTTCTGCACGGACTCCACGACACGCTGATCCCTCAGGTTCGGACCGGTCGTCAGAGAGCCTCCGTAATTGTTCAGTGCTCCGGCAAAATTCTTGATGACTTCCGCAACGGAATGGTCCACGGAACGGGCTTCGTCATCCAGTGTATTCCAGCAGATTTCCTCCGCCTGACCGGTTACGTAAATGGACGCAATGACCGTCAGGGCAAGCATTACCACCGCCAGAATCACCGAAACCAAAATTCTTCTTCGAATTGCTTTCTTCATGCATTTTCCTCATTTCTGTCAAACCAAGGCAGACCCCCTCCGCGCCGCTTTTGCGTCGCGCCAGCGACGAATTTCCTTTGCAAAAGCGTGTGCATCCCTGCGGAGCGTTTTTTACCGTATCGGTGGTAACACCGATACGGTAAAAAACAGAGTTCGACCCGCGAACTCTGTTTCGACAGTTACATCGACCGATACTCATCCGTTGCATTGGACACACGTTTTGCCAAAGACGCCTGAACTTCCAATACGGTACCGTCCCGCATCGTAATCCGCGTTCCGTCATACCGATCCACATACGCCAAATTGACGGCGCAGTTATCCGACGTCTGTGTAAACAGACCGTCCGCCAGAAGCAGATTTACGGCATCCCGGAACGGCACACCGATGTCATTGGACACCGCCAGACGCCCGTCCGTCAAATGATACTGCAGCGCATTTCCCTTCTGAGCCACGTACAAAATAAGTTCCGGCTTCAATACAATTATGCCGGCCTTGGTTGTAATCTGCACAAGACGGGATGCATTGTTCTTCGTCCTGACAACCATATCCATAATCTTGGCAAATTTTTCCCGGTCCAGCGGCTTCAGCAGGTAATAAAATACATCCGCATCATATGATGCCGACAAATACTCCACCGTGGCCGAAAGAACAACAATCTTGCTCTCGTCGCCCATCATCCGAAGCTTCATTGCGACCTCCATGCCGGACATCTCCGGCATCAGCATATCCAGAATATACACATCAAACGGCTGCATTTTCGCCGCTTCCAACAACTCCTCACCGGACTGAAACGAAAACACTTCCAATTGCAGCAACCGGTCCTTTGCATATTTCTTCAGCGTGTCCGCAAGGATTTCCAGCTGAAGTTCCTCATCATCACAACATGCTATCCGTAACATCTCTGTCTCCCTTTTGCAGCTGCTCTGCAAATCCACTGTAATCACTGAGGGAATCCCTCATATAAATTATAATATAAAATTCAATCAATACAACAGAAAAGCAAATCATTTCCGAACATCCTTCCCGGAAAATGTCGTCAAATACATCATTTTTCACCCAGTTGACAACTATTCTGTCATTCTGCAACTGTTTGCCCGCAGATAAATAACGTGTTATTCGATTTTATCTTTGTGCCCGGAACGTGTCCGAAATTCGCCGTCCGTCGTTCCGGCAAACCGGCCCGGCATGGTCCGGACACCGCGCATGGGATTCCCGTGAAAAGCACTTGCCGATGCTTTCAAAAGATGCTATACTGTCTGTTGTGGTCAAGTGTGCGTTCGGACACGACATATGCCAAAATCAATCGTTTTCGGCACTTTGACGCCGGATGTCGGATTCATTTTTTCGGTGCTTTGTACGCATCGTTTACGGAGGGGATACTATATGAGGGAACTGGACGAATTTCACCGGACAACCGGACTGGAATACAAAATACAATTTTTTGAACGTCAGCAGCAGCACATCCGACTGACCGCGTTGTGCCTGACACTGGTTGTGATGCTTTGTACCGCACTGTTCGGAATCAGCCGCGGGATGCTGTACGGCTGGTGGATTGACCTCATTGCCCTCGTTGCCCTGTATCTGACCGAATATTTTCAGGTACAGCGCGACATGGCGAAAACCCGAATCGAACTGTACAATTATACAAACTCGATTCTGACCGCCAAACGTCGTATGGCCGAATTTCACGGAACTCCCGTGCCTCAGGAAATCGTGGAAGAATCCTACCGGTTAACCTATCCGTCCGACAAATACGAAATCCCGATTTACTATATCGTGCTTGCGATTGTCGATATTATCGGAATCATTGTCATGCATTTCGGTTAACAGGACCGCATGCCTCCCGGGATATTCCCCGTCGCTTTTGCACCGCATCATCGGAAAATCTCCGCTGCCGGAGCATACGCATCCCCGCGGCCCGTTTTTACCACATCGGACGTTTTTCCGTATCGGACGTTTTTCCGTATCGGACATTTTCTTACACAAAAAACAAATCCCGGCCGAGGAATCCGCTCCTCCGCCGGGTCATTTTTATGCCAGTCCGGGACGACACGGTTCCCCGCGCATCCGCTTATAATGAAAATACAGTTCTTCGGTTGCCAAAGCCATTTTCGTAACGGAAAATTCCGTTCCGTGAGGATATACGTACCACGTATCCTCCAACGTATTCAGATCCACGCAATCTCCGAACCGGTCCAGATAATTGTACTCAATATGAACCGAATACTGGGTGTCCGCCGCAATTGTCATGGAAAACGGATTGTTTTCATCGTCCGTTCCGGTCACCGTAAAGCCGTTCATATCATGGCGCATCACGCCGTTTCCGAGACGGACAAACCGTTTCGCGTTCGGCAGCGAATCCACATGGACCTCCAAATCTCCGGACGAGTATCGGCCTTCCTCAACCTCTTTCCGAACACATTCGCGCTCCCACTCGTACCAGTCCGGAATATGCGAATACTCGGTTGTTCCTTCCGTCGCAGACAGCTCATTTAACGGACTCAGCCGCCATGTCTTGCCGCATGCTTCACAAAACAGCCGGTCCTCCTTGCTGTTCATCCGAAACTCGGTTTCGCAGGCCGGGCAGCGGTACAACACGCGATGCAGCCCTTCCGCACGGTTCTTATAATCGGTTGTCAGACCACGTTCCTTCTGCCACCGGTAATCGTCGTATTGAAATGCCTCGACCAGTGCGTCGTTGACTTCCTCCGTCGACGCCTGCTTCAATTCCTCCGGCGTGAACAGCACCGTCATTTCCGCTTCGGTCGGGCGGATTTTGCGTTCATGCAAATTCCAAAACGGCGACGTCACATGGTTGCCGTGGCACATAAATGTCACGACCGGCACCTTTAACAGTTTGCACAGCTTTCCGAGCGAACTCGGCAAAACCGCCGTCGTTCCGCACAGCGAATATCTTGCTTCCGGATAAATCATGGCAATGTCGCCGTTCTTGATTACCTGCTTCAGCTGATGGACCAGTACAACGTCATTGGTGAATTTCCGCTTGCAAATGCATCCGACATTGCGAAGCAGCCATTCTCTTCCGATAAACCCGTCAATCGCCACCACATAATTGGCTCTCTTCGGAAATACCGCCTTCGTTGCCACCTTGAAATCCAAAAACGAATTATGATTGCAGAGCATCAGAAACGGAGGTTTCAGCCCTTCGGTCCGAACCTTCGTAATCTTCGTTTTATGCTTCCATACGCCGGGCGCACTGAGCAAATACGTAATCGGCCGCAGGTACCATTTGGTCCGTATCGGCTTCTTTGCCATATCAAACCGCTCGAAATGTTTACTGTCCATCTACTCCCCCATTTCCGCTCTCTCGCTGTCGGATCCGGCATACCGCTTTCTGCATTCCTCGAGCATAACCTGTGCCTTCATATAATTTCCGACGTCGTATGCGCTGACATGCCGATACTGCTCCTCGGCTCCGGCATAATCACCGTTTTGGAACAGCTGCTCCGCATCGGCAAAAAACCGTCTGGACTCATTTACATTGTTGCCCCAGTCCGATAAATCCTTTGCCTTCTCGCAAAGTGACGAATTCTCAAATTTCATTGCTCCGTCCAGCACGGTGTCAAACTGTCCGAACGTGATTTGACCGGACTCAAACTGCTTCCGGAATTCCTCCAGATACTCTTCGTATTCCGAGACAAAATCCCGTTCCAGTTCCGTTCCGCGAATCTTTTTTCCGTAAATGTCAACTGCTTCCTCCAACTCATTGTCCTTCACCTTGGACATGGTTTTCTGAATCGGCTTATCAAACGGCTGAAGCACAATCAAAAGAAAGGCCCCTACCACCAGAAGCACCATAATCGGAATCAAATACCATTTCATTTTCATATAATTCTTCTCTCCAAATGCCGGTTTTCCGTCGGTCCGGCACCGACCGGTCTCTGTCAAATGACCGTGTTTTCTCCTCTGTATCCATCGCTGCAGACTTCGGATTCCTCTCAAAATGCAGAAGTTCTCCGAAAGCTCCGGGTGCCTCCCGGAACGCAGGACATTCTCACGAACTCCGGGTTATTTCTTTTCCATGCGGAAAAGAATCGTGGAGCTTCCGGTCAGCGTCACGGTTACCTCGTAGGAAACGCCGTTCGCTTCATACGTAAGTGATGCCGTGGGGGCTTCTTCGGTCGCATCCTTCAGATTGTTCATGTCGAATTCCACAAGTTTCAATACCGACGCCATGCAGGCATTGGCGTCATCGAAGGTCATGCCGGTCTTGCTCTCCATTTCCCATACGGCATCCTTCTTATTGACGCAAACAATGTCCCATTCGCCCTTGATATCCGAAAAGCCGAGTCCGAACAGGGACTTCACAGCTGCCGATTCGTTGGACCGGTCCTTTCCTTCTCCGAACACTTCGGAGGAAACATCATTTTCGCTGTCGATATACTGAATGATATAGGGCGTCAGCGTATTGTCGAAATACTCCTTGGCAAACGCAACGTCTTTTCCCTTCATCTCATCGAGTGTCATGGTAAAGGATTTGTTCCCTTCCAACCAGACTGCGGTAATTCCGTCTTCCGCCAGATGCGCTTTCACCGTCTCGCTGTTGTCCGCCGAACAGATGCTGCAGTATCTTGTAAATGTGGTGCATTTTCCGGCATTGTCAAATTCAAATTCCTCATAATAAGTGTCGACGTTCCACTTTTTCGCCATATCCGACGTCGAAATCGGAGTCTGAACATAGCCCTTCACGCTCGTAATGCTCTTTGTCACCGGTTTCGGTGTGGTGTCATTGTCCGTTTTTCCGGACGAATTCTTTTTATCGTTCCCGCAAGCGCTCATTGTCAGCATCAAAATGATGCAACACAGCATCGCTGCCGTCATTTTCAATCGTTTCATGATTGTCATCCTTTCGAAACATATCGTAAATTACAAGAAAGCATGTCGCTTGCGACATGCTGCGCCGCTTTTGCGTCGCGTTAGCGACAAAATACCGCTGCAAAAGCGTGTGCATCCTCGCGGAGCGTTTTTTATCTCATAGGACGGACTTTCCTATGAGATAAAAAAACCACTGTTTTTATAACACAAAAAAAATGTGATGTCAATGGCATTTCCGCTTCTCCGCCGGCTCCGCATTTTCGCAAAACAAACCGCAGCAAAAAGGAATTCCGCATTCCCGCAAAACAAAGAACTGCCGCAGAAACGCGGCAGTTCCGTATATTCCGTGCGGTTACTCATCCTCGTGAACCGCAATTTTCCAATGATAATAAAAGATGTCGTTGTACCGTTCCGTCAATTCCAAACGGTCCGCACTGTAATGATTTCCGTTAACAAACAGCCATGAATATCCGGATGACACAGCGTCCTCCAGCGATACGTCAAATGCCCTCTCGTCCTGGAATACCGCTCCGTGTTTTGCCAATGCCGTATAAATTGTCTTCTTTGACAAAAGCACGTCATCCTGCGTCGGCATATAATCGCTGTAAAATTCAATTGCAATATACGCAATCTTTTCGTCTTCGACCAGTTCCACCTTACGGATATGCTCGCTGAAGCAGATTTCCTGCGGAGTCACGCCGAAGCAGCTTCCGATCAGTTCCTGTTCCGTGTTCAACGGGCAAAGGGAAATCCGCAGATTATATGCAATATTCAAATGCCCGTTCTCTGTCATTTCTTCGGAGAAAATGAAATTTTTGTTGTCCGGATTTGCGTAATCGGTATATTCCATATTCATGTCGCTGATAAAACTATAGGCAATCAGAAGCTTATACTCGCTTTTCGGAGACGGAAAAAACACTTCCATGGCCTCGTCGCGTCCGCCGTCTTCCAACCGTTCCATTGTATAGTCATTTACCCGGAATCCGTATGACTGAAGCAGAATCACCCAGTCCTTCAGTTCATGCCACAAGAAGTTTCTCCAATACACGGAATACGGCAGCTCCGGATTGTCAAAATCCGTATATACAACCTCTCCCGACGAACTCAACGGCATCGGAATCGAATACGTATCATAAATCATATTCGGCCAGTACCCTTCCACCGGCTCCGTCGGATTTCCCGGTGCCAAAACGGATTTCTTCTGCGGCTCCTGCGTAACGCTTATATTCCCTGTGTCGTTATTGCGCTTGGACCCGCCTCCCGCAATATTGCATCCGCAGAGTCCTGCCGCCAACACACAAATCAATATCCATGCAACTGTCCGTTTCATTCCACATCCCCTTCTTCAACAATTTCCGTACTGTACGGAATAATAATTTCGATTTCCGTATATTCTCCGACTTTGCTTCGGATTCGTACCACATCCTCGCGATTGCAGAAATACCGGATTCTCTCAACGGTTCCCCAAAGTCCGAATCCGAGCTTCGGAACCTCTTCGTTACTCTCGGATCTCTTGCGGTTCAGGACGTTCTCGATTTCCTCTTCGCTCATACCGACACCGGTATCCCGAACAAACAGGTGCAGTTCCTGATTTTCCACATACGCACGAATGGAAATGAGCCCCGGTTCCCCTTTCAGACGAACCCCGTGATAAATGCTGTTTTCCACGAGCGGCTGCAAAATCAGTTTCGGCAGAACGCACGCCTTTGCTTCTTCGCTGATATCATACTCATCCCGGATTACCTCGCCGTATCGCAGCTTCTGCAAAATCAGATAATTCTGTACAATGCAGATTTCCCGATCCAGCGTAATAATACGCTCGCCTTTGCTTAAGAAGTTCCGGTAAAAGGTTCCCAGCGTTTCCAGTGCGGAATATACCTCGTCCGCTCCGGCATCCACTGCCAGGGAGCTGATGGTTTCCAGTGAATTATACAGAAAATGAGGCTTAATCTGTTCCTGCAGCACACGCAGTTCCGCCTTCTGAATGATTTTCTCCTTTTCCAGCAGACGGTTGAACATATCGTTCATATGTTCCACCATGGTATTGTAGCTGGTTCCGAGGTCGCCGATTTCATTTGGCGGAAGACTCACGTTCAGCTTGGTCAGCCAGCCGGACTCCTGCGTTGTTTCGATATTTTCCGTCAGAGCCAGCAGCGGCTTCGTTACTTGCGATGTTATGTAGGAACCGGTTGTCAAAAGCGCAATACCGAACGCAATAACCAGAATCAGAACTCCGAACAGACTCTCCTTGGAAATGTCATTAATTTCGGACGATGTATAGCAAATCAATACCAGCGGCAGTTCATCCAGCTTATATCCGGAAACCGTACCGAATTGGTATCCGCGAAAGACCGTATCATTCACAATGGTATCCGTCAGAAACTGATTCCCGAAAAATTGCGTCAGGTCTTTGTTTCCGGCCAAAAACTCCCCTTTATCGGTTATAATGCAAACATTTTTTTCTGCCTGCGCTTCCACCGCATTTTCCAGAAGCTTATTCGAAATACTCATCATCAGTGTCCCCATGAGTTTCTGGGACTGCATATCAAAAATCGCACGGCAAATGGTCAGAATCGGCTGTCCATCCTTCCGAAACAGTGCATCGTATCCGTTCAGCATAACCAGTGCACCGCCTTTTTTTCCGATTATGGCATTCTGCCATTCTTTTTCTTCCATTCGCTCCGGATAAAAATCATATTCCGCCTTGGACGTCTGCATGTACCGTTTGTCCAATCGGAAAATATGGACCGAATCCAACCTTGAGCAGACACTCATGGTTTGCAGAACACTGGCCCGGGTATCATATAGCAACCCGGCGTCCACCGACACTGCATTCAGGAATTTTCGAACATCATCATCCGCCATAATCAGACGGGAAATTTCGTAATACCCTTCCATTGCCGAATTAATTGTATTCTCCATACTGTTCAATACCATGACCGCATCCTTGCTCTCATAATCACGACGGTCTTTGTACTGAATAATCATCAGCGAAATGATAAACGCAAGCAACAGCAAAAAGAGACCCCTCGAAATGATCTTTCTGAGTCCCCGATGAATCGACTGCTTCCCTTCTGCTTTTTTCGGATTTGACTGTTTCCCCATTTCCGCACCTCCGAAAATATCACTGAATTGTATTTTATCATTATTTTCTTTCAAATGCAACTCATGTAAAACGGTACAGACCAACGACGGACGATGGACCCTGATTCCTTCTCCAAAAAAACACCCGAACCATGTCGATTCGGGTGTTTACGAATTTTTCATTTGTTACAAATACCGGAGCATCAGCCCTTTACGGCACCTGCGATGAAACTGTCCTGAATTTTGCTGCTCAGGATAATGTATACAACAACTGTCGGGAACGTAGCAATTGCAAGTGCAGCGCCGACCGGACCCCATTCAATTGTGTGACTGCCGAACAGCTGGTTAATACCTGCGGGCAATGTCATCATTTCCTTCTTACTGTTGAATGTCTGAGCGAACATCAATTCGTTCCAGCACTGCAGGAAGGTATAGATTACGATGGATGCAACAGCCGGTTTCATAAGCGGAACAATAACCTTAAAGAATACCTTTGTTCTTCCGCATCCGTCAATGTATGCGGCTTCATCCAGTTCTTTCGGAATCTCCGTCATAAATCCGGTACATACCATTATCGCCATCGCCAGCGAGAACGCCGCGTACGGAATAACCAATGCTGAATATGAATTGGTCATTTCAAACTGCTTCAATACAAGGAATACCGGAACGATGGATGCCTGAATCGGAATGGTAATACCGAGCATGAACAGCTTGTTCATTGCACCGCTGAACTTCCATTCGATACGGGTAATCGCATAGGTTGCCATCATGGCGGCAAGCAATGTAATTGCAATTGCCAAAACCGTTACGATGATACTGTTCTTAAAGTAAATGAAAATCGTTCCCTGGCTGAACTGCTTCGTGTAGTTCTCCCAAGGCCACTGGGAAGGATGCTTCCACGGAGACGGTAAACCGAATTTATTGGTAACCAGAATCTGATTATTGTCCTTCAGAGAGAACGTAAACATCCAATAAAGCGGGAACAGGTTCAGGAATGCCCAAATAAACATAAAAATCCAAATGAACACCTTGGCAACTTTATTGGTTTTCTTAACCTGATACATCTCAGGACGCATTATATCATTGTTTTTCTTTGCCATGATTTAGTCCCTCTCTTTGAACAGTGCACTGATGATAAGTGCAAAAATGAAACATAACAGAATCATGATTACCGCAATGGCACTACCCGTACCATATCTGCCCCAGTTAACCATCTGATCAATCAGGAGTGTACTGGGAACCGCTGCATCCACGGTCTTGTTTGTTGCCAAAACGGAAATCAAGTCATATGATTTCAGGGAACCGGTTACGGCAAAAATAACACTTACTTTCAAAATTTGTTTCATCGACGGCAATACGACATACTTATCAACCTGCCAATCGGTTGCGCCGTCAATTTTAGCGGCCTCGCGTAATTCCGGAGGAACGCTCTTAACACCGGCATACATGAGCAGCATATGGTAACCGACATACTGCCACAGCATCGGGATAAAACATGCAATCAGGAGCAACGGGAAATGTTTCCAGCCCTGATTTTCAGCCAGCCACAATATATTGTCTTTGCTGGTCCATAGTCCGAGTTTTCTTAGGATTGTATTGAGCAATCCGCCGTCAGGATAATAAATCTTCTTCCAAAGCTGTCCGATTACTACGGTGGAAATCAATACCGGAAGGAAGTTTACCGAGAGGAAAAATCTTTCTCCGGGAATTCCTTTACCAAGCAGCAATGCAATACCAAGAGAAATCGGCAACTGGATAAATACCGACAGAATCGCCAAAATCAATGCGTTACCGATTGATTTCAAGAAGCAAACCTGCACGCCTTCGAACAATATTTTGTAGTTATCAATACCTATCCATTTTTTCGAGCCAAATCCCTTCCAATCAAAGAAGCTGTAGAAAACCGACATAATAATCGGAGCAATCAGAATTCCAATGAAGAGAAGTAATGCCGGTAACAAAAACAGAAAAATTGTAAGTCCGTCTAATTTTCTTTTTTTCATGACGCTTTGCCTTCCTCAAAAAATGTGGCCTTTCCTTACCTTCGGAAAGGCCACATTAAATAATTACTGCTAAATTTTAGAGCACAACAATTATCTGATGGACTTGGAAAGATCTTCAATGAACTTAGCACCATCAACTTCGCAACCATATACCTTAGCAACTTCTGCAAGGTAAATAGCAGCGTCATCTGCGGACTGAGCGGTATCACCGAACAGTACCATGTACTTGGACTCAGAAACGATCTTAGCTACAGACTGAGTAAGAGGGTTGATGTTGTCTGCTGCATAATCAACAGTCCAAGCCGGAAGACCACAACCATCAAGGTAACCATACATGCAGATGGACTTACCAAGTTCGAATGTGAGCTTAGCAACCTTCTCTGCATTCTTGGAGCTAGCTGCAACAGCAAGAGTATCGGAAGGTCCACCGATCAACTCACCAAGTGTAGACTTGCTTGCGTTGATAACCGGGAATTCAGCAACCTTAACCTTGTCCTTGAAGTTAGCATCGTTGGAGAAGTCTGCGCAGTTCCAAGTACCGTTCATGTAGAATGCGTACTTGCCAGCCATGAAGTTAGCCTTAACTTCATCGTTACCAAGAGCCAGACCATCCTTATCGAAGTACTCGTTCTTAACCATGCTCTGGAAAGTATCAACAGCGCTTGCTACATCGGCGTTATCCCAAGTAGCTCTGCCCATGAAGATATCATCAAGAGTAGCAGCACCGCAGCTCTTCTCGATAACGGACTCAAGGTACTCAGTTACACACCATGTTTCCTTACCGGAGCAACCGAAAGGAATGATGCCTTCAGCCTTAAGAGCGTCACAGCACTTAATGAGATCCTCATAAGTGCCAGGAACTTCGTCATAACCAACCTTAGCCAAAAGTTCCATGTTAGCGAAGAGACCAACGATGTTCATGGTAAGCGGAACACCATACTTCTTACCATCGTAAGTTGTGTTCTTGCACATCTTCTCAGGCAACTTGTCAGCGAATCCCTTGTAAGCTTCGTCAAGGCAGTATACCTTGTTCTCTTCTACGAAGTCACCAAGGAAAGCACAAGACCATGTGAAGAAAATGTCCGGTACTTCATTAGCTGCCATAGCGGACTTAATCTTCTGCTTGTAGGTTTCGTTTTCAATAGCTTCCCACTCGAAGTCAATGTCAGAATTGTTCTTCTTGAGATCTGCAATTGCCTTCTCATAAGACTTACGGTTGGAATCGCTCTCAGTAGCGATACACCACATCGTAACTTTTGTCTTGTCTTTGTTTTCGTCCTTTTTGTCACAAGCGCAAAGAGAAAGAACCATTACTACAGCCAAGACGGATGCAAGAAATTTTTTCATGATTTCCTCCTTAGAAAATAAATGAAATTTCAGCTTATGCTGAGTATATCGAAAGCGTTGCCGCTTATCGATCGAACTTATTTGGTACCTGTCGGTACCTCCGAATATCTCCACGGATACTCGATAATCAGTTTGCCATCCTCCAGTTTGTAATACAGGAGAATGTCGGTAAACGGAGAATCGTAGGCAAGCTTAATGGTGCCTTCTTCTTCGTTCAGGGTGTAATACCCGTAAAAAGAACTGTCTTCTCTGAACGTACCCTTATCGGTAAACTGGAAGCTCATGCCCTCTGTTTCGCCTTGGCCCTTCCAGACATTCACGATCGTATCTCCGTCGTTTCCCAATTCGGAGTCTCTCTCGTAGACCAGGGTTTTGTATATAAAACGCAACTTTCCGTCATCAAAATATCTCATTCTGACAACAGTGCCGTCGTCCTTTGTCAATTCCAAATCCGTTTCGGTAAATTTACCGCTCTTGTAAGTGACTTCATCGAACTTGACTGTTCCATCCTTATAAAATATCAGGCAGGGCTTATCCGGTTCTGCGACATCCGCCCACTGCTTGTCGATATTCGCATCATCGACATCAGTATTATCAATACCCGGATCGTCACCGCATCCCGTAAGCACAACCGCTGCGACAACCAGCATTGCAATCAGGACGAGCAGTTTCTTTATATTCATATAACTACCTTCCTTTGTGTTACCGAACATCCGAATCATCTCATCAAAAATGAGGCGACTCGTCCCGCTCATAACTTCCCGTTTATTATAATTTGTTAAACGCGCTCTGTAAATGTAATTCTTTTACCTTAATAAGCATCTTTTTGATGTTTTGTACATATATTCCAATTTTGTCAATTCATTTTAGTAGATATTCACAATACAATTTACCATAATGAAGAGAAAAAAACGGCATTATGTAACTTTATCTCAATCTCCATGTCATTTTGTTTGTATTTTTGCGTCTTTCTTGTAATTTTGCACATATCACGAATCTGTACTTTTTTAACATGCCGAGATAACATGCCGGGACAACATACCGAAATGGCATGCCGAGGCATCGCCGTCCCGTAAACCGGCAAAGTTTCGGGTCCTGTTCCGTATCTCGGGTCTTGCGGGGCGTTTTTCGTTTTATGGGGCCCGTTTTCCTATAAGCGAAAAAGCCCCCGGGATTTCCCCGAGGGCTTTCAGCGTATCTTCAGTTAATTTCTATCGCGGCACGCGGCATCATCATTTGCCGAGCAATGCCCAAGCATATTCCGGATTCTCGCCGGCAAGCTTCTTGAAGATTGCCTTCTTCTCAGCGATGGCAGCCTGTGCTGCGGCAAGGCGTGCAATCGGAACACGGAACGGCGAGCAGGATACGTAGTCAAGACCGATCTTGTGGCAGAACTCAACGGAAGAAGGATCTCCGCCGTGCTCACCGCAAATACCTACGTGAAGCTTCGGATTTACGGGCTTGCCGAGCTTGATAGCCATTTCCATCAGCTTGCCGACACCGGTCTGGTCGAGTTTTGCGAACGGATCGTTCTCGAAAATCTTGGTGTCATAGTAAGCATTCAGGAACTTGCCTGCATCATCGCGGGAGAAGCCGAATGTCATCTGTGTCAGGTCATTGGTACCGAAGCAGAAGAAATCCGCTTCACTTGCAATCTCGTCAGCGGTAAGTGCCGCACGGGGAATTTCAATCATGGTACCGACTTCATATTCAAGGTCAACACCTGCTGCGGCGATTTCCGCATCAGCGGTATCCACAACAACCTTCTTAACGTACTTCAATTCCTTCAGTTCGCATACAAGCGGAATCATAATCTCCGGCTTAACGTTCCAGTCGGGATGCTCTTCCTTAACCTGAAGTGCTGCACGGATAACGGCCTTCGTCTGCATCTTGGCGATGGACGGATAGGTTACGGCAAGACGGCAGCCTCTGTGACCCATCATCGGGTTGAACTCATGGAGGGATGCGCACATAGCCTTAACTTCCTCAACAGTCTTGCCCTTAGCATCCGCAAGA
>JAZUGQ010000048.1:0-29554 GCA_045641285.1 Lachnospiraceae bacterium
TCGGTCAAGAACTGCATTGGCCAGTGTCGCAGATCCGAAGAACTCACCCCATTTTGAAAAGGGCATGTTTGTAGTAATGATAGTACTGTTCTTCTCGTAGCGCTTTGCTATGAGCTGAAAGAAGATATTTGCGGTATCAGAATCAATGGGCATATAGCCTATTTCATCAATGATTAGTACCTTATACTTTGAAAAGAACTTCAGCCTTGATTCCAGACGATTCTCCTGATAGGCCTTCTTAAGCTGGGTTATCAGGTTTTCAAATGTAATGAAGTATGTCTGAAATCTGGTTTGAGCTATGGAAGACCACAAGAAGAATTAGCAACAATTTCGCGAATCCATCTCAAAGCCGAAAAGAACCTTGAAATCGTTAATACGTCATACTCTTCAACCCGAACATCCACTTAATAAAGCGAAAATTCGCTCGTTACAGTGAATTTTCGCTCACAAAAGCGAATATTCGCTGAAAATTCGCTTTTCGCAATTGACATGGTGAATTTTGCAGGTATAATGTATTTAGGATATTGCAAGGAGGTACTCTGATGAATTTTACAAACGAAAATTTTGAAACCGAGAATATTGAATTTAAGTCTCAGTTTACCGAGGAAATCTATAAAGAAGTGATAGCCTTTGCCAATACTGACGGAGGTGTTGTATATATCGGAATAGATAATGACGGAAATGCGGTTGGATTGACAGATGTTGATAAGGAATATACCCGTATCACCAACGGCATCCGCGATGCTATCATGCCGGATGTAACCATGTTTGTGCGGTTTACGGTGCAGGATAACAAGGTGGTACGCATTACCGTAAGTGAAGGTACGAATAAGCCCTACTATCTCAAGGGAAAAGGCTTAAAACCGAGCGGAGTTTTTGTGCGTCAGGGCACGTCCAGCGTTTCCGCCTCTCCCGAACAGATTCGCCGGATGATTAAGGAGAGCGACGGCGATGCTTTCGAAGAAAACCGTTCTATTGAGCAGGAGTTGACCTTTGAAGCAGCTCAAAGAGCATTTAATCGTTACGGCGTGGAATTTAATTCGGGAAAATATCGGTCTCTTGGTATTACTCAAAAAAAAGACGGTATTTATACCAATCTTGCACTGATTCTTTCCGATCAGTGTATGCATACAATAAAAATTGCCGTATTCAGCGACGAAGCCTGTACCGTATTTCGAGACAGCAAGGAATTCGGCGGTTCTGTATTCAAGCAATTCGAGGACACGGTAAACTATCTTGCACTGTGCAACAAAACGAGTTCCGTAATCAAAGGGGTGGTGCGGACGGATAAGCAGGATTATCCGGAAGAAGCAATCCGCGAGGCTTTGCTGAATGCGATTGTCCACCGGGATTACAGCTTTAGCGGCAGCATCATTATTAATGTTACCGATTGCAGAATGGAATTTATTTCGCTTGGCGGCCTTCTTCCCGGCCTTTTCCCCGACGATATCCGTTCCGGTATTTCTCAGCCGCGAAATAAGAATCTTGCTGAAGTGTTTCATCGTCTACGCCTGATTGAAAGCTATGGCACCGGTATTCGCAGAATATTCAATTTGTATGCGGACTGTTCGGAGCAGCCGCAAATTGAAGTGACCTCGAATACGTTTAAAATCGTTTTGCCGAATATGAATGTTGCTTCTGAATCAGAGACTCAGAGCATTTTTGCAATAACTTCGCAGATGCAGCGGGTGCTTGATTATATCAAGACAAACGGACAGATCACCGAAAAAGAAATCAGCGACTTACTCGGACTGAAAAAGACCCGCACATTTACTGTTACAAAGCAGATGCGGGATCTCGGGCTGATTAATGTGAATGGCAGAGGTGAAGACAAATTTTACACGATGAAATAAACGTGCCATAAATACAACGGAATGTTTAAATGACAGCCGAGACGTGCTCTTTCATAAACGTCTGATGATAATTTCCGGTAAAAATTTTCCAACAAAATTTTCCGACAAAATTGCAATAAGCACGAATTAATGGACTTTACAGCTGATACAATTAGGAAAAGGACAAAAACAAGCCCCACCACGGAGGTATTTCACTATGACAATTGAGGAAGCGCGCAGGATTGCGCAGGAATTTTCAGACAGCACGAGACGGAATTCGGAAGAGGACTTCTTCCTGTTCACGGAGGCAATGGATTTCCTGATTCAGAAGGAGTGCCGGCCGCAGGACATGATGTATTTGGGCGGAGTGTACTATGACATGAAGCGGTTTGATTTGGCGCTCAAATACTACGAAATGGCCGCAGCGTGCGATTATGACGAGGCCTACGAGTGCCTCGGGTACATTTGGTACTACGGGCGAACCGGCGAACGGGATTTCAAGAAGGCATTTGAGTATTTTTCGAAAATGATGGACAAGGGGCACTTGGTTGCGACTTACAAGGTGGCCGATATGTACCGGAACGGGTACTATGTGGAGAAGGATCTGACCAAATACGAGGCGATGATTGAGGACCTTTTCACGAAGGTCACGACGTGCCGGAACGTGTTCGATCCGGTGCCGGAGGTTTATACCAGGCTTGCGAGAATCCGCACGGGGCAGGGACGGCCGGAGGAGGCCGTGGAGCTGTATCTCCGGGCAAAGGATTTCCTGGCGCAGCGCATCCGGTACAACGCATTTTTCGGAAATCTGAACATCATGAAGTGGCTCATCGATGATTTGTACAGCCTGACGGAGTTTGACGAGGAATTCTTTGATTTTTATGATTTGTATTATTTGCTGAAAACTCCGCATACGATCTCATTTTGCAGGGACGATGAGGTGTACCGGCTGGAGTCGGTGATGGAGGGGCAGGAGTGCGCGGTCAATTTTAACGGAAAATGGTTCCGAAGCCGGGACGAATTCTTTCAGGAGGCGCTGCTCGGCGAGGAGAAACTGACGACGATTTATGATGATTTGTATGATTTTGAGGTGGTGGAGTAATGGGCGAAATAATTCGTGTGAAAAATATTTCGTACAGCAGGTACGAAGAGCTTCTGATTCGCCGTGACGCGCTGCAAAAAGAGGCGTTTCAGATGGAACGGGCGTACGTGCGCGAGTTCGGCGAGCTGTTGCTGGAGGTTTTTCGGCTCAAGGTGGAGTGCATTCGGAAAAAGAAGACCATCGAATACTGCCAAATGGCCACGAACCGCGGGAAGTCGGTGGATGTGGAGAAGCTGCAGGAGTATTTGCGCAGGGAAATGGAGGAGTTTCAAAAGCAGCTGAATTCGATGATTGAAGATTACGAAGAGGCGAAAATGGCGCGCCGGATTACGGAGGCTGAGCGTCTGAAAATCAAGAAGATTTATCGTCGTATCGTAAAGCGGATTCATCCGGATATCAACCCGCTTGTGGAGCGGACCGAGGCGTTGCGGGAGCTTTGGCAGCGCGTCGTTATTGCGTATAACTGCAATGATTTGAAGGGCCTGGAGGAGACGGAAATTCTGATCGACAACGTGCTGAAACAGCTCGGGGACGGTTCGGAGGTGACGGAGATCCCGGACATCGACAAGCGGATTGAAGAGCTGACGAAGGAAATCGAGACCATCCTGACGACGGACCCGTACCAATACAAATCAGTGCTTGAGAATCCGGAGGCGGTCCGGGACAAAAAGGACGCTCTCGAGGAGGAAAAGAAGTCCTACACGGAGTATGATGCCCGGCTGGCGGAGATTCTCGACGGACTTCTGGGAAATGGGGTGAATGTTACATGGCAAATGAACTGACGATTAAGGAAGAGGCGATGATTTCGCTGGTACAGGGCAACGAACTCGGTGAGATGATCAAACCGCTGATTCGGGAGATTCATTTGTTTGACTCGTTTATCGCCGGAACGACGCATTTGGATGACCCTTCTGTGCTGAAGCAGATGAAGGTCGGCGATATGCTGACGCTGAGGCGCGAGAATAACAAATACGACGACAATGCGATTCTGATGTTAAATGCGGACGGAAAGAAGCTTGGGTACGTCCCCGAGAAGGATAACATCATTTTCGCGCGATTAATGGATGCGGGCAAGCTTCTGAAGGCGCAAATCACGCAAATCACGGAAAAGGGCAGCTTCCTGCAAATTTCGGTCGGCATTTATCTGGTGGATTTGTAAGCGCGTGAAAATTATGGAAAATGCGAGCCCCTTGATAAATATGAGTGCGTTTATTTGAAAAACTCCCACGTGTTGCTGCGGGCCGTGAAGGGATTATTTTCGGAAAGGAGGGAGCTCATGAAGAAAGCACTGAAAATTCTGTGGCTGGTTGCGGATGTGTGCGTGCTGATGGCATGCGGAATCCGAGTGTATCTCGGCTATCCGGTGCAGGGCATTGTGGCAGCAGTATTTGCGTGCCTGTTGCTGCCGCCGGTGTTTTTGGCCGGGAAATACCGCCGCAAGGCGCTTTGGGCTGTGATTTTCTGCCTTGGCGTCGTTCTGATTGCGGCTCCGATTCCGAAGAGAATTTCGTATGAAAAGATTATGACATCTCTTCGTGGGGACAACCGTGCGGAAGAGCCCTCGCGTACCGACGGTGCGTCGGAGCCGTCCGGTGAGGAGATCGCGTCCCGAACGTTGCCGGGCGAGTCCGATGCCGTGCCCACGGAACCCGCCGAGCCGACCGAGCCTGCGGATCCGACGAAGCCGGCTGAACCTACCAATCCCGCTGAACCGACGAAACCCGCCGAGCCGGTTTCGCAGTCGCAGTTGTCGGTCATTTGTCTGGATGTCGGGCAGGGAGATGCCACGTTGTTGCTGCACACCGATAAAAACGGGGATTCGCATGCCATGATGATTGACGGAGGCGGTCGGAAAACCAGTTCGTTTGTGGTGGCGAGACTGGAACGGCTGGGCGTGACGCATTTGGAAAATATGGTGTGCACGCATTACGATGCCGACCACAGCTTCGGCCTGATCGGTTGCTATGTGAAGTATGCCGATGAGAAGACGACCGTATTTTGCCCGGATTATGTGGCCGATACGGAGGCGTATAAGAAATTTGTGCAGCGTCTGGATGAGGGAATTGTGACGGTTCGCCATCCCGAGCCGGGCGATACGATTCCGTTCGGGGACTGCGACATTCGGGTGCTCGGACCGGTGAACCGGGACGATGCGTCGGAAAATAATCTAAGTATTGTGCTGCTGGTGTCTCTGGACGGCGTTTCATTTTATTTTCCGGGGGATTGTGAGGAGCGTGCCGAACGCGCGATTTTGGATGCAAATCTTCTGCCGCAGGACGGTGTCACGGTATATCATGCGGCGCATCACGGAAGCTATTCCGGGTCCTGCCGGGAGCTGATGGAGCTGCTGCGGCCGGAATATACCGTTGTCAGTGTCGGTCAGGACAACGCTTACGGTCATCCGCACGACGTATTTTTGGAGAGAATTGCCGAGAGTGGCTGTGACAATGTGTTTCGCACGGATCGAAACGGCGAAGTTGTATTTACGGTTTCCGAAGGCAAATTATCGGTTACGACGGAGCGCGACGCGGCCGGGTCGTGAAGAGATGAGTCGTGAGGGGCCGGGTCGTGTGGGGCCGGGCCGTGAGGGGCCGCGTCAAAAGTCAAATCGTTATCGTCAGAATATTGATTCCCAAACAGTTATTGTATGACATGGTCTTCGCAGCTTGTGAAATGAGGCGAAGACCTATATTTTTGGTCGGATCCTCGGGGTCCAGCAGATTTTGGACTTCCTTCGGGTTGAACGGACGGCAGTTGTCTTTCATGCGGATGAGCAAAATGCCGTCGGTCCGGTACACGACATGCACGTCGATACTGTATGTTTTCCGGCCGTCGAAGCCGTGCTGCACGATGTTTCCGGCCATTTCCTCAATGCAGAGTCCGGACCACATGGAGCGGCGTTCGTCGATGCCGTGACTCCGGCTGAACCCGACAACCCGTTCCGAAAGGTTCATCACGTCCGCCATATCGGCAACCGAGAGGTCGATGCGGTTTTCTTCGGGCGCGCCAAAGCTGTCCGGCAGCACGAGCAGGTCGGTCAGCGAGCGCGGAAGCCCCTTCCGATACAGCACCGTATAGCCGAAAATGACGAGCATCGTCAGGATTCCGCTTGCAATGTGCGCGAGCCAAATGCCGTTCATTCCGAGGCCCGGAACAAGAAGGTGACTGAACAGAACCACGCCGAGCAGACCGTCAACAAAGGTCAGCAGATTGACGATTCGCATACGGCCCAGACACTGGTAATAGCAGCTGAAGACGCAGCAAATGCACGAAAACGGCATGGTCAGCGGAAACAGGAGAAAACCGGCCCGCGTCATGTCGTACAGGCTTCCGTCCGAGGGCTTGAAGAAGAGTCTTGCGGACGGCGACGCAAGCAGCAGAAATACGGCTGCTGCCAGGCAGACGAGCGCGGTTCCTTTGAGCAGCGCGGTCCGCATCAGTGTTTTCAGTCCGGTCCGGTCTTCTTCGCCGGCGTAAATGCTTGCCAGTACGCGAACCGCCGTGGAAACGCCGCCGGAAACGGCCCAGTAGAGGCAACCGAAGGAATAGACGGCAGAAAAAGCGGAAATGCCATCATTTCCGACAAAGATCAGCATAATCGTATTCAGGACGATGGAGCGGATGGTCTGTCCCAGCTGATTGACGGCGCCGGGAAATCCGACCAGGATGATGGACGCAAGCTCCCGCGGCTGAAATCCCTTCCGAACGAAGTGCAGGGACGCCGTATGGCGAAAATAATAGGTCAGCAGAATCAGAAAGAAGACCAGGTTGCTGACGGTTGTCGCAAGACCCAGTCCGAACATGCCCATATGGAGAACGGATACAAATACAATATCGAGGGAAATGTTGAGAACAATCATGGCGCCCATCCCGACATAGGTCCGAACTTCCTGCCGTTCCATTTGCAGAAAGGCCGTCAGCTGCGGTATAAACAGAAGGGGAAGGATGCCGAAGGAATAGCCGTAAATATAGTCGCTCAGTGCGGAGAGCAGGGTTGCGTCATGCACAAAAAGAGACGCAATCGGCCGGCAGAAAAACAGGCAGGACAGCGTTGCCGTCAGGCCGAACAGAAACAGAAAGCAGAAATCCGTCGTAAAGACGGCGTTGGCTTTCTCCAGCTGATTTTTGCCGATGTAACGGCCGCACAGGATTTGAGACCCGCCGAGGAAAATGGCGTTGACCGTATCCAGCGTCCGGACAACGGGCAGGAAAAGCGCAATGGCGGCAAGCGATGCGGAGCTGATAAAATTGGACGCAATCGCCCCGTCGATAATGCTGTTGATGCTTGTCACGGTAATCATGATGATTTGCATTGGCAGCAGGGCAAAAAATGTTTTTTCAATAACGGATTTCGTCTTCATAGTCTATTTTCATCAAATCTTCCAGATAATTGACCGGGCGGCCGTCGAGCGGAAGGACGGGAACCCCGTTGGATTTTGCGGATGCCGAATACTGCTGCAGAGCTTTGAACGGCAGTACCGTATTGCAACCGTGACGGTAAACGCTTCGAAGGTCCTCGGTATCAAATACCGACAGGAATTCCACAACATTGCAGTAATCCGGTTCGTCGATAATGAATGTCAGCATCAGAAAGCAGTTCATGCGCAGATATTTGTCCCGGATGAGGCAGAGCAGGTCGGGCTCATAGTCGGACAGGTAGCGCCGTACATGCATGATACAGTCTGCCAAATGTTCGATGTATCCGGCCAGCTGTTCTCTGGTTTGTGTCTTTCTGGATGTGGACATTCCGCTGCCGATGAAGTACCGGTACAGGCATGCATCGAGAATCCCGTCGGACTCGGCACAGCTGAAAAATACGGTGCTCCAGTAAACGTCTTCTCCCATATTACAATAGAAATTCTCGGCACGCCGAAGTGCCCGCAGGACTACGGCGCGGGAATAGCAGTTCTTCCAGACGTTCGGCGCCATCTGGTCCATCAGCATGGCTCGCAGCGGGGAGTCGGTCGGAGGCGGAAGGAGAATCCGGTTCCGTTCCGGAATGGTCTTCTGCACGCCGGGAGTCGGAAGATAGACTTCCTCATGTCCGAAACGCAGGATATCGACCGGGTCGGCCCGAAGCCGCTCGTGAAGAAGGGACAGCGCTTCGTCGGTCAGTTCGTCGTCGCTGTCCACAAACAGAATATATTCGCCGGAGGCCTGCTGCATACCCGTGTATCGCGCTGCAAGAATCGAACGGTTCTCGGTGTGCGTAACGGTACGGAAGCGGTTGTCCTGCCGGCAGTAATCCGCAAGCATTCGGGGTGTTTCATCCGTTGATCCGTCATCGACGAAGAGTACTTCAAAGTCCGAAAATGACTGATTCCGGATGGAACGGATACAATTTTCCATGAGTCCCGCACGGTTATAAACCGGGATAATAATCGAAAAAAATGCCATTGAGAATCCTTCTTTCAAGGAACAGATTTGTAATGAAACCGACGGAATCGCAGTCCAATGCGAAGACGTCGCGAGAGCTCAAAAGGAAGCTCGTTTTCAATATATCATATTCAAAATGGACATTCAATCACGAAAAGCCCGACCGGAAAAATCCGGCCGGGCTTTCTGAAAAAATCCTCCTTACCGATGAGAAATCCGTTGTGTCGTGACTGATTTTACGGCATTTCAAAAAGCATCGGCGCGATATGGTAATGAGTGAGACCGATTAGTGGTGAATGTAAAGCTCTTCCGTATAGGAAAATCCGGTTTCGTCCTCAAGAACCGCATCAATTTGAACATAATACAAAATATTATCACTTGTCATGCTGAGGTTGTCTCCGAAGTTCAGATCCATTTTTCCGCGAATCGTGATGCCTCCGACTGTGACCGGGGTCAGTGTGTATTCATAGTAGCCAAGCTGCTCGTCAATCAGCTGAAGTCCTTCCGTCGAGCCATTGTTCTTATATTGCTCCCAGACGGTGTCGGCCAGAGCATACAGGTTCTGTCCGTTGTACATAAGGACGCGGGTATTGTTGGGACCGGTTACATACGGAGTATCGCCCTTGGACAGTTTGACATATTCCGTTCCGTCGGCACCGACAAACGCTGCTTCGGTCGGGGTTCCGTTTTCGGTATAGAATTCCAGGACTTCCAGGCAGGACATTACGACGTTACCGTTAGCGTCGGTAAATGTGCCGGTGAAATGAGAGTATGACGGCAAATCGCCTTCCTCGAAAAAATCGGACGTGTAAGTGAGTGCTTCGACAACAGGCTCGGAAGTCGGTTCCGGGGTCGGCTCGGGAGTCGGTTCGGGAGTCGGTTCGGGAGTCGGTTCAAGGGTCGGCTCGGGAGTCGGTTCGGGAGTCGGTTCGGGAGTCGGCTCGGGTGTCGGGTCCGGTGTTGTAACGGATGTAGGTGTTACGCTGTCCGGCTTCGAAGAGTTGTTTTTTTCATCTTTGCCGCATCCGGTCAGTGCGGTGAGCAGAACAATCATAAGCAGACCGGAAATAATCATCTTTGCAACATGTTTGGACATAATTAATGCCTCCTAAATAGTAATATATTTTATTATCGCTAAGAGCGTGATAATTCTGTGAAAATCGGAAATTTTTTCATCTGTATTTTCAACAGTTCGCATTTTCTCCGGTTTCATTTTTAATATCAACGCTGGCGATATTCTTTAATTTTACGTAGGACAGGAACCGAAGTACCGCGTAATACAGACGGGTCAAACAGTAGAACGGGATGATAAAAAAATTAACGCATAAAAGCCCGATCTTTTCGGTTATAGAGGAATACGAGTGGGGCTCGAGGCTCTTGAGGTTAATCAGTTCCGAGGAAACATAATTATCAAACATACTTATATCGGGCAGAAGGAAAGGGGCGCCCAGAAAAAAGATGACTATGTATACGATAAATGCGGTACGCAACCGAAGGCATCCATTTACGTAATAACGGTTGCCTTTGCTGCGGAGATACCGAGACGTGTACGTATAAATCCGATAGAAATAAATTCCCTGCAAAACGAGGAACAGCGCCTGCAGCAGGCAATAGACATAATCTGCGTAGAGGGTGTCCGAAAGCGATTCAAAACAGCAAATCGGGAGGATACAGGTGGACACAAGGCTGAGGATGAAACAAACCACATAAAGTTTTTTTAACCGGTTGAAATCAGAATATACGGTGCCGAGCTGACGGAATCCGCGGAATGCAAATACGGCGGATGTGATACAGAGGCCCAGCAAAATGACGGCCGGAACGAGGTAAAGGAGGATAAAGGCAGCGTTTCCTTCCGATAGGGTGTCCGACAGCAGCGAACGAAGAATGCTCATCAGCAGGGGAAAGGTAGCGGCGACGGCCATCAATAACTCCGAAACAGCCAAATTGGTAAACCCGGTATGGGAGACGGACAACGAATTTTTTTGTGAAATATCCGAAGGAGTTTCCAAAGAAGAGGAAGATTCGGTTATTTCGATTGGATTATTATTTTCATTCATAAACACGACATCTCCTTTTTTCAATAATTACCGGAACCGGCAACGACGGTTTCCCCCGGGGTCGGTGCCGTCCGGTTGGTGATGTAGCCACCATACTCTCTTTTTTCGGGAAATGCTATAGTTTTGCCGATTGTTTAACAAAGATGTTAGCAATCCGTAACAAACGCGTAACATTTTCAAAAGAAACGGCGGGAAAAACGCTGCATATCCGCGGAGAGGCATTTGCATTTGTGCCGGGAATCCCGTATACTGTAGTTACGCAGGAGGCTCCCGAAAGTTTGCGGGCGGGGCAGCGGCATGCAGAACAATCGTGCCGGCCGCGGTCATGGTTCGGAAACGGGCGGGGCAGAATCGGCGTATCAGAAGGAAAATAGCGGTACGGCGGCAGGCGCACGGGGGTGTGCAATGTCGCGGAAATGAGGTGACTATGTTTGATAAATGGAAAGAACGGTATCCGAACCGCGCATCCGGACATCGGAACGATGCGGAAGAAGAAACGGAAATGAAGGATGTCTATGCAGGTCCGGAAAAATGGGAAGCCGAGGGACAGTCGGCGGATGTAAACCGGAATCGCCCGGTGCGCCCGAACCCGGACGAAGCAACGATGAAGATGGTGTATGGGGCACCGGTTCAGCGGGGGACTTTTCTGAAACCGCTGCGGGAATCGGAAATGCCGATGATGTGCGTATATGCGGGACCGGAGCAGATGCAGGACCCGAACTTTTTGAGACGGGTTGAGGAGGAAAATGAGCGTCGCCGTCAGAAGATTGCAGGGACGTTCTGCCCGAATTGCGGACTTCGGAAGGTTGCGGAAAAGGATCGGTTCTGCCGAAACTGCGGCTATCGTCTGGACGGACCGGTATCCGGCTCCGGCAATAATTTGGTCTGATCGGCGGCAGAAACGACGATTCTGCAGGCTCGGACGTGGTCATTTGGCCTGAGCCGAACGCAGGCGGAAACGAAATTCGGGACGAAAGGAATCCGGAGGTTATATGGAATATCAACTGACTCAATGTGTTTGGGAAATCACGCTGGCCTGCTGCTTTTCCTGCCGATACTGCGGCTCCCGCGCGGGACATGTCCGGGACAACGAACTGTCCACGGAGGAGTGTCTGCGGATTGCCGGGGAACTGCAGGAACTCGGGTGCCGCAGGGTATCGATGATCGGCGGCGAGGTGTTTATGCGAAAGGACTGGAACGTGCTGGTCGGCCGTTTGACGGAGCTCGGCATCGCAGTCAATGTCATAACCAACGGATTTCTCTTTTCGGACGAAATTTTACAGGAGCTCAAGCGGCTTCACGTGGAGTCGGTCGCCGTGTCGGTGGACGGGCCGCGCGAGGTTCACGACCGGTATCGCCAGCAGGGCAGCTATGACAGGGCATTTGCCGCAATCCGCGCACTTGCCGGCGCAGGCATCCCGGTGTCGGTCATCAGTACGCTGAATGCCGACAACAGCACGCGGCTCGAAGAGCTGTACCGGGATCTGCTCGAGGTGCCGGTTTTCGCATGGCAGCTTCAGGCCTGTTCGCCGATGGGAAATGCGGGGAACGGCGGGGTGGATTTTCGGTTTGACCCGGGAGCGGTTATCGGGTTTGTGGAATCGCACATGCGGCAGGCACCGTTTTGCCTGGGTGTCGCCGACAACATCGGATATTTCACGCCGGGCGAAGGGAGTATCCGGGGAAATATGAGCGGCCGGGCATATTTTCGCGGCTGTTCGGCCGGCCTGTCCGTCATCGGAATTGACAGCATCGGAAATGTCCGCGGCTGCGAGTCGATGTACGACGATTGCTTTATCGAGGGAAATCTGCGAAATCAGTCGCTTAGGGACATTTGGGACAATCCGGATGCCTTTGCGTATAATCGGAAATTTACGCCGGACCGGCTGACGGGACGCTGCAGTACCTGTGAAATGGGGCCGTTCTGCGGGGGCGGCTGCCGTTCGTACAATTATTTCGTTCACGGGCGCATGTACGAATCGCCGTTTTGCGCAAGGACGGGCGAAGAGACGGACGAAGGGACCGGCGAAAGGTCGGACGCAGGGACGGGAGCAAGGACGGACGAAATGACGGGTGAAGAACCCGAAAAGCACGGAATTTTCACTAAGAATTGACAAAAAAAACACAATTTGAACAAGTTTATAAATTGAATTGCCATGCTTTTTCTGATATGATGTTCACTAGGCTAAATCGTATTGATATGCGACAGCGGACCGTTTGCCGGTCATTTTCATGCGGCAGGCAGGGCACTGCCCGTTCCGATACGACAGCGGAAATGAAAGGAGATTCCTATGAAGAAAAAAATTCTGTTTTGCCTTCTTGGTATCATGCTTCTTGCTATGTGCGTAGGCTGCGGCAAGAAAGACGACAAGAAGAATGAAACTGCACCGACCAACACTCCGGCACCGACCGCTACGACGGCACCGACTCCGACCGATACCCCGGCACCGACTCCGGAACCGACCGAAGTTCCGACACCGCCGGCAGTTGCTCTTCGTGAGATTTATGCAGAGCACGGTTTGAAGGTTGGTACCTGCCTGACCACACAGATGATCGGCAACAAGATGCTGAGCAAGCTGATTGTGGAGCAGTTCAGCAGTGTTACGATGGAAAATGATATGAAGCCCGATTACATCCTGAATCAGAAGAAGAGTCAGGAAGCCGGCGATATCGTTGTGGAATTCAGCGCAAATGCAATCAAGATGCTGGATTGGGCAAAGGAAAACGGCATGGCGGTTCGTGGCCATACTCTTGTATGGTACAGCCAGACCCCGAGCTGGATTTTCCATGAGGATTTCGATAATTCGAAGCCGAAGGTAACCCGCGAAGTTATGCTTCAGCGTATGGACAGCTACTTCAAGCAGGTATTTGCACTCCTTCAGGAGAAGGGATACAGCGATCTGTTCTATGCTTACGACGTTGTCAATGAGGCATGGATGGAAAACGGTACCATGCGTAACAACGACTGGAAGGCCATCATCGGAGATGACTATTTGTGGCAGGCATTTTACTATGCAAACAAGTACGCTCCCGAGAACATTCAGTTGTTCTACAATGACTACAACGAGCAGTTCAAGACAGACGCTCTGGAGAAATTTGTCAAGACTCTGGTTGACGAGAACGGCAATTATCTGATTGACGGTATCGGATTCCAGGCTCATTTGTACACTCTGGACGATCAGGTTAAGTACTTCCAGACAGTCGATCAGCTGGCAGCTCTCGGTCTTACCATCGAGATGACCGAGCTGGATGTCTGCCTCGGTAAGTATCAGCATCCTCAGAAGGCTACGGATGAGAATCTTGCAATTCAGGGCCAGTACTATTACAACCTGATCAACGGTCTCTTCGATCGTATCGACAAGGGTACCCTGAAGATGGATGCCATCACATATTGGGGCTTCAGCGACGGTATGTCCTGGAGAAAGGAATACAGCCCGCTCCTGTACGATGGTGTTTACAGACAGAAGCCTGCTTACTACGGCGCAGCTCAGCTGAAGGATTTCGCAGGTTTTGACGCAGAGCAGTAATCCTGCCTGAGCCGGTTCTGCAAGGCAAATGAAGGGAACCGAAGCCGGGAAATCCGGAACGGAAGCCCTGTCACTGGCGGAGCAGAGTACAACGGAATATGGTTACGAAAGGCACACGGGATTTCTCGTGTGCCTTTTTTGTGCCTCGATGGAAGGATAGAAAAAAATTTGGCTGTTTTATCCTGCCATATGCCCACTTGCGGAAAAAAGAGCGGAAATGCTTGCACAACGGCTCATTTTCGTATATATATGAAAATGATAAAAATGGGGCATTTTCCGATAAAAAATGCCGAAAGCCGGTTTTCTTGTGATGAAATGCCGGAGCAACCTTATAGGTAAAGTTGAGAAGCTGATTTTGAGGAGAGAGAAAAATGAAAAAAAGAGGATTTTTTGGGCACCGGATCGTGGTGACCGCTTTATTTGTATTCTTTCTATGCACCGTAATCGGAACATTTGCGCGCCGGGCAGAGGCTACGGACACCATGTATCCCGATACGGTTTCCAAGGAGAACGCAGACGGACTGCGTTATTTCTATGAAAGTCTGGATGAATCCCAGAAAAAAGTATACAATCAGATATCCGAACAGGCAGAAGAGCATTTCGCCGATTATTTTAATACGGATGAACCTGTTTTTTATATGAAGGTTGATGCGGTTGGTTCGGACAAAATCGGAAAAACTTTGGCTGCTTGGTGGAAGGACCATCCGGAGTATTATTTTATTAGTGGTTATACCTGGAAGGGGAACGGCAGTATTGTTGGGCTGAAATATGATGAACGATTTATCATGGATAACAGCTATAGCGATATCAATAGTATAAACAGCAAAATACTGTCAACAGCGAAATCGATTATTGACGGAGCCAATGAGTATTCGTCCGATTACGACCGTGCCAGATACATTTTCAATTGGCTGAGAGAGAATGTGACATATTCTTACGATGAGAATCATGTGCCTTCGAAAACGTGGCAGGCGCATTCCATTTATGGTGCACTGGTGGATAAGACCTGCGTCTGTGAAGGCTACAGTGAGACGTTTTCATATCTTGCGGACGCCTGCGGTTTGAAAAGTGTTGTTTTGTGCGGTATCGGCAATAACGGAAGCGAAATCGAAAGACATGCATGGAATGCCGTTATGCTGGACGGAAAATGGTACCTGCTCGATTCAACCTGGGGTGGCGACGAGTATACGTTCGTTGCGGTTAACGATGAGTTATTTAATCTGTCACACTTTTATGAATCGGATGAGTTGAAAGCGTATTATACCGACGGACTGGCTGCGAATGCATCTACTTCCGATTATCCGCTGACGGCACTCGTGAAACCGGAGAAGGTTACGATTTATCTGGAAAATACCAGTCAGAACACACCGTATCTTTTGAATAACGGAGTGCGTCTGAATGTGACCCTGACCGATTCGGGTAAATACAAAAAGGCTGAGGTTCCGGCCGGTTGTCGTTTACAGGTTCGACTTTCCGGTACCGACAGAATACCGACGCTGGCGCTGGCACAGACGGTGTCTTCGGTGACACAGGCATTTCCGGACGATTATACCGCAAAGAACGGCAATAAGATTGTCATTACGTTGGATCCGGACCCTGTTATCAGTGTTAAGAAGGATTATTTGCCGAGTGTGGATACATATTACGGCGGAAGATCAGCTTACTGCTCTTATATTGTTACTACGGAAAACAGGAATGAATCCTGGGGAGTTAATCTGTCATATATTGAAAATGAGTACGCGGACCGGATAAAGGAATTGAATAATTCCGGTGTTTGGCATGCGATAACCATTTATGAAATGGCATTGGCAGGAGAACGAACCTATACCGGTACGATTGAAGTCGACAACGATATCGATAAGAATTCACCTCTTTTGAAGGTGACCGAAACCGCATATTATGCGGTTGAATTCAGCCTGACATTGCAAGCCCCTTCGGGGATAACGATTGTTGCTCGCGGCGATGACGGCAAGAGATATTACAGCGGCTCTAAGGTTCCGGGTGGCACAATTCTGACTCTCTCCGTCGAAGCGGAGGACGGCAATAAATCCGGAACATTCTTGTATACGAACGTAGAGGAGTATAATAGAATTGCCAGCTCCAGCTATGATACTTATGGTTCAAAACTCAAAAATACGGAAATTCCGAATAATCAGTTTATAATGCTTGAGAAGGCAACGGTTTCCTTTATGAGATTGCCGGCAGAAGCGGTTTCATACGGATTTCAGGATTCCTATCCGGTTGAAAACGGTGTTCCGGCGAACTATTATTTCCTCGGACTCCCGTATCAGACGACGATGACTTTGGACAACGGTGCAACGGTAAATGCATCCGTTTCCTGGGACTTGTCCGCATACGATCCGACCGATAAATCAAAACGTGACGTGACGGTAAAGGCAAAACTGTCCATTCCGGAAAATGTCACTTTACCGGATGGTATGAGCGATACCGTGGATGTCGTATTAAAGGTTGCCGCAGCGAAGGAATTGTCCGATATGGAGGAGGAAATTCCTTCCACACTGACCGTGCCCGTAGGGACGTCCCGCGACCCGTATACGCTCGGTTTGCCGAACAAATCGGATTTTAAGGATGAAGACGGAAATACCGTTACGAGTGAAATTGTCTGGACAGCAGGAGAAGGCGATACTTCCTATACGATGACCGGTTATATCAAGAAAAACGGATATCATTATCCGGATTTGCAGGTGACCGTTACGGAAACCGGAGAAGGCTTTGAAAAGCTGCCGAAGGCATCCGCTTATTTCATGAGAGAAGGCAAGGATATCACAACCGTCTCCGTCAGCTGTAATGATCCTGTAGTCGGAAGTTTTTCCGTGGAAATTCTTCCGGAACATACCGGTAAGGTAATTAGTGTTATCGTTCCGAAGGGCTTTTATAATGTCGGAATTGCCAATGCGTCACTTTTGGACGGAGTATCCTCCAGCAAAATGACGGACAACGGCGACGGTAGTTTTACTCTCGAGGTTGTTGTGGGCGATGAGTTTGACAAGGGCGTTCTGACCTTTGAAGTTGCGCTGACAAGCATTTTCGATTCGCAGAGTTATGAGAATGCTCTCGGGTATCTGTATCCGGCCGGTACAAAGCTTCCGATTATCGTTCATTATTCCGCAGAGGAAAACGGAAAACGCTACGAAGAAGATTTGGCATATGAGAAGGCATTGATTGCCGGAGGAGGATCCCTCAGCAACGGACGGGATTCTTATGCCAGCAGCTACCAGGGAAGCACACAGAGCTTTATTAGCGGAAATGTTCAATACGGTGCATGGGGCTTCCGCCCGAAAACCGATCAGTCGGATTCCTTCTACGTGAATTATAATGCGTATATTCCCATGCCGGAATTTACGGATTATCTGGATACGTACACGGGAATGAATGGATCCTATCAAAATTGTACGTACGATGCGGAAAATAACCAAATTGTATTCCATCGTTTCGGGTACAGTAAGATATTTACCTCGGAGACCGTTAACAGCGGTGTTTATAATCCGAGAAGCCGGAAGCCGGAAGATATTATTGCCGGCCATACATATGCCAGTGATATGCCAATCTATGTATGCGCAGTCGATAATTTCGGAAATGAGTATTATCGTTTCTTCAACCGGATTTCGACATATGTTTATCCGTATGATGAAAATGACGGATTGACGGTTAAAAGTAAGTTCCCGTATCCGACTTTGATTGAGAGCATGACAGATGAAGAATATATCGGAGAGGTGACGCCCAATGAGCTTGAGTTGATTGTAATGCCTTCGGCAGAGAAGCTTTCCGTTTCCCCGGTTTCGGATATAACGATTGTTATTGATATGCCGGAAGGAAGTACGGTAGAGTGTTTTTATCCGACACTTGATAGTATTGAAAGTTTTACGGTGGAGAATTGGGACGGATCGGTTAAGACAATAGAACGTGAAGATATGACATGGGAAACCCGTAAAAACAGCGGATATAACAGATTTTATACGATTCCGTCAGAACTTCAGAATCCCGATGGACGTGGAATTAAAAAACTGACGATTCATATGGACAGTATCAGGTCTAATATGGATGAGTATTTTACCATGTACTGTCGATATGTGGATTATTATGAAGATGGGTCGCCGGTTATTCCGGGAACGTATTATGACCCTTTTGAGACAGACTGCCCGATTAAATACGGCAGGATTGAAATCTATGAGGGTAAAAAGGAAGTTGAGGGAATGGATTTCGCGCTTGGATATATTAATGCGAGCGAAAAAGAATGGGTATTCGATATTCCTTCCGGTAACGAGAAGTTTATTGACAGCAATCCGTATGGTATAACGCGAAAAACAGGGATTAGCTTCTGGTCGAATAAAGATACGACCGAAGCAATCGATGCGTATAACGAGTACGATGTTGTAAATGATTATGAAAGCTTGTATGTGGACCATTGGGATTTTACCTGGAGAGGTTCGACCGCACCGGCCTATATGGAAATACATTATACGGACGGAACGGTAGAGTACTATGACAATCTTTCGGAGAACGAATCGGTTTCCGGAGATGTTCCGAAAGGAAAGGAACTGGATTATGTTGCCGTAATGTGTGAATGTATGCGCACCAAAGACGGTTCCGAGCTGTCCCTTCACTATTGTATTGATGATGTGAATAAGTATATTGAAGAAGGTTTGTCGGAAAAATTTACGAAATGGCAGGAAATGATGGCATATGCCTCAAATGAGAAACCGTCCGCAGGCCATGATAAAATGAAACTGCTTAATGTTTCCGTTGAATCGGTAACTGCTTCGTACATCCAGTTTCGCCAAATTACATACGATACTCCGGAATCCGGTGCGATGACCGCGGTTAACGGATTATTGCAGCAGGATGGTGCAGAGATGCAGTTTGATGTTAATATGTATTCAACCGAGAGACATGTCAAGAGTTCTGTGAATAAGCCTGACGGATTGCTTAATTATATACATTATTATGATACACTTACGTTCCGCGTGTCTGTCAATAACGGTTATTGTGAGCCGGATACAACGAAAATGCCGACAATTAACGATTTGAACGGAAATGAAGTGGAGGCATCGGAGGTTGTCCGTGACGGGGACACATTCCTGATTACCTTTAAGGATATCTTCCTCAGTCGGACGCGTAAAACGATTTTAAAAATGCGTATGAAGCCGACCATCAAGGCACAGACCGGAATTTCAAAGGTAACGTTGACGCTGGAAAATTTACATGTTCCGGATGCGGAAAATCAGCCGTATTGGCAGGAAATCGCCATGTCCGACTGGATAAAGAAGTCCTATGAATATGTGACGGGAACGAATGCAAGCGCAAATCTGAATATCCTGAGTGCATACACCGAGTCCGGTGATATCTACGGATACACCGAGAAGGACCCCGGAATTTCCGCGGAAATTCACCGTGTGGACGATCAGGGAGATTTTTCCGCCATTTTCCATGTGTACGGCGGAAATAAAGCAATTCTCGGAGATTTTGAAGTTGTTCTGAATGTTCCGAAGAAAAATGCGTCCGTCAGCACGGAGGAGGAATCCTATACGAATGGATTTGACGGCATTTTCAAGAAGCTGTCAACGACCGGAACATGGACCAATCCGGCATTCAGCTATTCGAAGGACGGTGTGAACTTCGTTGAGTTTAGCGGAAATGCGACGGATGTTGAGAATCCCGAGGACATCGTTGCCGTGAAGATTACGGCGGATGAAGCCCATAACGGCGATGAAATCACGATGATTTGTACGGCAGATGCGGGAGAGCTGCTGACGGAGGATTACATCCTTGCAAAATGCAATTATTACAGCAATTCCGCGAAGAAGGAAATGTCGTTTGATACCAATGTTGTAACATATACAACGAAGAAAACGCTGGTAACACCGGAGCCGAGTATTGATCCGGAACCGAGCATCAGTCCGGAGCCGAGCATTGATCCGGAACCGAGTATCAGCCCGGAGCCGAGTATTGATCCGGAACCGAGTATCAGCCCGGAGCCGAGTATTGATCCGGAACCGAGTATCAGCCCGGAACCGAGCATCAGCCCGGAGCCGAGCGTAAGTCCGGAGCCGAGCGTAAGCCCGGAGCCGAGCGTAAGTCCGAAACCGAGCGTAAGCCCGGAGCCGAGTGTAAGTCCGAAGCCGAGCGTAAGTCCGAAGCCGAGCGTAAGCCCGGAGCCGAGCGTAAGTCCGGAGCCGAGCGTAAGTCCGAAACCGACAGCAACGCTGAGTCCGACGCCGACAGCAACACCGGGCCCGAAGCCGACAGCAACACCGAGCCCGAACCCGACAGCAACACCGTTGCCGGGAACAACACCGACAGCGACGCCGATACCGGAACCGACCGTGACACCGAGTCCGACACCGACGGCAGCACCGAGTCCGTCACCGACACCGACGGCAGCACCGGAACCGGACAGTCCCAGAACCGGTGACAATGCAATGAATCTGGCGCTGTTAATTCTGGCGGGAGTCATGCTTGTTTTGGGTATTGGTTCGGAACTTCACCGAAGAGCGGACTGATTGCGGAAGAACGTCATGTGACGGAACACCGGTTGTGTCCGAAAGAAAATTGCGAAAAACCATTGCGGAGCTGTTTCCAACGAAATGTCCGGACAAACCGGACTGTCGTAAGGAGGCGGCTCCGTTTTTGCTGCCGGAACAAAACCGAATGATGGGAAAATATAGAGCTGTAAGGTGGGCTGTATAGGCAATAAAAATTTTTAACTGTTGACAAGAACCGGTTGACAATACATGTATATATAACTATACTTGTCTCATAAATATCTTATTTAGATGTTAGGAGCGGGATATGAAAAGAGTTATTTTACCGATTGCAGTGGTGGTGGTTTTGGCTGCCGCGAGTGCAGTGATTATTTTTCTGATGAAAGATAAGAAGTATGATGTGGAAATGCCAAGCAGAGACGGCGAAACCAAACTGCTGTTTCAGGAGGCTGCGACAGAGGAACCGGAACGGGTGGGAATGTACGCATATCGGTTTACCGTAGAGGATACGTCGGAGTTTTACACCAAGTTTATTGAAAATAATTCCGATGTTGTATATTCTGTTGATGACAACAATAATCAGACGACAGGGGAAACCGGACGATATCTTTTCTGTATCGACCAGCATTATTATTATATAAAGCCGTGGGAAATACCAAACACTTACAAATATACGGAACTTGTGTTTTTTGTAGCAGGGAATGGTGATGGGGAATGTGTTGTGCCCATTATATCGGCCCAGGAACTGTATGATACGGATTTCTTCTCATGGGAGGATACGGCGGGAATTCATTCGTTTGAAGAACTGAAGGAGTTTTACAGCAGAATCCGTTCTGACCGGTATGAGATTGACGAGGAAACCCAGACGATTTATCTTTCGAAATACATAGCGGCAAAATGGGTTCCTCACCGGATTGCTCTGCATGTTACGGAAGACGGATTCAAGCTGGAATCCGTAGAGGAGAGCGGGCGAAAGCCGAAGGCCGAATCATAATTCTTGTGACGTATTTGGGGATTATGGAGGTCGTGAGATGCGTTTGGAAAGCGAGAGAAAAGAGCGAAACAATGAAAGAATCGTCTCCGGCCGGTTGCGGTTGAAGCGAGACGGTAACGATTGGCGGAAAAAAGCAGGATGTAATAAATCCCCCGGTTTGATATCGGATGAGGGGTCACCTCAGGAATCAAGCCGGGGGTATTTTTTGCATTATAGGAAATGGGGTCCTATCATGTAGAAAACGCTCCGCGAGGATGAGTTCTCTATTCCGGTACCGATACGGGCAGCCGAGGTTCGGAGCCGGGTTTCAAAGCATTACTGCCGGTTCGGTTCATTTTCTTCGCCGCGCAGGATGCGGAGCAGTTCGTCGCGAACCTCATCCATGCGTTGTTCCTTGCACTGGCAGCAGCAATGTTCGTTACAATATCCGGAGCAGCATATTATCGTAAAAATGCTCAAAACAAAAATGACTGATATCCGTAAGGAACGTTGGTCCCCAAAATAGTTAAAATCCTTAGAGAATACAAAAAGACGGAGCAACCTCCCGAATTATTCCGTGCCGGAAATCCGAGCACCGGAAAGACGGAGACTGCTCCGATATTTTTAATTTTTAAGTAGAAAAATATTGACAAACAAAGGTTGACAATACATGTATATAAGAGTATAATTTCCTTATCAACAATTTTAGGAGGTGGGGAAATGAAAAATTTTCTAAAAAAGAGCAAATCAGTGTTTATTGTAGGTGCGTGTTTGGCAATAGTAATTTTAATGCAGGTCGGAATATGTTATGCAACAAGAATTGAATCCAATACATCTGTAACAGGTGCAATTTCCGTTCAATTTAAAAAAACCGGTTTGTATAAGTATTCTATTGAAGTTCCGTATAAAATTACAAAGATGTACAAAGATACGATTCCCGGCGGAGGATATACGAATAACAAGATAAAAACGGTAAAAAAAGATGGTGAAGCACGAGAGGGATCGTTTAGTTCCTTACTTAGCGATTTCGGTTTTTCAAGCATATATATTGTATCTTACAAAGCAGAAATATACGGAACGGCATCTATAACGAAAGAGTCGGATATATCAGTGAAAGCGGAAGCATCGGCGCATATTACCAAGAAAATTTTATCGGATAATCATGTAACACATTATTATCCGAAGCGTAGCGCCGTATACGATATTTATACAAAAAAGACAACACAATCCGAATAACAAATTATACGGAAAATGGGGAAAATATGGAAATAAACAGTACAAATTTAAAATTCCATTATGGAAAAACTGAGGTTCTTTGTGGCCTCAGTTTTTCTGTGACAGAAAGGGAAATAACTTTTTTGGCCGGTGAGAACGGAAGCGGAAAGACAACGTGGATATTAAATGCGGTTTCGTTGCTGAAACCTTGTGAAGGAAGTATTTTGTACGACGGAAAAGCGTTTGAAGACATCCGACCGGCAGTATCGGTTGCTTTTGATACAACACCCTTTTATCCTTTTTTATCAGTAAAGGATAATTTAAAAGCATTGTATGATGTGGATGCTTCGGATCCTGATAATTTAAAATTTCTTCACGATATGGGATTAGATGATTTTCTGATTTCAAGAAAGGTGTCAAAGCTTTCCTATGGTCAAAAGCATAGAGTTGGAATAGGCGGAGCACTCATGAGGAATGTGGAATGCTATATATTGGATGAACCGGATTTAGGCCTGGATCCAAAAGCATGGAAAGCTGTTTGCGAAAAAATAATATCACTGAAAAACAATGGAAAATCAGTTTTGATTACCGGTCAAAATTATCCTATGTTACAGGAATTGGTAAATCGGATAGTGGTACTAAAAAACGGACAGGCATTGTATGAAGGTAACTTGGCAGATTTTATAGAAAAATATGATCCGGATAACGGAAGTATGAGAAAGGCTTTTGAAAAGATTACCGGAGAGACGGGTGAAGCCTTATGAATAACTTCTTGCAGGTAAGTCGAAAATCATTGTGGTCCTATGTCTTTATCGGAATTATTACATTGGTTGCGGTGGTGGAAACATATGGTTCTGTATCCGGGTTTATGGAAATTCTTGTTCCTGAAAGTACCGAATACGAAATTTATACACAGCATGTCTGTTCTCAAGTAGTGATATCGGTGCTATATTCCGCTATTTATTGGGGAATGCTGATTTATAATTTCAAAGGCTTTTTCGATATGCGGAACGAAATGCGTTGGGGCATAGTGCAACAGAAGAAAATATTATCCAAGCCATCAAAAATAGCATCAATGACCATTGTTGAAAATATTGTTTGGATATCGCTTACGGTGGTTTTTTCCATTGTTTGCGGATTATTATTACAAGGCTTTTTAAATCATTGTTATGATATTAAACGACCTATTTTGCAAAATAAGGAAGCAATTAGAATTTATGTCGGATTGGCTCTGTCGGGAATTATTCTTTGTTGCAGTGTTTATTTGATTGGGCGTATAATAGCATTATTATTTAAAAACGGAGTTATTGCTTTAGTGGTTTTGATAATGCTGTTTTTTTTGGTGACGATAAAGAGCTATTTTGTAAATGGAACATATGTGTATTACGGATCAAATTCAGTTCTCTTTGTAGGCGGTGTTACGAATATTAAGGATATTCCGATTTGGATCCGTTGGTGTTGTGAAACGGTTACATTGTTTTTGTTTGGCATATTGTATTTTGTTTTGTTAAAGGAAAGACGTATCGGAAATGAAAACTGAATTTATGATCTGGCGCAAAAATGTTGTAAATCCGATAATGTTGTGTTTGTTTTTTATTGTTATATTGGTTGAATGGAAGAGCGGTGAAAATATTACGGAAACAGTTTATCAATTGCCGACATTTCATTTATTCCTTTTTTCTCTTGCAGGGATGTTGAGCGTTTCCTGTTATGGAACAGACTATGAAAGACATACCGATATGACACGTAATCTGTTATATCCGACTTCATATACTATCAGATGTCAAAGCTTTATTATGCTGTCTCTTTTGTTAATTATGGCAGTTGGATGTACGGCACCTCTTTTAGGGTTTAAAAACATAGAAAAATTATTTGTGTGTTTTGGCGTATACGTTGAAGTATTAATAATATATATTCTGTTTTCTTTCGTAATTGTTCAATTGACAAAAAACATATACGTATCTGCAGGAGTGGTGCTGTTGATGTTGTATGCAGAAAAGCAGTTTATTGAAAAGGGTCCGAAGCAGACTACGGAATGTTTAATGGAAAAAATTCTTATGAATGAAAACACAGGAATTTATGAGAAACGATTATTGTTGTATTTTGCAATTATGGTAATTCTTTTTGTCGGAATTATTTTGAAAAAAAGGGAAAATCATAAAACAAAATGAGGCTTCTGACATAATGCTGGAAGTCTCAAAAATGTTGACAAATAAGGGGGACTTATGAAAAAGATAGTAGGCTTGAATTTTTGCTGGTTGGGTTAGCAATTGCGAGTATAGTCATATTTACCTGTTTCATAGAAAAGGAGTATGATGTTGAAATGAACAGTAGGGATTGAGAGACCAAACTGGTATTTAGGAAAGTCACAAAAGAGGAATCTAAACAGGTAGGTATGTATGCATACAGATTTCATGTGGAGGATTCGAATTTCTTTTTCGACAAATATGTAAAGGACAATCCGAATCTGGTATGTTCGATTGATGATAACAATAACCGAACAACCGGAAATACGGGACGGTACCTTTTCTGCGTTGATAAATCACTATTTTTATGTCTCTCCGTGGGAGGACAATCAAAATACTTACAAATATACGGAATTAATTTATTTTGTAGGGGGGAACGCAGGAAGGCGAGTGCATGTTACCTGTTATTTCCGAGCAGGAACAGGGCGGTTCGGAAACGATTTCATATTCTTGGGGGAAAACTGCCGGAATGCATTCCTTTAAGGCTTTGAAGGAGTTCTACGGAAGAATTGATTCTCAATTGTATGAAATTGATGAAGATATGCGGACGATTTATCTTTCGAAATACATAGCGGCAAAAGGGGTTCCTCACCGGATTGCTCTGCATGTTACGGAAGACGGATTCAAGCTGGAATCCGTAGAGGAGAGCGGGCGAAAGCCGAAGGCCGAATCATAATTCTTGTGACGCACTTGGAGATTATGGAGGTCGTGAGATGCGTTTGGAAAGCGAGAGAAAAGAGCGAAACAATGAAAGAATCGTCTCCGGCCGGTTGCGGTTGAAGCGAGGCGGTAACGATTGGCGGAAAAAAGCAGGATGTAATAAATCCCCCGGTTTGATATCGGATGAGGGGTCACCTCAGGAATCAAGCCGGGGGTATTTTTTGCATTATAGGAAATGGAGTCCTATCATGTAAAAAACGCTCCGCGAGGATGCGTTCTCTATTCCGGTACCGATACGGGCGGCCGAGGTTCGGAGCCGGGTTTCAAAGCATTACTGCCGGTTCGGTTCATTTTCTTCGCCGCGCAGGATGCGGAGCAGTTCGTCGCGAACCTCATCCATGCGTTCGTCAACGATGCCGAAATCCATGCGTTTATAGCTCCATGCGGCGGAACCGATGTGATACCGGTCCAGCACGGTGTGAAAATCACGATACCAGTCCAGTGCATCCTTCGGCGCAACACGGTCGATTACCCCGTATTCGCCGCAGTACAGAGGAACATTCCGCTCTTCGGCAACGTCGATGGCATCCTGCATCAGAATTTCAAAGAAGCGGGGTCCGGGCATTTCATCGGGATTGCCGAAACGCCGGAAGGAAACGTAGGGCTGATTCAGCATTTGCCTGCTCATTTCGCTGTATTGGCGATACGACATCCGGAACGGGCAGCGGAAATCATGATCCATGGACGAAATCCACGGTGCGCCCTGGTGCGTGAACAAAAGCGGATCGTAGCAGTGAAAATTATACACAATCCGGTCATCATACGGCATCGCCAAATCCCGTATTGCCTCCAGGCTGTTGTTGTAATATCCGCCGACGAGAATGGTAATGTCGGGGGAAATGCCGCGAATCCGGCGAATGCACGTTTCGGATACGCGCAGCCACGTTTCGTTGTATTCTTTTCGGGTGACTTCGTTCAGCAGCTCGAACGCAAGCATATCGGAATTCTGTCCGAAGCGTTTGGCAAATTCGGTCCAAATATCGTAGAAATGCTCCTGATAGCGGGTGTCTTCAAAAAAACCGAGCTCTCCGTGAAAAGGGTCGAAGGAGTAGCCGGGTGTTTTATGCAAATCCAGGATCATGTTGAGTCCGTACCGGCGGCACATGCGGATTGCAAACCCGATATACTCAAAGCCGTCTTCCCGGAAATTGCCGTCCCGGTCCTCTATCAGTTCGTAATCGACAGGGATTCGGATGTGGTCGAGTTTCCAGCTCCGAACCGTTTCGAAATCCTTCTCGGTAATAAAGGTATCGTAATGCTCCGTCGTATGCGGGCACTGGGAAAGCCAGCCGCCGAAATTGACGCCGTGTTCATAACCGGGCCATGTTTTCATAAGAGTATCCTCCGTGTTGTATTTTCATCGATGCGAAATGCCGTGATGATCGCAATTCGCCGGAATGAGAAGCTCATTTATCCGCTACTGTCTGTTATACGACAGTTTGTTTCGATTGTGAAGGGGTCTGCGTAAATTCGCATCGAACGGAATTTACGGCTCCGTGACATAATACCATTCGATTCGGTCTCCGTCGGCGGGGATGACGGCTCCGCTGCCGACCGATGCATCGGTTCCGTTGATGCGCAGCTTCCAGCCGGACAGGTCGCCGAAGTCAAATTCCATCAGCGGGCCGATGCCCCTGACATACACCGTTTTGCCCCGGCCGGTTACGGTGAGGGGGATGTTTTCGGCGGCGAGAAGACGTTCGGTAAGGCGGAAGACGGTATCGTTTTCATAGAGCGCGACGTCGGTCTCCGCAAGAAGAATTCCGTCTGCGGGACAGTCTTCGGAACGCCCGGCGACACTTTGGCAGGTGACGGAGAGCGTGACCCGGCCGAGCTCCGCACCTTCCGTCGTCCGGAGCCGTTCCCTGCGTTCGTCGGCGGATTCCGGAAAGAGAAACGGAAGCAGCGCGATGCAAATGACTGCGGCAATCAGGGAGATTGCCATCCCCCGGAACCGTCCTTTGCTGCGAACCAGCGAAGAAATTCCGAACAGCAGAAAAATGAGGGCAATGACGGCTGCCGTAATCAGCATGGCACCCGAATAGGGGCCGATGGAGAAGGAGTCGGAAGTGCCGGTAGCCCCGGATTTGCCGGAGTCCGCATCGCTGTTTGCACCGGATTGGTCGGGGTCCGAATTGCCGGACGGTGTGGGTGAGACTGCGTCGGGAGCGTTGGTCGGTGCGGGAACGTTCGGGGGAACGTCCTGCAGGGGAAAGACAAAGAACGGTGTCTGTCCGTTTGAAAATCGATGGTACGCGACCAGTGCACAGAGAACCTGAGCCGTTGCGGTATCCGAGGAAGGGCTTCCGACGGTATGACAGTAGAGACCGTCGGCGGTTCGGAATGTGTTCAGGCCGTCAAACAGGGTCGCTTCCTGCGAACGGAAACGGGAATCCTCTGCGGCGTCGATATTCAGGGAAGACAGCGCGAGAAGCACCTGAGCGGTACTTTCGCAGCTGGAAACGCCGAAGCTTGCATAGGTTCCGTCGGCAGACATTTGCCCGGAGAGAAATGTCAGACCGGCATCTACGGCTGCCTGTACGTCGGGCTGTGCGAGGTACGGAGCCAGCGCCTGGAGAACCATGGCGGTGACATCGACATCCCCGGTCTGACCGACAATTGCCCAGCCGCCGTCCGGGAGTTGGGCATTTCGCAAATCGGCAAGCAGCATTTGGATTGTGTGTGCCGATCGGTATATGACCTGAGAATCCGTGCCTGCGGCAGCGGTCGGGTCGCCATTGACCTGAGATTCCGTGCCTGCGGCAGCGGCGTTTGCAGCAGGGACCGGGAGATTGGTTTCGATATGAAGGCCGAAGACAAGAGTCATCAGTCCCTTCTGAAGCGCGTCTTCGCTCAGCAGGCCGTCGAGGTCCGGCATTTGTCCGAGGGAAAGCTGTACCAGAGCATATTTTAAGCGGGTTGCGGCCGGACTGTCGGACGCGGCCGCAAGAAATTGCCGAAGCGATTCGGCATAGGCGGTAAAATCATAGGAACCGTATCGGCTGAGCGCCAGTGCAAACCATTCTGCGGAAATGCTTTCGTGGTCCGTCAGGCAGGTGTCCAGAAAACCCTGAACGGTCGAAACCCCGGAGCAATCGGCTTCCGCCTGCAATACGGCCTGAATATCGGTGTCCGTGCATGTCATTTCCGCCGCCCGGAGGGCAGGAACACGGGGTATGCACAGGGCAAGCAGAACGGCTGTCGCCGCGAGGTAAGCAAGTAGTTTCTTCATGGTAATCCTCATTTTCAAAAAGGAAATTCCGGGACGGTTCGGAAACCGGTCCCGGGGACGAATGAACGTGCGATTTCAGTTTACCACAAGACGGCGGAAATACAAATGAAAAAAGAAACGATTTGCAAAAAAACACGGCAAATAAGTTCGATAATTCTCCAAAAGAAGCGGAAAAACGACGAAATATGCAACACTATTGCAACAAATGCAATGATAAAGTCTATGTAATCATGGGATAATGTCGATTTATGTGATCAGAATAGGGGAAGAAGCACGTTGACATGAGAACATTTTTATCGTTGTCCGAGCCGGGAAAATGTTGCCACGAAGGGCAGGGCGGAAACGCTTTCAGAGCATTTTTTCGGGACGGAGAACAAACCACAAACCATATCAAGGAATAGGAGGACATGTGATGAGTAGTGAATGGAAAAAACGAATCACGATTATTCTGATTGTACTGCTTTGCACTGCCGGTCTCGGTACGGGAATTTATTTCCTGACCCGTGACAATAGCAAAGAGCCCGATCGGAATACAACTCAGACGACGTCGCCAACACCGACGGAAATAGGCCAGCCGGACGTTACGAATCCGACGCCGACATCGGAACCGACCGATACACCGGAGCCGACCGACGAGCCGGAACCGACCGGAGAACCGGAACCGACCGGAGAACCGGAGCCGACCGGAGTACCGGAGCCGACCGGAGAGCCGGAGCCGACCGGAGAGCCGGGAACGACGCCGGCACCGAAGCCGACCGGAGTACCGGGAAC
>JAZUGQ010000049.1:0-19952 GCA_045641285.1 Lachnospiraceae bacterium
GCATTGGAAGAAAAGAAGCAAAGAAAGGCAAAATTGAGATTTCGTTCTTTTCACTGCATGAATTTGAACGATTGATGGAACTGCTCGGAGCAAATTAGTAATTGCAGGGAACATTAGAAAAACTAAAAGAATTATAGGATAAGTAGATAAGGAAACAAGAAATTAGAAAACAGAATCGACAGAACAATGTCGGGACAGAATAATACCGGGACCGCATAATACCGGGACCGCATAATACCGGGACCGTATAATACCGGTAGAATTGACAGTACAATGTCGGCAGCATCGGGAAGTACCGGCAGCATCGGGAAGTACCGGCAGCATCGGGCAGTACCGGCAGCGTCGGGCAGTACCGGCAGCATTGGCAGTACCGGCAGCATAATGTGGAATAGGGAGGAACCATGCTCGATTTTTTGGGTATTGATATTGAAATACTCGTATATATTATTTTGATCGTCATGATAATTCTTATCGTTGTTTGTCTTGTAATGATTATGAAGTATAATCGTTTGGCAGCAAAGTATAAGAAGTTTATGAAGGGCGCGAACGGCAAAAGTCTGGAAGAGAGAATCCTTTCCCGGTTTCGGGAAATTGATTCCAACAAAAATCAAATTTCAGATATTGTGAGCAGAGTCAAACTGCTTGAAGATGCGAAGGACACATCATTTAAGAAGATTGCAGTAAAACGATATGATGCATTCGTAGAGATGGGCGGCAAGCTGAGTTATAGCTTATGCCTGCTAAATGATGATAATGACGGATTCATCATGACCAGTATGCACAACAGCGAAAACTGTTACACTTATATGAAGGAAGTTATCAAGGGAAATACCTTCGTAATTTTGTCTGATGAAGAAAAGGAAGTTTTGGATGAAGCAATGTCTATGAGAGATGCCGTTCGTTCCAAATAATTGAAATGAATTTGCTCTTCATCGACGAAATCAAATTACGGGTGAGAGTTTATTTTCATCAAAGAGATAAATTTTTGAGTGAACCAATTCCGTCATCGATGAGATCAATTTTTAAGCACGCGAACTAAAGGATTAATTCAGTCATTTTTGTAAACCAAAGATGGTAAAAACGAGAAAAAACCAATTTGTATGTATATACAATATAACGCATTATATAACGCAAGATAATACCTGCAATATATATAGAACGTTACAGATACCGGAGAAAAATCCTGTTTCAGATGCGTGTTATAACATGTTATTTGTTAAAAATGGAGTAATAAATGCATAGCTATCTTAGAAGTATAGGCCTTTCAAGTGTTGATACAAAAGAAAAAGAAGATACGTTGATACATTACGTAACGAGTTATTCACGAAAACGAAAGCAAATTTCCCTTTCCAAGAAGGGAGATCTTCAATTTGCGGAGTATTTTTGTGATTTGGGTGGTGGATTCGGCGTTGGAGTTCGTGGTCAGATTGATGAGAACGACAAATTTTATTTTGACAACTATTTTCCATATTTGACTTCTCTTTCCTTTGGAAACTCGGAAGACATTACAATTGCAAAAAAGGCGGAGTCGGATTCGTTTGTTGTGTTATTTGATGATTTTCGATTTTCCAGCTCGATTGTGTTTTATTTGCAGAATTGTGCAGACTATTTGATGTATTCGGAAGATCAATTGATGGATTTCAAATTCCCGGTTGCGTTGACGGCACTCGCCCAGTCGGGAACCATTATCATGCCGACATCTTCCACGAAAGAATATTGCGAGAAGCTCGATGAGAATCTGGATAAGGAAAAGTCGCTTGTCTACGCAGCCAGAAACGGAGATCCGCTTGCTACGGAGCAGTTGACGTTGCGTGAGGTTGAGCAGTTCACCCGCGTTCGTAAGAGAATCATGAAAGAAGATATCTTTTCTATCGTGGAGACCTCATTTATTCCGTACGGCCTGGAAAGCGAGATTTACAAGATTTTCGGCTGCATCACGGAGTACAGCTGGTCTGTGAATTCTTATTCCGGCGAGCAGATTTGCATTTTGACGGTTCTGTGCAACGGAATTACGATTCGTGTTGCCGTTAATGAGAAGGATCTGATTGGCGTGCCTGAGGTGGGAAGACGGTTCCGCGGGGTTGTCTGGCTTCAGGGAGAAGTTGAATTTGAAGGAATTATTTAATCAAATGAATTGTTTGCCGACGAGGCACAATGAGTGTTCGGAATTGAAGGCATTTTCAGGCCAATGAATTGTTTGCCGGCGAGGCACAACATGTGTTCGGGTCTTGAACATTGGATAAAAAACGGGTATAATCGTAAATGGTTGTTTCGCTGCGAATTGCTTGTCAATTTGAAGTGCCGTCCTCCGGTATTAGATTGCAGGCAACCGTCTCATAGTGTTTTGCATGCATAGTTAAAGGGATATAACAGGCCCCTCCTAAGGGTCAATTCAGGGTTCGAGTCCCCGTGCGTGCGTAGCCGGAAGCCTCATTTTACAGGGCTTCCGGTTTTTTTATTCCAAATTTTTCAAAAATGCCTTAATCAAAAATGCACAGAAATAAGGGAAGGTAAAGTTTCTCACATTTCATGAGTGAATATTTGCAATTTTCTCATATCATGAGCGAATAGTAACGATTCGTTTCAACCAGGCGCCGAACGAATCGGCCTCTTTCAGCTCTCCATACTTCATAAATGCGGTAATAAAGGCTTCCTGCGTCATATCTTCCGTGTCGCTTGGTTCGCCCATCAGCTGCAATGCAGTGTAATACACTGTCGTATAATGCTTCCGGTAAAGCTCTTCAAAGTCCTTTTTTGTTGCCGCTTCTGCCTCCCTTTCCGAACCGTCTGACCGTTCTTTATATATCCTGACATATAATTGACAATTCGGAAAAACAATTTATTTTTTTTTGACAATTTTTGAAATATTTTTTTAAAAAGTTTTTTTAGAATTTTTCGACAATTTACGACAAGTAAAATTTACGATTAGTTTTCATCGTGATTATTTGACATTACGTGTAAAATATATTATAATTATAAAATGCGAGCGTGAGTTGTCGCTTTTGCAGCCCGGGAGCGGAATTTGGTAATCCGTGACGGCGATTTCTCAACGAAAATTCATTATGAATTATAATAAACTACGGAGGAAAAATTATGTCAAAAGAAGTTACGGAAAAGAAAGTACTTACTGCGGGGTCGGCAAGTTACCAGCTGATTGGAGAGTATATTTTATGGCAAATTCCTTTTTATATTCTCTTTATTCTTTGTGGCGCATTGTTGTTCGTTATCCCGGCATTAATACTACCGAAAGACTCCGTTATTCTAATCTGGGCAGAACTTGTAATAAAGATAGCTGTAACCGCTGTAGCGACGATATTCGTTTGGAAATTCAGTACCAAATCCGTTTTTAAGAAGTGTACCATGACTAAGAATCTGATTCCGAAAGTTATTAAGATTTTGGCAATCTGCTTGGTTATCATATCCGTTTTGTGCGTTTTACTTCAGAGAAAAGATATAAAAAATGAGATTAAAGATCACTATGCGGATATAGAAAATGAAATCAAACTGGACAGTGTATTTTCCCTTGATTTTCTTCTTTCCGAGGAAGAAGCGGCCGCTCGGAAGCAGGAAAGAGAAAAACTGTTGCAGGATTTGCACAATCAGGAAAAGCGCGATGAAATAGCGACCTTGATAGCATCTTTGGTTTTGAATTTGCTGATAAACTATATCCTGCTGTTTAAAGTTGAAAAACCGGAGCTTGAGAAGTACGCTACGGATGAGTTAGCGGTTGCACTTCCCGGGCCGGATGGGGTATCTGGGGTGCTTCCGGAGTCGGGAAAAATGCCTGACGCTCTTGACGAATCAAACGATATAGAATAGAATCACAAAATAATATCGGTTTGTTCAATCGGAAACAGAAATATGGAAATACAATTTGACAGTATATGAGGTACAATATGGAAACAAGGGTTGCGGTAATCAGTATTATTGTTGAAAATACGGAAGCTGTCGAAAAACTGAACAGTATTTTGCACGATTACGGGCGGTATATCATCGGAAGAATGGGCATACCGTACCGCGAAAAGGGGATCAGTATCATTTCGGTTGCGCTGGATGCGCCAACCGATACTATCAACGCGTTGACCGGAGCCCTGGGAAGAATTTCCGGGTTGTCCGCGAAAGCAGCGTACTCAAAATCGTAAGGGACAGCAGCAAATTCGAAATTGTTCGCAAAAAGCAAAACATTCAAAATTGTTTGCAAACACAGTAAATTCGAAATTGTTCGCAAAAAGCAAATTATTCAAAAGTGTTTGCAAACGCAATCGGAATCAACATAGAATGCAGAAGAGCGTATGGGAAAATGAGGCTTCATTTTTCCGTACGCTCTTTTTACATTATAGGAAATTGCGTCCTATAATGCAAAAAACGCTCCTTGAGGATGTGCACGCTTTTACAGCGGTATTTTGTCGCTAACGCGACGCAAAAGCGGCGCAGCATGTCGCAAGCAACATGTTTTCCTGTAGTGAATTTTCAAAAAACAAAAAAATTAGAAAATTTAAAAATACTGCTTGACATATAATACTGTGCGTTGCATAATATAGTAAAACAACAAAAATAGATGATATATATGACATTAAAAGCAAAAAAGCATATGCATTTTGAAAAACGAAAGGAGGTAGCTTGTTGGACAACCAGTTAAAACGGGGAATTCTCGACATTTGCGTATTGAGTGCGCTGCTTCGGGAAGATTCCTACGGATATAAGATTGTAAAGGATTTGCAGCCGTTTATGGAAATCTCGGAATCGACGCTGTATCCGATTTTGAGGCGGCAGGAAGCGGCGGGAAATCTGACGGTTTTTTCGGCGGAACACAACGGACGGCTGCGAAAATATTATCGGTTAACGCCGGAAGGACAGCAAAAAATCAAAGACTTTTTGAATGAGTGGCAATCAATGATGAGTATTTACGAATTTATAGAAGGAGAGATGAAATTGCATGAACAAAGATGAGTTTATTACCAAATTGAACGACAGCTTGCAGAGTTGTTCCCCTGAAGAAGCTGAAAAATGCGTGGAATACTTCTGCGAAAGTATTTATGACAGAATGGATGACGGCATGAGCGAAGAAGAGGCCATCGCCAGCATGGGGGACGTCAATGATTTGTTCAACAGGATGAAGTCGGAAATGCCGGATTTCTTCGCGGCAGACGAAAGCATCCATGTGACGATTACAGACGGCGATGAAAGCAACCGTGAGGCTGCAGCAGACGACGGAGATGAAAGCATCCGTGTGACAGTTACGGCTGACGACAACGGTTCCGACGCAAACGGTTCTGACGCAAACGGTTCCGATGCCAACGGTTCTGACGATTCTGATTTTTACGGGTATGGGTACGACGGCACCGTTTATTACGGGAAGCGCAATAATCAGGGCTCGAGCGCCGCTGAAGCGGGCGATGGGGAAAAGATTTGTTTTTCCGATGTATTTTCTGTTGATGCGAACACGATTCAGCAAATTAACATCGATTTGAAGAATTATGAGGTTCATTTTCGAGAATCGTATGACAACAATATTCGCATAAGTCGGAACGGTGAACCAAACACGAAGACGGATTTGTTTGTTGCTTATATTGAGAACCATTGTCTGTTTATTCAGAAAAATCGCGGCATTTCAAAAGAAGGTGTGAAAAAAAGCCTTACACAGCTTATGAAGGACTTTTTCGTGGCGAATGAATTCGATGGGGATGTACAGGTGACGGTGGAGATTCCGACAGTGTATCACGGGGAAATCAACGCAAAGCTTCGTGGCTCCGACTGTACCGTGGCAGATCTCACGATTACGGACTCCCGGATGTCTTTACAGGGCATGAGCGGGAATATTTCGATGGAACGGTTTCAGGCGGTAAACAGCAAAGTCAATTTCAATATGCTGAGCGGTGATGTTTACATTAAAAACAGCGAATTTTCGCTGAATTGCGCTGACAATGACAATCAGAACGGTCTGGAAATTCACACAACAAGCGGAGATGTTCTGATGACTGCGGTTCAGGCCGACTGTAAAGTGGCAATACAGACCGTTTCCGGTGATTGCTCGATCAGACAATGGAGCGGCACCGAGACGATGATGCTGAAGACCATTTCGGGAGACGCCAGACTGTCGGAGGCGGAGCTGGGTGAGGTCAGGATTCATACAACGAGCGGTGACGTGAATCTGAACAACGGTACGGTATCCGCAATGAGGACCGAGACGGTATCCGGAGATATTTTGCTGAAGCTTCGCGGTGTTGCGGAGGATTATCTGATCGAAACCAATACGGTTACCGGCGACATTAATATCCCTGCACAGAATTTCAATCGTCAGGACAGTATCATGGAGCCGCAGAAGATATATTTTAAGACGGTTTCCGGAGATATCGGTGTAGAGTTTATTAGAAATTTCTGACAATTCCGAAAATTAAAAGAATGACAATTGCACCAATTATGATACAATTTTGGACCGGCGTCGTTTTGCGACTGCCGGTCCTAATATATTTGACGATTTGAACGATAAGAAGAGGAAACAAAACGGGAAGAAGGCATAAAACCACCGGATTTGCGTCAAATGCTGCGCGAAAATCAAACCTCAGCAATGCCGTACACATGTGTGTAACACCGCAGCCGGGGCACTTCAGACCGGTAATTTTGCGAAATACGCAGGGAATTCCAAGACCGGTAAAGTGTATAAAAATCGCATAAGCCAAGCCGATGGCAATCAGAAAAAGTGCGATTTTTATGACCTTCAGCGCCCGTTGTTTCATAATCATTCCTTTTTTTAAAATAGTTGAAAATCAATACATCGGCCGTCCGTTATTCGGTGATGCAAAATTGTTCAGTTCCGTTTGCATAAGCGCCATACTGACGATGGAAAGACCGAAGATTGACAGAAGAAGATACACTATACCGGTGTTGTTTGAGCCATACATGCCGGCATTGCGTTTAATATCATCAATCTCACATCCTACGATATAAAACCAGTACAGCATGTAAATTCCGCAGGTAATAATGGACAACAGAATCAGGGAACCGCCGGTTGCGGTTCTTCCGTTGGAGTAATAGTTCATGTCCTGGGCAGAACAGTAATACCAGTAAATACCGTATATACCACAGGTTACGAAAGACAAAATGATGCAGGTTGCGATGTTTCTTTGATTGTTTGGCATAACTCAATTCCTCCCGGTAAATAATTATTATCAGTCGAAAGTTTTTTTCGAACTGTAAGATAAATATAGCATAACAAGAACACAAAGTAAACACCATTTACAAAAAATTTTGCAATTTAATGATAAATTTTTGTAATGTTATGCGCTTTTCGGTAATATATTTTCCAGTTTGCGGAACATGGAAGATACAATAAAGCACGCTACGGCAAAGAGCAAAAAACCGATTGCGATTACCACAAGGCCGATATTTAACGACGTTATTACCATATCGACATCATTTTTGATCCATAAGTAAATGGATGATATACCATCTCTGAAATCACCGGGCGAGGCATTCGAAACATTTCTGAGCTTTACGTAAATGGATATAACGCCGGCAACACAAAGAAGGATGCTGCCGACAGCGAAAATTACAAATTTCCGTAAGGTGTTCGATATCATCCGCGGAGCGTCCGAAGGGATTTCGGAATCTTCATCCAGGACCTCAAAACACAGGAGTAATTTCTGAATCAGCTTTATGGTATATGCGATGATCAGAATCGTGGAAAGCATTAGCAGAAAAAGGGAAAGTCCGGTCATTTTCAATCCCTCAATGGCGATAAAAGAAAGCGCCGATGTGATAAGCTGTGCAAAGTAAATGAACTTTATCGAGGCGAACGTCGAAGAGGCTTTTTCACAGGAATCAATCCCGATGACTGCAGTAACCAGCATGGCGAGTCCGAGAGCGTAATTGGCCAAAAAAATGATGATTGTAGCACCGGAAAACAGTGCCGATTCAGCAATAAAGGAAAAATGATTATTTGTCAGCCCCGAGAAAAGGAGAATGAAAAAAGTCATTACAAATCCGACCATGCAAATATAGTGAAAGGCGGAGCAGAGATACATCTTTTTTAAATTGTTGATACCGGCCCTCAGATTGAGAAGAAACATCTTATCGCTGTCCGGAGTTTCCGGAGCGGTCGTACGGTACATGAGAGGTGTCATCGGCTGCGGTTTGTTTTCCGGTTTGAACATGTCAAAATTGCCGGATTCATTTAAATGTTCCATAAAATCCCTTCCTAAATAATTAATTGTCAGACATTTTGGTCTGTCTATTCAGCATAACACAATGCAGAACGATTGTCAATAATGTTTGTCACAAAAACAATATAAATTTATGATGTTTTTTCCTGAGATATGGTATGGACGGTCATGTTTCATCGGAAAAGTTTTTTTCAATCGAACGGAACAGGTGAAATGCCGGGACGGACGTAAAATTTTGATTAAATCGCTGCGGAATTCTGAAAATTCTGCTGATTTATGATACAATAAGGGCAAATTACCGTGTCCGGTCAAATTCGGGACATCGGCGGCCGATCGCGGGGGCGGGAAGCCGGGGAAACGGTAATTCGAATACCTAATATTTACATTAATACGATAATTGAACGGAGGTTTACTCATGAAGAAAATAGCAATTATTACCGGTGCCTCGAGCGGCATCGGCAAACAATTTGTCGAAACAATAGAATCATTTGGAGAAATGCCGGATGAAATCTGGGTTATTGCGAGACGTTTGGACCGGCTGACGGAGCTGAAAACGGCATGTCCGCTGCGACCGGTTGCAATGGATTTGACGGACCGCAGCAAATTTCAGGAGCTGCAGGAGATGCTCCGGGAAGAGCAGCCGGATGTGCGGCTGTTGGTTAACGCAGGCGGATTCGGTAAATTTGAAGGCACAACGGAAACCGCGCTGGAGGACAATTGGAACATGGTGGATTTGAATTGTCAGGCAATTCAGGCGATGTGCCAAAGCACGATTCCGTATATGTCGAACGGCAGCAAAATCATAAATATTGCGTCTGTTGCGGCGCTTCAGCCGGTTCCGTATATCAATGTGTATGCGGCGTCGAAGGCATTTGTCCTGTATTACAGCCGCGGCCTGAATCGGGAATTGAAATCGCGCGGAATCGGTGTGACGGCGGTGTGTCCGTTCTGGACCAAAACCGAATTTTTCAATCGCGCCGTTCGCACGGATCGCGAGCCTGTTGTCAAAAAATATGCCGCCATGTACGAGCCGGAGCAAATTGTTGAACGTGCCTGGCGAGATGTCAAGCGGGGCCGCGACGTCAGCAAATTCGGCTTTGTGGCCAGATCGCAGGCGCTTCTCAGTAAAATCATGCCGCACAGTTTCATTATGAGTTTTTGGATGAAACAGCAGAAATTGAAGTAATACCGGAACTGCCGGGGAATGTCCGGGCGTGCGGGCTTGCCGGAACGAATCAGCCAGGCAGATACCGGACAATTTTGTGAGTTGTCGGAAAATTAATTGATATGGAAAGTCGTACAATTTGAAGGACCGAATGGTCTTTCTCAAAGTGTGCGGCTTTCTTTTTTTTGTGAGAATCCCCCGGAGGAGCAGAAACATCATTTGAAAAAAGCCGGAAAGTAGTAAAAGTACTTAAAAACTACTGGAAAGTAGTAAAAACATTTTGGAAATCGACGGAAAATCCGACATTTTCAAATTACCACCGCTACGGTGGTAACGGTTTATTTTGTAATGAGTTATAATCTACTTAAAGACAACGGTTTCGGCATAGTACAGGATGATCAGTTGAATTGTCAATACACAGATTGTCAGCAGGAAAATTCCCAGGATTCTTACGAGTCTTTTCGGATGGCTGCATAACGGCATCAAACGCTGTATGTTCAGGTAGTTAAATGCACACGCGATGATCGAGAAAAACATTGTGAAACACAGAAATCTCTCGAAAATCAGTGCTTCTCCATGGACACCTTCCACCTCAAGAACACAGCATAAGCAGATAATAATCAAATATACAACAGCGGCGATAAGCATGTGAGACGGGTTGTTGGTGCGAAATCCGGGAGGAAGAAACCTCAGCCATGCTTTCCGGGGCGCTTCCGGTACTTCCTGAGATTTGTGGAAAGCATCCTTTACCTGTGACACCATCAGATACCGGTTTTCGGGATTCAGCTGAATGCAATTGTGTATTACGGATGAAAGATTGGAATGCGGGAAGACATCGCGTTTGAAATCTCCCCACAGCATGGTGTTCATGAGCATTCCCAGAGCATAGATGTCGGTTCTGATCGAAGAGGAGCCAAAACCGTATTGCTCGGGAGCCGCATAGCCTTTGGTTCCCAAAAGGACGGTGTCTTCGTCTTTGCTGATGTTTTCCCTGGCCGCATTCAGGTCAAGCAGATAAACACGACCGTTGGGTGCGATGATAACGTTGGACGGCTTGATATCCCGATGAATGATGGCAGGCTTTCGATTGTGCATCGTTGTTAAAATGTCGCATAACTCGGATATGTATTTGACAACCAGGTTTTCCTGCATGGCACCGTTTTTTGTTAGCAGTTCTTCGATTGTATCGCCGGAAATGTATTCCTCGATTATGGTCAATTCGCCGTTCTCTTCATGCAAGAGGTATAAATGAGGCAAGCCGGGAATCGGATGCTCCATAAGCGATTGGTAAACGGATAAGTTGTATGTTGTCAGAATTTTCTTAACAAAGATTTTTTTGGTTTCGCGATGCTGGACCAAAAAAATACGATGCGATTCATTGATTGACGCAATCTCTTGATAAAAAGAGAGCTTCAGCCGAGTTTCAATATTCATTTCAGAAGTACCTCACCGCTGTGGTGATTTCATTATACCAAAAGGAGAAACAAAATGATAGAAAAAAATACAACCGAGCTGGAAGATATCTTGAGAAAAACTCACATTTCCGATGCGCAGGATTTTTTGAATGAAAATAAAGGGTTTATGCATCAGACCGACAAGGAGTTCTCGTATTACATGAAAAATCTCCTTTTGGCAAAAGGCAAGACCCAGCAGGAGGTGTTCCTGTCTGCGGATATTTCGGAGCGCTACGGCTACAAGCTCCTGTCGGAAGAGAAGCATACGAAACAACGGGATGTCATTTTGCGAATCTGTTATGCCGCGGAACTGACCCTGGATGAGACGCAGAAAGCGCTTCGGATGTATAAATTGCCGGAATTGTATGCAAAGATTCCGCGCGACGCGCTGCTGATGATTTGCTTTAACGAGAGGCCCGGAACGATACTGGATGTAAACGAATATCTGAAGAAAAACGGAATGGAAATACTTCGATCCAGCGGGATGCAGGAATAGGTGAAAATGGTGTGAGGAAAAATATCGGAAGAATTGCGGTTTGTGTCGTTTTACCATTGGCTGTCGGGGGATTGTTATATTATTTGTTTTGCCCTGACGTGATATTTGTGAAGAAAATCGATTCGGTTACCAATATCAATATGCATGTGAAGGTGTCCGGGGCTTTGGCGAAACCGTTACAAATTTTTCGAAATTATTTTTTTGATTTGCTTTGGGCCTATGCCCTGGCAAGTATGATTTATCTGTTCATTGAAAATAATGCTCATGCCGGCATTTGGAGTATCTGTGGTGCAACATTGTTGGGTGCGTTGTTGGAAGTGCTCCAATTACTCGGAGTTTCAATGGGAACATTCGATTTTTTGGATATTATTATTGAGTGTGGAGGAGCTGTGGCAGGAGTAATTATTATAAAAAACTACAAGGAGGAAGATGCGAAATGATGAAAGGAAAGAAAATTTTTGGATTCCTCTTGTGCATGGTATTTTTCGCAGCCATTGCATTGGGAAGTGGAGACTCAGGTGATTCATCTGCAAAAAAAGTCGGTGAAGTAGGAGATTCCTCGTCCGAAAAGGGGAATTCATCAAGTGATAATTCCAAGGGGAATACGCTCTCGGAATATCGGGTTGGCGACACATTGGATTACAAGGGATTAAAACTTACGTACGTCAGCAGCGCTAACTACACAAGCGACAATATGTTTATTCAGCCGGCAGAGGGAAAGAAATATATTCGATTATACTTCTTTGCGGATAACCAGTCCGGTTCCGATCAATCTGTAACTAGTTTTTCGTTTAAGTGTTTTGCAGATGGGTATGATTGTTCCTCCCAATACTTCGATGACGATATTTCGCTGACGTTGTCAAACGGAAGAACCGGAGAAGGTGCGGTTTATTTTGAGGTTCCCGTTAACGCAAAACAAATCGAAATCGAATATGAGCCAAATATGCTTTTGGATACAAAATTCAAATTCATTTTTGAAGGAGATAAGGACAGCGGATTTGTCGGCGAAAAGAAAAATGCGGCAAGCGAAAAGGCATTCCATGTAGGAGATATCGTGGAAACAAAGATCTGGAGAATATCCTATCTTAAGGCGAGTGAATATGTAAGTGACAATATGTTTATTCAGCCGGCAGAAGGGAACAAGTTCATTTATATCGAACTTGAGTTTGAAAACATATCCGATTCGGATCGCAGCATTTCCTTCTACTCCTTTGAGTGTTATGCGGATGGAGCAAACTGCGCCGCATGCTATATGATGGATGATGCTTTATCAGCCACATTATCCGCAGGAAGAAAAGCAAAAGGAACGGTAGCGTTTGAAGTTCCGAAAAATGCTTCCGTGATTGAAATTGAGTATGAAGACAATTTTTGGACAGACAGCAAGATTATTTTTGCATATTGAGAAAGGAAGGTAATTTATTATGAAAACATGGAAATTGGTAGCAGGTATTTTGTCGATAATTTTGTTCGTTGTAATTGAGGTTCAGTCTTGTGCGGCAGGTGTAGTGAATACGTTGGAAGAAAACGGCGGAACGTCAGGCTCTGTGGGTTCTATTTGTGGAATCCTTATGCTTGTCGGAGGAATCGTATCCATTGCAACGCGTAAGGCCGAGGGAAAAGGCGGAAATGTTGCGGTTTTCATTATTTACGGGCTTACGGCAGTAATTGGTTTTGCGGGATACGGAAATTATTCCGACCTAATTATTTGGTCTGTATGGGCAGCAATCAACGCACTGTTGGCTTTCATTGGAATTCTTTCTTCCAAGAAGAAAGTACCTCAGGTTGCTGATTCTGAGGAACAGTAAGAAGTAAAATGATAGTTTGGAAGGGGCATTCGTCACATGGCGAGTGCCCTTTTTTGTTGTTGCGAAAGTCGTCGGTTAGGCGATAAATTGGGAACCGGATTTTTCAGGGAAAAAGAATTAGAAAATACGACGGGAAATCGGACATTATCGTATACCCGCCTATAATCAGTCGGTAGAGAGATTGACACCAAATCTTAATATAACGTATAATTGATTAATAATTGTGTACTTCGGAAGGGGAGAACCTTGAAATCGTTCAGGACGGCATATCCTGCAACCCGAATATTCGCACCCAAAAGCGAAAATTCGCTGCCAAAAGTGAAAATTCGCTCCCAAAAGCGAATATTCGCTACAAATTCGCTGCCTGCGATTGGTATGGCGGATTTTGCGAGAATAAAATACCTACAATGGTGTATGTCTGGACGGTAGCTTTGAGAAGCGAATTTACATAAGCGTCTGGTGAAATTTAGAAAAAAATGAAAAAAATACGATAAGTACCATTTAACGGACTTGCGATGTGATATAATTAGTAAAAGGCAATAAAAAAAGACTTCATAGAAGCCTTAAATTATCTGCACAATGCAGGTCAAAAGACGAGTTCGGATAAATCCTTATTTGCACTCGCTATGTAAATCACTTATATCTTAGCATTTCGGTTTGGATATGTCAAGTGAAATTCATTTTTAAACCAAGTAAAAAATTTATAGGAGGATAAATGTAATGAATCAGGAAGGTTATTTTTTGGGACTGGATATGGGAACGTCTTCCATTGGGTGGGCAGTAACCGATCATGAGTACAAGCTTCTTAGGGCAAAAGGAAAAGATATGTGGGGAATTCGTGAATTTGAAGAAGCAAAAACGGCGGTTGCGCGCCGTACAAATCGAATTTCCCGAAGACGAAGACAACGGGAAGTTGCACGTATCGGTTATGTCAAGAATTGCTTTAACAAGGCAATCCGGGAAGTGGATTCTTCATTTTTTGAAAGGTTGGAAAACAGCAAATACTTTTTGGAAGATAAGGATGAAGAAGTACGCTGTAAGTCAGTGATTTTTAATGATAAAAATTATCGTGACACGGATTATTTCAGAGATTATCCGACGATTTTTCATTTGCGTAAAGAATTAATCAAAAATCCTAATCCGCATGATGTCAGATTTGTTTATCTGGCAGTTATTAACATGTTTAAGCACAGAGGACATTTTTTGAATGAAGGACTGAATGAAGACGTTGATATGACTTCAATGGATTCCTTTTGGGATCGTTTTGTTCAGCTTGTAACGGAAATTTTCGGGATTCGAATCGAAGAATCTGTTACGGCGGACTTGGTGAAGTCTGTTTTGGGGGATTCGCGCAAATCCAGAAAAAAGAAAAAGGAAGAATTGGCTGATAATTTATTAAGTGATACCATGAATAAGGAAAACAAAGAAACTGTAAAATCCCTTTTGGATTGCTTATGTGGGTTGAAAGTAAAGGGGAAAAAGATTTTTGCGGATCTTGAAGCGGAAGATGAGAAATCATTGGAAATCAATTTTTCAGCGGCGGATTACGATGATAAAGCTGATGAAATAAAAGGGGCGTTGGGCGAAGAGAGATATGAATTAATTGAGGTCATGAAGTCATTGTATGACATCAGTATGTTTGTCGAAATAATGGGTGATTATCAGTATTTATCGGAAGCCAGAGTTGCGTCTTATGAGAAGCATCGGGATGATTTGAAGAAACTGAAGCATGTAATCGCAACATACTGTACAAAGGATGATTACGATAAAATGTTCCGAGAGGTTGAAGCCGGATCCGAAGGGACTTATTCGGCTTATGTGAAATCCTTTAACAGTCATAATAATAAAAATCGTCGCGTGGGAAAAGGTGAGCAGCGGAATCAAGAGAATCTTTATAAAAAAATAAAAGCGTTGCTTAATGAAGCAGATGAGAATGATTCCGAGGTAAAGGAAATTCTTACTGACATCGACAACGGAACATTTCTTCCGAAGCAGCTTACTTCCAATAATGGTGTTATTCCGAATCAGGCACATAAGAAGGAATTGGCTAAGATTCTGGAAAATGCAGAAAAGTATTTGCCGTTTTTGCTTGAAAAAGACGAATCCGGATTAACGGTATCTCAACGAATTGTGAGTCTGTTTTCGTTCCATATGCCGTATTATATCGGCACTGTTGCGCCTCAAAAAGCGGACAAATGGGCGGTACGAAGAGAGAATGGTCCCGTTTACCCGTGGAACCTGGAACAGAAAATAGACATTGAGAAAACATCGGAGGAATTTATCCGAAATCTGATTCAGGAATGCACATATATGACCGGTAAAAAGGTCATGCCCAAAAGCTCTTTGCTATATGAGAAGTATTGTGTGTTAAATGAAATAAACAATATCAAAATCCGCAATGAAGCGATTGATGTTTCGTTAAAGCAGGAAATTTTTACGGAATTATACGAACGGGGAAAGAGAGTAACCCCAAAACAGCTTCTGGAATTTATAAGAACAAAAGACAATACTGTTACTGATTCCGATATTTCCGGACTTGATAAGAAAAAAGATGTAAACAATTATTTAAGTTCATATGGAAAGTTTGTTGAAGTGTTCGGTGCAGAAAACATGAAGCGGGACTCTTTTAAGAAGCTGGCGGAGCAGATTATTTTTGATGGGACAATTTACGGAGATGATAAGAAGAGATTTCGCGAAATTCTGAACAAAAAATATGCAGATAAACTTAATGAAGATCAGAGGAAGAAAATTTCCGGATTTAAGTTTAAGGACTGGGCTCAGTTTTCCAGAGACTTTTTGGAGCTGGAAGGCTGCGATATTCGTACAGGTGAAGTTTGTTCGTTGCTGCAGACCATGTGGGAAACAAATAAAAACATGATGGAACTGATTTATAGCAACGAATATACTTTCAAAGATACTTTGGAAGAACAAAAGAAATCTATTAACAAGTCTCTGTGTGAGTTTACGGCAGAAGATTTGGATGATTATTATTTCAGCGCGCCGGTAAAGCGAATGATTTGGCAGACACTGCAGGTGATAAAAGAAATTGAGTCCATTAAGGGAAGTGCACCGGAAACTATTTTTGTTGAAATGACAAGAAGCAATGATGAGAAAAAGGGAGATGAGGGAAGAAAAGAATCCCGTGCAGATCTTTTGAGTGCTTTGTATAAGCCCATTCATGATGACATGCATGATTGGCAGGAGTTGATACAGCAGGAAAATGCCAGCGGACGACTGAAGAGCAAAAAAATGTATTTGTACATTAAGCAAATGGGACGCGATATGTACACCGGAGAACCGATTGACTTGGATAAACTGTTCATGGATAACATTTATGATATTGATCATATTTATCCGAGACAATTTGTAAAAGACGATAATCTTGAAAACAACATGGTCTTGGTGAATAAGCCGGCAAACAGCAACAAAACAAATGAATTTCCGCTGAGCTCGGAAATTCGAAATAATCCCAGGGTTCTTAATCTGTGGAATACGTTGCATAAGAACAAACTCATGAATGATGAGAAGTATTTCCGATTAACGAGAAAAACCGCATTCACGGAGGAGGAGCAGATACAGTTTGTTGCAAGGCAGCTTGTAGAAACGGCGCAGGGAACGAAGGGTGTGACCGATTTGCTGAAACAGATGCTTCCGGATACTAAAATCGTATATTCCAAGGCCGGAAATGTATCGGAATTCAGAAAAGTGTTTGACCTTTTGAAATGCCGTTCCGTTAATGAATTTCATCATGCACACGATGCGTATTTGAATATTGTTGTGGGTCATGTATATGATACTAAGTTTACGCAGAATCCGAGAAATTTCTTTGAAAATGAGTATCGGAAGGATGCGGAGAAGAACAAGTATCATCTTGGTAAAATGTTCGAATCGAATGTTGAACGCAACGGAGAAACAGCGTGGATTGCGCCTCAAAAAGACAAAGAAACGAAAGCTTTAACAGAGACAGGCTCTATCGTTACCGTTAAGCGAATGCTTCAAAAGGGAATACCGTTAATGACCCGAATGAATTTCGAACAAAAGGGAGAACTGACCAAGGCAACACTGTATTCTGCGGATGAAGTAAAGGAAGAAACCTATATTCCGTTGAAGAGTTCCGATACAAAACTGAAAGACATGAAAAAATACGGCGGATTTACCGGGGCAAAAAACGCTTATTTCTTCCTTGTGGAGCATGATGTTCAGAAAGGCAAGAAAACCGTGCGTGTTCGAACGATTGAAACCGTTCCGTTGTATAAGAAAACGGAAGTTGAATCTTCCGAAGAAGGTCTTCTCAAATATTGTACGGAAGATTTGCAGTTGAAAAATCCTTCTGTTCGAATAAAGAAAATAAAATATCAGTCTTTATTACGGATAAACGGATATTATGTATATTTATCAGGAAAGACCGGAAATCAACTGATATTATATAATGCAACGAACTTAATTGTTTCAAAAAATGCAATAAAGATTATAAGGAAAATCGATAAGGAAGACCGGGATTCAATAGAAGATAATGAATTAATTGAATTATATGATGAGATATGTAAAAAGCATAGCGAAAGCATATTCTGTAAACGTCCGAATCCGATAAACGACAAATTAAAAGAAGGAAGAGAGAAATTTGTTGAATTGTCTGTTGCGGACAAATGTTATGTAATGCAACAAATAATAGTGGGGTCACACATTGGCAGTATACCCGGAATTGATTTAGGATTGATTGGTGCATCTAGTCATTCTGGAGTAATGCTAAGTTCAAAAGTGATATCTACTATAAATGAAATTTCGTTAATTAACCAATCCGTAACCGGTCTTTTTGAAAACCGTATTAATCTGTTAACAGTATGAGTTGGAGAACCGTAGTCATTTCAAACAGTGCAAAATTGGATTATCAGATGGGATACATGGTCGTGAGGCAAGAATCCACCATTAAGATTCACATGAGTGAGATTTCAATGGTGATTATTGAATCCACGGCCGTGTCCCTGACGGCTGCATTATTAAGCGAATTGTCAAAAAAGAAGATAAAGGTAATATTTTGCGATGAAAAGAGAAATCCTTCATCGGAACTGATTCCGTATTATGGTTCGCATGATACATCTGCGAAAATCAGAAAACAAATGGAATGGTCGGAAGATACAAAAGCGGCTGTTTGGACAGAAATTGTTACCGAGAAAATCCGTAAACAGGCAGAACACTTGGTGAAATGGAAAAAGCCGGAAGCAGATATGTTGTATGGATACATTAATGAAATGGAATTCGGAGATGTTACAAACAGAGAAGGTCATGCAGCAAAAGTGTACTTTAATGCCTTGTTTGGAATGGATTTTACAAGAACGGCGGAAAACAGTATTAATGCAGCATTGAATTACGGATACAGCATCATTTTATCGCTTGTGAACCGGGAAATTGTTTCCAATGGATATATTACGCAAATAGGGTTGTTTCACGACAATATGTTCAATCAGTTTAATTTGGGATCGGACTTAATGGAACCTTTTCGCCCGTTGATTGACGGGAAGGTAAAGCAAATGAATCCGGATGTATTCGAACATGATGAAAAGGTTGAAATTCTCAAAATTTTACAAAAGGAAGTAAAAATTGATGATCGAGCTGAAAATGTTGTGAATGCCATAAAGATATATTGCAGAAGTGTGTTTGACGCCTTAAATGACTGTGATATGTCTCTGATTAAATTTTATCGATATGAGTTATAGATATATGAGATTAATTGTGTTTTTTGATTTGCCGGTGTTGACGGAAAAGAACCGAAGAGATTACCGCCATTTTCGCAAATATCTTGTAAAAGCAGGTTTTTTAATGATGCAGGAATCGGTATATTGTAAATTGGTTTTAAACCAAACGGTTGCGGATACTTTGGCGGAAAATATTAAAAAAAATAAACCGCCGGAAGGGTTGGTTCAACTATTGAAGATAACCGAGAAACAATACGCAAAGATGGAATTTATTACCGGAGATATTAGGAATGGTATTCTGGACTCCGATGAAAGGTTGATAATATTATGACACTTTCTTACCCACCGCTCAATTTAGAAATGCTATTACAGGAAAACAAAATAATGGTATTGCAGATCGAAGCAAAGGAAAAGATGCGGGAACTTGTTCGGGATTTATGGAAACAGACACAGGGGGATATCGGAGAATGGGTATGGTATGATGAAAAAACGATGTCTCTGGCCAAGAACGCAGAATTAATTATTAATCCGTTTGCGATAGATTGTAATAACAAAAAGGTATTGAACAAGATTTATCAGGATGTAAATTCCGTAGCGCAAACTGAGATGGTTGAAGATACGATGATAGTGAATTCTGCAATTATTTCATATTTGGAAAAAGTCATGGAATATCTGCCATACCATATGGAATATCAGATGGATATGGATATTCAGGGTATGATGAAATTATATGATGTTCGTATTTCGTCAGAAGACGAATCGTTGGCTGATTATATTGTTTATTATTGTAAGGTGATGCATCAGATTTGTGGAATTTCCTTATTTTGCTTTATTAATCTAACTGATTTTATTTCAGAAAATGAATTAAAAGAAATGTATTGTACGCTGTTATACGAAAAAGTGCAGATAGTACTGATAGAAGGGAAAGAGAAAAAATTATCGGAATATGAAAATGGTATTATTATTGATAATGACTTGTGTGTTATAGTAAATAATAAAGATTGATTTACGGGCATTCGCAGTGCTTTTTAGCTCGGAGAGAACCTGAAAGTGTAAATTTGAGGTTTGAGAGCTATGTAAATCAATAAGGGTCTTAAACGCGATGCAGATTGCGCTGCAGTCGTCCGGTGTTTGAGAGCTATGTAAATCAATAAGGGTCTTAAACACTGTTCCGAAG
>JAZUGQ010000050.1:0-15870 GCA_045641285.1 Lachnospiraceae bacterium
CGTTCGAGGTTGTCAATGGCAGTGCCGTAAGGCTGATGATTCACATGGATAGCAAAGAGGAAGCATTGAAGGCCATAAAGACCCTATTGGAAGGCGGAACTGTCATCGCGCCGCTTTCACCTCACCCAAAGCCCGATGACAGCGGTATGGGTGCTGTCGTAAAGGATGCCTATGGATATCAGTGGGTCTTCACCTGTCCAAACCCTGACTACGAGGGATAACGGAGGAATATTGTGACTGAAGGGAAGTATACCGACATTATCGGGAAAAAAGTGCATGTGATCGTTGATAGACCTGCGGGGAGCTATCATCCGAGAAATCACGATATTTTTTACTCGATCAATTATGGCTATATAGAAGACATCATAGCCGGCGATGGTTCCGAACAGGATGTGTATATTATAGGTCAGGACAACCCCCTTGAAACGTTTGATGGGATTGTAATTGCTGTTTATCACAGAACAAACGATGTTGAAGACAAATGGATTGTTGCAAAGGAAGGCTCCGATTTTTCTGATGAGGAGATCATGAAAAAAATTCATTTCGTTGAACAGTTTTTTGAGGGATACTTGTGTAGATAATGTGTTATTTAGCGCAGCAGACAAATCAGAAGTTGTGCGGTTGTAAAGGAGACTAATTATATATGTTGGAATTTAAAAAAATAACGGAGTTTCCTAGGGGAACAATGTACGATATACTTCAGGATGCTTATATGTTTGATAAGAGAAATAGAAAGATATGGGATGGAAATTGGAAAGAATCGGATGATTTCTTCTATGATAATCCGGACATCGCTGAAAAATACGGTTTCATTACTTGCCTGAATGGTGAACCGATTGGATTTGTAACATGGGATCCAAGAAACCGACCTGATTATGTGGAAATCGGCCATAATGGTATACGAGAAAAATATAAGGGTAATGGGTATGGCCACAGGCAATTAACGGAAGCTTTGAACAGAATCAAATCATATACCGGTTTGAAGCGGATTATTGTATGTACGAATTCAAATTTAGTCGCACCGAAGAATTATGAGTCGGTAGGCTTTAAACTGTACGATAGAAAAGCAAATGTGACAGAAAGTGCTTATACAGGTGACTATTTGTATTATGAAATTGTACTGCAATAAGGTATTTCAGCTTGTCACTCCATCTTTACATCGCTTAATCCATCCTTACCGCACCAAAGCTATCTGTCACTGGATCAACGAATGCCCCAATCCGAACGAACGAAAGGCCTGAAATCATGACTACTGACTATAACATCAATGCAATTGAAATTCTTCTGGATGAGGAGTGTCTGGCAGAAAGGTATTATCCTTTGCTTCGATATAAAAAGGCATTGATGACCGGTTTACATGCTGTGCATTGCAAAACCAAAAATGATGCAGTAGCATTGACGGATACAGATTTTGCAGAAATCGGTTTGACTGATGCCGGATGTGTTCACCTGCTTCGGAGATTTCTGACACTGTATGATCCTAATCCGCAGAAATTCCGGGATATTAAAAAAGTAACAACTGATCCCGCAGAACAGCAAGCATACACTGAACTGTATTATCTGCCCGGCGTAAAACAAACGCGCGCGTCATTGTACTATAAAGCAGGCTATAAATCGCTTGCGGACTTTATCAATACTACACCTGAGGAAGTACAGGAAAGGACATCCCTGGCTATTTCAAAATATGGTTTACCGTGCGTAGTTCCGCTGCCAAAGGAAATCCGTACACATATCGCAGTTGCAAAAGCATTCCTGTGGGATCGAGTTGCTTTGTAAAAAGTAGGACTCGTAAGGGAACAATCAGGCTTAAACGGCGGATGAATCAATAAACAACAGGCTTCGACCCTGCCGGGTTGACAGGCCATTTGGTTACGGGACAGCCGGTAACCGGGGCACTGTGATTCGGCAGAGCCGGTGCCTGTTTTTTGACATTATAGGAAAGTGCTTTCCGAGAGACGTATTCGGAATCCGATGCAACTCAGTGACCGTTTTTTGCAACTTGGTAGGACGCCTCTTTCTTTTTCCGGAGAGATGGGATATGGTTGTCACATCGGGAAAACCGAAGCACGGACAATCGTCGGAAACGGTTTTCGGCATCCCGCCGCGGGACAGCGTCCTCCGGCGAAAAGGAAACGCACGAGAAGGCTGCCACGAAAGGAAACGCACGAGAAGGCTGTCACGAAAGCAACACACACGAAAGGAAAGGTACGGAAAGAGGTTTGTAATGGAAATCATTCGGGTAGATCATTTGAAGAAAAATTATAAAGAAGTGAAGGCGGTGGATGACATTTCGTTCCGCGTGGAAGAAGGCGAACTGTTTGCGTTCCTGGGCGAGAACGGTGCCGGAAAATCCACCACAATCAATATTTTGTGCACGATTTTGGAGAAAACGGCCGGGGATGTGACGATTTGCGGACATGTGCTCGGAAAAGAGGACGATGCAATCCGGGAGAAAATCGGAATCGTATTTCAGAATTCCGTGTTGGACCCGAAGCTGACGGTTCGGGAGAACCTGCTGCTTCGCGGGTCGTATTACGGGCTGAAGAAAAAGGAAATCGAGGCCCGGCTGGATGCCATCGGCGAACACTTGGAAACGGAGGAAATCTGGAACCGGCGGTATGAGAAACTGTCGGGCGGCCAGCGGAGACGGGTGGATATCATGAGAGCGCTGATTCACAATCCGAAAATTCTGTTTCTGGACGAGCCGACCACGGGACTGGACCCGAAATCCCGCCGCCTGGTTTGGGACTATATCGAGCATCTCCGGAAGGACAAGGGCATGACGATTTTCCTGACCACGCATTACATGGAGGAGACCCGGGACGCCGATCATGTGGTGATTCTGGATAAGGGGCACATCATTTGCCAGGGCACGCCGACGGAACTGAAGACGCGCTACACCAGACCGCGGCTGGTTTGGTACACGGCGAAAAGCGATACGGCGGAGGCACTGCTCGGAGCCTATTCGTACGACTATGATGCCGACCATTACAACATTTGCCATGACGGAAATATCACGGAATTTCTGTATGAAAACAGGGATGTCATCACGGATTTTGAAATTATTAAGGGCACCATGGATGACGTGTTCCTCAAGCTGACCGGAAAGGAATTGTAAAATGACGGGATTTATCGGACTGACCAAAAGAAATTTGATGATTTATTTTAAGGATATTTTTGCGGTGATTTTTTCGCTGCTGACATCGATTATCGTATTTGTACTGTATCTGGCGTTTCTGAAAAACACGTATGTGAGCAATATCAGCGAAATGATGAAGGGCCTGGAGGCGTTCGTCACGGATGCGGATGTCGACATGCTCGTGAGCTCCGTTCTGCTTGTGGGCATCGTGGGGTCGGCGCTGGTGACCGTTCCGTTCAGCTGCCTGACGACGATTATCAAGGACAAGGAAAATAAAATCGACTACGACATTTCGGCGACTCCGATTCGGAGATGGCAAATCATTTTCTCGTATTTTGTGTCCGCGGTCATTTCCGCGTTTGTCGTGACGGCCGCGATTTTGAGCATCAGCCTGCTGGCGCTGAGTACGGGCGGTTCGCTGCATCTGTCGGCGGTCGGTGTTTTGAAAGGATATGGCATCGTCTTTCTCGGAAGCGTGTCGGCAACCGCCATTTTCATGATTCCGGCCATGTTTTTCCGGTCGTCTTCCGTGAGCAGCGCATTTTTCGGCATCCTGTCGGCGGCTTCGGGCTTCATAATCGGCGCCTACATGCCGCTGTCCCAGTTCTCGGAAACGGTGCGGACCGTGTGCAATCTGTTCCCCGCTACGCAGGTTACGGTGTTGTTCCGCAAGTCCTTTTTGGACGGGGAACTGAAGTATCTCGGAAATAAAATCGGCGGTGCAGACAACGGGGCATTCGTATCCGGCATCAAATCCACGCTGAATTTCGAGTCTTCGCTGTTCGGCAAAACGCTGAGCGAGCCGCAGATGTACATCTACATTCTGGGCGTGCTGGCAATCAGCCTGGTGCTGATGGTCGTGACCTACAAGAAAACGTATAAGAGAACCTGATAAGCATGGACGCCGGCGATATCCGATAACGGAGATTGCCGGCGTTATTTTGTTCGCGGAAGCAGGTACCGCCCGCGATGTCCGGCAATCGACACCGCCGGCGTTATTTTGTTCGCGGAAGCGGGTCGGTTGCCGCAAAGAACCTGCCGCCGGCGTTTTTTGAAGTTTTCCGGGCCATTTCCGCTAAAGCGTTTGACTATTGTAAAACGGAAGAATATAATATAATCAGGGTCCCTGTCGGACCCTGCCAAATGATACAGAAAGGAAGTTTTTTCATGGAAACAAAGGTGATTCCCTTTGACCGGGAGCATCTTACGGAAGAACAGTTCGGCGAAGCGGCGGACCTTTTGAAGAAAGGGAAACTCGTGGCGTTTCCGACGGAAACGGTGTACGGACTCGGCGGCAATGCGCTTGACCCGGATGCGGCACGCAAAATCTATGCGGCCAAAGGGCGCCCCTCCGACAATCCGCTGATTGTTCATATATGTGATACCAAAGCACTGTCGGTTCTGGCAAGCGACGTGCCGGACAGCGCAAAACGATTGGCGGAGCGGTTCTGGCCGGGGCCGATGACAATGATTCTGAACAAAAGCGAAATCGTTCCGGATGCGACAACGGGCGGGCTGAAGACCGTGGCAATCCGGTTCCCGAGCGATCCGATAGCGGCCATGCTGATTCGGGTGAGCGGCATTTATATCGCGGCTCCGTCCGCAAATGCCAGCGGCCGGCCGAGTACGACCAAAGCCGAGCATGTGTATGAGGATCTGAACGGCAGAATTCCGATGATTTTGGACGGCGGTGCGGTCCGAATCGGGCTGGAATCGACCATCGTCGATCTGACCGGAGAGATTCCGCTCATTTTGCGGCCCGGGTATATTACGCTCGAGGATATACGGAGCATTCTGCCGAATGCCGAATACGATCCGGCGGTATTGAAGCGGGTTCGTGACGATACCATTGTAGCCAAGGCGCCGGGAATGAAATACCGTCATTATGCGCCGAAAGGCGACCTGACCATTTACGAGGGTGATTTGGACCGGGTTGTGGCGAAGGTACAGGCGGAGGCATCCGCGAAGCAGGCGGCGGGGTATCGCGTTGCGGTGCTGGCATCGGAGGAAACCAAAGACCGGTACACCGGGCTGACGGTGCGCAGCGTCGGGGACCGCGAGGAAGAAGCCGGAATTGCGGCAAATTTGTTTGATACACTGCGCGAATTTGACCATATGGGCGCAGAATTCATTTACGGAGAATGCTTCTCGGAGGCCGGTGTCGGCCAGGCGGTGATGAATCGTCTGATGAAGGCGGCGGGATATCATATCGAGAAGGTTTGATTACGGTAAAGGACAGAGCATGAGATACGACAGAATTGTATTTGTCTGCGAAGACAATTCCTGCCTCAGTATTTTGGCGGAAAATGTGTTTATCGGCCGTTATAAGGGCGAGCCGATTTATGTTGCGTCCCGCGGAATTGTCGTGCTGTTTGAAGCACCCTGCAATCCGAGGGCGGAGGAAATTCTCCGCCGGAACGGGATTGAACCGGTCCGGACCACGACCATGGAAATCGGGAAGCGGGATATTACGGACAGCACGCTGGTGATTACGATGAAAGAATCGGACCGGCAGCGGTTTCACAAGAGATTTCCGTATGCGGACGCGATTACGCTCGGGACTCTGTCCGGCGAGCAGTGCGACGTGACGGACCCGTACGGCAAAGGCCGGGAGGCATACGAGGAGTGTTTTGAAGACATTGTCCGGATGATGAACAAGGCGATGCCGCAGATTTACGGGCTTTTGAATGCAAATGATGAATTTGACAGCAATCTGCTGTTTGAAAAAGAAATAATGGAGGAAGATACGAAAGATGATAGCTTTAGGATGTGATCATGGCGGATTTGAACTGATGAAGGAAGTAAAGGCTCATTTGACGGAGCAGGGAATCGAGTACCGGGATTTCGGAACCGATTCCACGGCGGCAACGGATTACCCGATTTACGCTAAGCGGGTTGCCAAAGCCGTTTTGTCCGGAGAATGCGAGAAGGGAATTCTGATTTGCGGAACCGGTATCGGAATCAGCATTACCGCAAACAAATTCAAGGGAATTCGCTGCGCGCTTTGCCACGATGTATTCAGCGCGGAGGCGACCAGACAGCATAATGATGCCAATGTTCTGGCAATGGGCGGACGAATCGTCGGACCCGGCCTGGCACTGATGATTGTGGATACGTTTCTGAAGACACCGTTCTCCAATGCGGAACGGCACTGCAACCGAATCCGTCAGATTGAAGAAGACTGAGCAGCTGTGACAATGGGGTAACACGGCCATGCATCGGCCGGAAACACGGAGAAGGAGGGCGCAAATGGACACTTCCAGAATTTTTCGGAAACGGTATTTCCCGGAGGAACTGATTGAACTGAAAAAGGACAGACAGCTGTTTGTTGGGGAGCATATGCTGATCACGTCATGGAAGACATTAAAACCCCGGAAAGATCTGGCCTCCGGCGTTTCGCTGTATTTGCCGGAAGAAGGCTGGAAAATCAGCCGTATGTATGGTGTGGACGGCTCTTTTTTGGAATGGTACTGTGACCTTATTGAAGCGGAGCCGCATCCGGACGGCGGAACGGTTTTCGTCGATTTGCTGATTGACGTGGTGCGGTATCCGAACGGTACGGTACAGGTGCTGGATCTCGGAGAAGCCGGGGAAATGATGGAACAGGGCGTGGTTCCGGCAAACCGGATTGCGGTGGCACTTCGAAATACCGAACCTCTGCTGAATCTGATTCAGGGACCGGAGTTTGCCAAGGTCGCCAAGGTAATCGAAAATGCGGAACAAGGCATTTTCCCGAAGACGACGGCAACGTTTTCGGACCTTTTGCGGGAATCGTAAGACGGTTGTACCGGGCACAGAAAGTAAATGATGTTTACAAAAAGTAATTGACATTTGCGCGCAAAGTGCTATAATGAGAGAACGAATCGAATCAGGTTGAACAGAGGCAGGAATATGGAAAAAAACAAAACAAAACTACTGATTATTGTGATCGCAGCGTTTGCATTCGGCGTGGGCCTGGGGTATTTCCTGATCACCGGAGGGTCCAACAAAGATTATCGTGTGAGCCGGATGGATTCGTCATCGCAGCAAATCCGGATTTACGACAAAGCGAATGTTTTCGGAGAGGATGCCAAAAAGCTGTCCGGTATGCTGGAACGATGCGTCAGAAACGGCGAAAATATCGTGGTTATTACCGGATACAGTCCCGAGGATTTTACTCAGACAGCCGGAATCCCTTCCGTCAAAAAAGATACCTATTATGTTGAACTGCATATCGGCGAGGGATTTAACCGCGTGTACAAAAGAAATGCGAAGTACGGCTATGATTGGTTTTCGCACAGCGATAGGAAGCACAAAGCAGAGAAGCTTATGGAAGAACAGGATTATGTCGGCTCCACGAAGCAGCTGTTGAAAGAGATTCTCCGGAATCAGAAGGAACAGGAGGGCGTTCTCTCGGCCGTTCAGGAGTGCTCGGTTCTTTTGATCGTGCTGGTGTCGGGAATCCTGATTTTGTATGTTGTTGTCAGACGGGGACGCGAGGACGGTGTAAAAACCCGAACCGACGTCGATGATGTTGCTGCCAGCGTTCGCTTTTTCAATACAACAACCGCACGTACCGGAACGAAAGAGACTCCCAAGTATAACGATGATTATGAAGGGAACGGGTATTCACGGAGTCATTCCGGAAGCATTTTGTTTGATCTGTTTTTTGGATCAAAACGAAAATGAGCAGCCGGTTGATTGATCGAAAATGATGGAGGACGGCAGTATGAATGGTTGCAAAAATTGCAGAGGAAAACTGATTTTTGACATTCCGGAACAGAAACTGAAATGCGTGAATTGCGGCTCCCTGTTCGAAGTAGAAGAAATGGATTCGGACATCCCGGAACGGAAACAATATGAGAAGGAAATTCAGCAGCTGCGTGAAGAATCGGTCATGGAGCTGACGGATGAAGACATCGAATGCTTTATTCGGGAGAAAAACAAACAGAACAAGAACGTTTTCGTAGACCGGTATTGCTGCGAACAGTGCGGCGCGGTCATTTGCATGATTGATGATGAGGCACCGAAAGAGTGCTGCTTCTGCGGCAGCCGGGAATCCTTCCGAAAATCGGAAGGGGAAATCACAAAACCGGATTCGATGATTCCGTTTAAGGTTTCCCGGGAACAGTGCGCAGAGAGGTATCGTCGGTATATTAAGAATCAGGTGTTTGTTCCCGGCGCGTATCTGCCGAAAAAGGCGGCAGACCGGTTTCAGGGAATGTATATTCCGTTCTGGTCCTATACTGTGACCGAAAACGGTCCGTATCGACTGAAAGGCGGCGTCACTTACGAGAACGCCCGGTATATCGTGAAGGAATCCCTGTTGATCAGCGGAAAAATGGATGTGAAAATCAACCGATTGTACCGGGACGCGTCGAAAGAATTTCCGGACCGGACATCGGTTTTGCTGGGAACGTATGATGCGAAGGACGAGAAACGGTACAGCCCGTATTATTTGAGCGGATTTACCACGGTTGTGAACGATGTGCCGGCAGAGGAATATATTTCCGATGTCGAGAAGGTGACCGAGGATGTCGTGCTGAATGAGTGGGCATATCGGTTTGAAAATCAGGGTGTCATGAACGAACAGAACAAAAATGAGCTGCGCTATCTGGCCGCTCACAATCCGGAACGGCTTCCGCAGATTTCCGGCAAGCTGACGTTGTTTCCGATGTGGTTCCGGACCGATAAAGGCAGGAACAAAACCGTATATCATGCGGCTGTGAACGGGCAAAATGAGGACATGGTTGCCGATGTACCGATTTCCACATGGAAACTGCTTCTTTGCACATTGCTTTTGGCAGTTCCGCTTTTCCTGATTTTACGAAGCGCAGTAACCGTTTCTTTGCCCGGAATTGCTTCGTTTGCGTCTCTGCTGGCGATGATATGCACTTTGCTGTATACATACGAAATACGAAAAGGAATTCAGCGAAGACAGCAGAAAGTCGACAGACCGGAAGCCCATTGGGAAAAGCAGGCCGGCCGGGGCGAACAGAAAAACCGTTTCCGGCAAAGGCAGGAAAAGCTGGAGTCGATATTGTATGACAGTTCGTTGATGGGCAGTATCATGGCCACCCTGCTGATGACCCTGAGTATGGGAATCGTTATCGGTACCATACTTGTGCTTTTGGCAGCTACGTCATTGATTTCCGCAAAAATGGGAACGTTCGTCCATGCGTTTTCCACGACAATCGGTGCTGCTGCATGGATAGTGACGATATTTGCAATATTGAGACTTCGGAAAACATATATTGTTTCCGCGGAATATCGGCTGAAGAGCACGGTGGTGCTTGTTTGCATGATTAATCTGATTTCCCTGTTCACGAACATTTCGTGCTGGATCGGAATGGAATGGACTTATCGGCTGTCGGCTGTACAGTTTCTGGGACCGGTTGCGCTGTTTGGATGCGTTTTGCTCGGACTTCGTGTGGTGAACAGTTACAACTGCCGCAGTATGACCATCATAGATGACAACAGAAAACACTCGGACTGACGGAATGGTCGGGTAAAAAGAGAAAATAACGTATCACGGAAAAACACTGACCTAACGGGGCAAAATATACAATTGACTGCAATCTGCAAGAATGTTTGTCATTTTTGCGGATTGCAGTTGTTTTTTTTATAAAACGCAGAGGGACGTACATCAAATAACGTTGTAAAAAATGCGGTTGTCGGATATACTGAAATAGGATTTTAGACATGTTTGAGGGAGAAAACAGAAGAATCTGTTTCGGAAAGGAGTGTTTATGAGAAAAAAAGTGATGCTTTTGCTGTTTCTGGTCGTGAGTCTGCTTATGCTGAGCTCTGCGGCAGCATTGGCAAATGAGCAGGAATGCCCGGAAGTGACAATTAAGGAAGGAACGCTGAGCCGGAGCAGCGATGTACTGAGTGTCGGAGAGAACGGATATATCTGGGTGAACAGTAAAGGTGAAGTGGTTTTGGAACGGGTGACGATTACGGAACCGTTTGAGTACGAAGATATTATGGCGGGCATTGTGGTGTCAGGCTCGTCCGAAGTTGTTGTTCGGCTTATCGGGGACAGTACGATTACCCTGCCCGGGGATGAGACGTCCGTAGGGATTTTGGCAAGAGGTAGTCTTGTAAAGTTTACCGGGTACGGAACGCTGACCGTTTCGTTCGGACAGGACGAAGGAAATTGCGGTATTTCCACAGATTGTGACCTGATGATCGAAAAGACTCGGATTACGGCAAACGGCGAAGTCGGAATTGGTGCACCGAAACTCGAACTGCGGTATGCATCCGTTAGCGGATTCTGTGACTATTTGCAGTCTGCTGACTGGAGATTTGATGAAGAAGCGGTTTTGAAGTGCGGGGAATCGAAGGAGTCGGCAGTGCCGTGCGGCAGTATAGAAGAGTTAATGGCAAGCCATTGTTACATCGAGACGAAAAATCCGGTTCACTATAACGTTTTCGTGAACGGAGAGGAACTGACTTCGTTAAAGACATCGGTGGCATGCGGAGACGGTAAGGCGTACCTGGAATTCGACGAGAATGACCCTGTACCGAGGCTGGTTTTGGATAATGCCACCATAACCAAGGGCATTTATGAGGAAAACGTGAACCGCTATGCCGGAATTCTGCTGCCGGAATCCAATAACCTTATTTTGGTCGGCAGGAATACCATTGCGTTGGAGGATACCATGCCGGCGGACGTTTGCGGAATCTGTGCGTACGGCACCCTGATTATGTATACGAAATATTATGATAAATACCAACGGTTCAACGGAGACGGCATTTCGATTACCGTAAAATCAAAGGAAGGACGCACGTCCACAGGCTGCTTATGCGGTGCCGACATCGTTCTGTACGGAGTGAATCTGGAAGCAAACGGACAGTACGGGCTGTGCGCTTACGATGCGGAAGTGTTTTCGGCTTATGACAGCAGAATATTGCTGTCCGGGTCGGAACGGGCGCTGGATTCGACAAAGGAACTGACCTGTCTGAATTCTCATTATTCCACACTGTATGTCGATTCGGAACATGCGGACGGAAGCAGTCGGGAAATATGGGACGGAGTCACCGGCCTGAACTCGTATCGGTACATTCTGACAGATGAAAAGGTTCATTCGGAAGTCTTTGTCAACGGGGAAGAGTTCCTGCCGGAAAAAACCGTGATTCCGTGCGGAAACGGAACGGCAACCTATGATTTTGAGAAAAATGAGCTGACTCTGGAGAACGCAACCATTGTTGTTCCGGACAAGCGCAATATCGAGAGCGACGAGTCTCTGTCCATAAAATATGCAGGTTTGCCGGGGAACTCTCGGTGCGGTATTTTCGGTGCGATCGATTCGATTGTTCTGAAAGGGAACAACGTGATTACGGTTTCCGATGTCGATATGGACGTAATCAATTTCGGAATTATGCTGACGCCCAAGAGCTCACAGGTGACGTTCGGCGGAACCGGGTCGTTGGATATTACGGTCGGATCGAGCGGTCTGATGCTTTCGGCGGGACTGTTTTTCTGGGATTACGACGATGTCACAATGATTTTGAAGGATTCCGCAACGGTAACCGTGAAGAGCGGGAATATCGTTCTGGAAGCGGATCATTTTCATCTGATAATGAAGGATATGGCGTCCTGTGTTCTGTCCGGGGAAAACGGTGCTGTCAGCTTTGATGAGACGGCGACCGTTTCGACAGACGATATGAAAACGGAGTTCCTGATTGCGTCCGATGCGGAAAATGCTGACGGTTCGACTGCGGTGGCATGGGACAAAACACGGACGGATTTCCGCGACGGGGATTTGTATTTCGCGCTGATTGCCGACGTGAAGGTTACGGACACAACGGACGTAATTCACGCCAATACCGCTTGGGACGGGCTGACGGTTACATGGAAAAAAGCACCCGGTCAATATGACTACACATACCGGCTGCTTCGCCGTCCGGTAAAGGAAGAGACTCCGGCGGCCGAGACGTCCTGGGAGGTTGTGGCAGATGATCTGAAGGGAACCGGTTATTACGACAAAACCGTAACGCCCGGTACGGAATACCGGTATGCGGTTGTTTTGTGCCTCGGAGAGATTGCCGGAGAACCCGGAAAGACAGCGGACGGCTGTTATATGAAGGCCCCGGCCATTGAAGCCGTCGAAAACCGGTCCGGTTCGGTTCGCGTGACATGGGCGGCAGTTGACGGAGCGGACGGATATTACGTATATCGGAAGGATACGCAGGCAGGTACCTGGCATTTCATCGGCTCGACACAGAAAAATCTGTATTTCAACGATACCGACGTGGAAGGAGGAACGGTTTACTATTACGCGATTAAGAGCTTTATGAAAGTCGATGGGAACGTTGCCGCAAGTGCGTCCGGCCCTGCGAAAAATACGATTTACGTGAAGAACAACTTCGTTTCGAAGCTGTCCAATCAGTACAGTGGTATTATGAAGGTGGAATTTAACACATCTCCGAACTGTACCGGCTATGAAGTCGTATACTGGACCAAGGTGGATTTCAGTGACGCCAAATTCGTGCCCGTGAAGATGGCTGCGGCAACCGACAAGAGCATTTCCGACCTGAAGAAGGGAACCAGGTACTACGTAAAAATCCGTGCGTACAAGACGATGGGCGGATACACCTTCTACAGCAACTGGAGTGCGATTAAGGAACTGACGCTGACAAAGTAACGACCGGGACATGGAAATGGACCGCGAAAGAAAGGGTCTGCCATGATAAGCGATAGGAAAGACCATATGTTTTTCGGGTTTCCGGAGAAAACCGCATGGCTTTTTGCGGTCGTTTGGCAATAAAATGTCGGGTTTTTATTCATTTTCCTAAAACGAATAAAATAATGCGAAATTCGACGGAAATCCGATTGAAAAAAACGTATCCTATCGATATAATGGCTAAGACAAACATAATGAAGCAGAGGATACTGCTTGGAAAGGATAATTATGAAGAAGAAAATTGTAATGCTGCTGTTGCTTCTGACAACGTTCTTTTTGATGGGAACAATGTCCGCAATGGCAGACACGGAGGAACCGGCTGCCTACGTGCAAGTGGATGGTCGAACATTTGAAGGAGACGGAGACTGGCACACACTTTACGAGAACGGACAAGACGGATTTGTTTCCTTTTCCGGTGAGAGCAATACGGTCATTTTGGAAGATTTGATTCTTAACAACGCCTCATGTGTGATAAGTGACAATGTTATGGCCGGAATATACATTAAGTCGGAAAAACCGATAACGATTTGTCTGGTTGGTGACTGTCAGATATCGTTGGAATGCGGTACGGATAAGTCGGTTGCGGCGATTTATGCAGATTGTCCGTCATTGACCATTTGCGGTTACGGAAAATTAACCGTATCGTTTGACAATCCTCAGTATACAAACGCTGCAATTGTGACGGGAACACTGACAATCGATAATACGACAGTGATTGCAAATGAAGCGAAACAGGCAGTCAGCTGCGGTACGCTGGGATTCCATTACGGCACTCTGGAAGGAGCGGTGGATTATGGGGACATCAGCGAATGGGTATTTGACGAGACAGCGGTTCTGAAGGGCGGCGAGACGAAAGATACCCTGCATGATTGTGAATCGGTAGAAGATTTGCAGACATGCTATTATGTAAAAATCAAAAACCCGCAATATTACAATGTTGCGGTAAACGGTGTGGAACTGTCGGAGAAAAACCCTTCCGTGAAATGCGGAGACGGTGAGGCATACGTGAAACTCAATCCCGATTCTAGCTTGCCGGAATTGTATCTGGAGAATGCAACGATTACAAAGGGGGTTGTGGATCCGGTAACCTATTTTTACGCCGGTATTGTAGTGCGGGATAATTATTGCGTTTTGGTATCCGGTGATACCGAAATCAATCTGGAGCACGAAGGAACTGTCGTTTGCGGCGTGCTGCTTAAGGACAATGTGGAATTCATAGCGAAAGATTATTTTGAGACCCAGAGATATGGCGGTACGAAACTGAATATTCATGGTAAGGCATCGGAAGGATACGGCTCCGTAGGCATTTATGCAAAGGCAGGTCTGTATCTGAGTGCATTGAATGTCTCCGTTCAGGATGATTATGCACTTGTCAGTTACGGTCAGGTGATCGGCGATGAATGCCGGATCGAATTGAGCGGAACGCAATACGCATTTGACTCGAGCATGATGACCGCTTTCAATCTTAGGAATTATAGAGATGGTAAAGTTTACGGCGATACCGAGAACTCCGACGGAAGCGAAAAGCATGAACTGGAAGCGGAAGATCTGATGGAGTGTGATTTTACGCAATACAAATACCTGCTGTTTGATGAAAAGCTTTGCTCCGAAGTATTTGTCAACGGAGAAGAGTTTACGCCTGAAAAAACCGAAATCAAGTGCGGAAACGGAACGGCAACCTATGATTTTGAGAAAAATGAACTGACTCTGGAGAACGTAACCATCACTCTCGACGGAACGGCGAATTTGCATCTGGGTGATGCCTTGTCATATAAGTATGACATTCCGGGGGATTTGGATTGCGGTATTTTCGGAATGTTTTCGTCACTGGTATTGAAGGGAACCAATACCATTGTTCTGGAACCGGGAGAAATGTACGATAACACCTTACATACAGGTATCATGCAGCCTGAATTTGGTTATAACGAGGACGGCTGGACATTGACGGTCAGTGGAACCGGAACACTGGACATTTCCCTGGGTTATATAGATGAGGGCGTTGACGCGTTCGGAGTATTTATCGGATTCGGCAGGTCTCCTCATCGTCTGGTACTTCAGGATTGGGTATCCCTGAATGTGACAAATGTTGGCAGTGGAGCACTGGAATCCGACTGCCTGGAAGTGGTCATGAAGGATGCAGCATCCCTTTGCCTGTCGGGATATGCGGCACTGGACGGGGATGCTACCATAAACACGGATGATATGACGGCAAGCTTCTTTACAGAAGTAGATTACGAGGATCAGGAAGGCCATAGTGCTCAAGAGTGGAATGGTGAGATCACCGGAAGTGAACTCTATCTCCTCATTCTTGCGGAAAAGAGTATCGTGGATACGGTTGATGTTCTTCATGCAAATACTGCACGGGACGGTCTGACCGTGACCTGGGAAAAGGCAGACGAAGAGATCGGATATACTTACCGTTTGCTTCGAAGAGAACATATCGACGGTGGCAAGGGAGTGGTACTTCCCGACTGGGACGTTTTGGCAGATCAGTTAACCGTAACCGGTTATTATGACAAGACCGCAGAGCCCGGTGTTCAGTATGAATACGCAGTGCAGCTTTGCATCGGAGAGATTTGCGGAGAGGCAGGAAATGAGCAAATCGGCTGTTATATGAATGCACCGACCATTGCAACCGTTGAGAACCGTTCCGGCTCGGTTCGTGTGAACTGGACCGCAGTTGACGGAGCAGACGGATATTATGTATATCGGAAGGATACGCAGGCAGGTACCTGGCATTTCCTTGGCGGAACCCAGAAGAATCTGTACTTTATCGATAGCAGCGTAGAGGGCGGAACCGTTTACTATTACGCAATCAAGAGCTTTAAGAAAGTCGATGAGAACATTGCAGCGAGTGCGTCCGGCCCGGCGAAGAATACGATTTATGTCAAGAACAACTTCATTTCGAAGCTGTCCAATCAGTACAGCGGTATTTTGAAGGTGGAATTCAGCCCGTCTCCGAATTGTACCGGTTATGAAATCGTATACGGAACCGAGGAGGATCTCAGCGACGGACTCACCGTACCGGTGAAGATGGCTGCGGCAACCGACAAGAGCATTACC
>JAZUGQ010000051.1:0-44125 GCA_045641285.1 Lachnospiraceae bacterium
TAAAGAGCACCCTGGGAGCCGGAGATACTTTTAAAGCTGCATGTGTTTACGGCCTCATGAAGGGATTAAGCGATGATGAACTGGTAAGATTTGCTTCGGCAACATCGGCTGTTGCAATATCAAGATACCCGCTTCCACTAAATCCCCCTACACTTGAAGAAGTAAAACGAATTTTGCGTGAATGACCCGCTCAAAATGGAGTATGCAGAATAGCATTTTCCTGAAGACTTTTCGCAGACGACACACCCTTTAATTGTGAGTGCTGTAGTAGCTGTACCGGTTAGCATGGGGTTGTTTTTATCGATTAAAAAGGGTGTAACAGGATGTTTGGAATTTTGTTGTGGAAGGATTATACGGTGCACTATCCTTACGGTTCAGCGCCTTTTTTATCTGTATGTGATTGAAAGAACAATTGAACTTCTGGTACCGACAGTTCTTTGCCTCACCGCAGGAATTGCTATAAAAAGAAGGTCAACGAAGAAATAAATTCTGACCGTGGATGTGGAAGGGCCCTTGACTCAGTGTTGGGAAACATGATATATTCTTTCTTGTGTGATGAAGAAACTTTCGGTGAATACCGATGAAGGATTTTGGAGAGCACACAGTGAATCCGTATATATAGAAAATGCGGATGATAACAGTTTGAGAAAGAGTCGAAATGTAGAAGGAGAAAGTGTTATGAAGGGAAACAGTAGGAAGTTTAGGTTGTTTTGGGGTGTATTGAGCCTTGTACTCTGTATGACAGCCATGTCGATGACGGCGATGGCTGCGTCGGAAGCAGACCGGTCCGATTCCGATTGCGGAACGACTGTCTGTGTCGAAGCGGAAGAAACGGCAAATACCGTTAACGATACGGCTGACATTGCAAAAGGTACCGGTTGGAAACTGGATGGCAACGGATGTCTGCATATTACCGGAGCAGTCAATACAACCAAAGATGCATGGCGGAGTTACTGCTTTAAGATCAAGTCGGTTGTTACGACGGAAGGCGCATCGGTAAACAATTGCAAAGACCTTTTTTACAACTGTATGTATTTGACTTCTGCCGATTTAACGTATCTGGATACTTCTTCCGTAACGGACATGACAAGTATGTTTGGAAATTGCGAAAATTTGACGACGCTGGTACTCGGAACCATGGACACATCCAAGGTGACGAATATGTCGTACGCGTTCTGGAATTGTTCGTCATTGGAGTCTTTGGACATATCCGGTTTCAACACATCGGAAGTGCTTTCCATGGAGGGAATGTTTGAAGGGGACTACAGTCTGACGACGTTGAATCTCGGTAACATAGACACGGGAAAAGTAACCAACATGAGTAGTATGTTCTCCAGGTGCAGCGAGTTGACTTCATTGGATGTGAGTCATCTTAATACGGTCAGTGTGGTTGATTTTTCTTCGATGTTTTCAGAGTGTGAAAAAGTAACCGCACTGGATGTCAGCGGTTTCAAAACCGAAAAGGCTACAATGATGCTCAACATGTTTTTGGACTGCTATGCGCTGACGACATTGAATGTTGATAATTTTGTTACGACACAGGTAACGACGATGGTGTGCATGTTTGCCGGCTGCAGGTCATTGACAGCACTGGATATCAGCAAATTGGATACATCCGCCGTAACTAATTTGCAAGGAATGTTTTGCGATTGCCAGTCATTGACGACGTTGAACCTCGGCAATCCGAATACCTCACAAGTAACGGATATGTCCAAACTGTTTTCATATTGCGGTAAACTGAAGTCAATCGATGTCAGTCAGTTGGAAACAGACAGCTTGACAAATACTACATGTATGTTCGAATCCTGCGCAAGTTTGGAATCATTGGATATAAGCCACTTCAATATGTCCAAGGTCACGGATATGGGAAATATGTTTTGGAACTGTGCTGCCCTGAAAACGTTGAAGGTTGATAACTGGATAACGTCCAGTGCAACCAATATGGGAGGGTTGTTCCGAGATTGCTCCGCACTGGAGTATCTTAACCTGAGCAACTTTGATACGTCTTCTGTTACTTCGCTTTCATACATGCTCGCAAACTGTTCTTCCTTGAAGACGCTGGATTTGAGCAGTTTTGATACGTCTTCCGTTATTTGGATAGGAAACATGTTTGAAAACTGTTCTTCCCTGAAGACACTGGACCTGAGCAATTTTGTTACGTCTAAAGCAAAAAGCTTTATATCTTTTCTGGCGGGATGTTCGTCGCTGGAAAAACTGGATATCAGTTCGTTTGATTTCTCAGAGGTACAGTATATGGATTCTATGCTGACAGGATGCAATAGACTTGGCGAATTCCGGGTTCCTGAGAACGTCATTTCCAAAATTGCGGATGGAATGATGGACATTGCTTCTTCCTGGACCGATAAATCCAACGGAACGGTGTATTCCGATGCGGATGAACTGAAAGCAATTACCGGAACTGTCACACTGATTAATGCAAATTATCATCCCGTTATCGAAAACCGAACCAATGCTTGGTACGGCGTTACCGTTAAATGGACACCGATTAAGGGATATACGGCCTATGTATATCGTCAGGTTAACGGAACGGAAGGCAGCGTGACGCTTCTGACCCAGACAACGGCAGGCGGTTATTACGATCAGACAGCAGAAAACAATGTGATGTATTCGTACCGGGTTGACCTTGTCCGGAATGACGAAACCCTGTCCGGAATTGAGACCGCGTTTGAAAGCTATATGGCATCTCCGACGATTCAGTCGGTAACGAATATAAGCGGAGGAGCAAAGGTTACATGGACCGCTGTAAACGGAGCAGACGGTTATTTTGTATATCGTAAGGATACCCAGGAAGGAACCTGGCATATGATCGGCTCCACTCAGAAAAATCTGTATTATACCGATACGACAGTGGAGAACGGAGTTGTTTATTATTATGCAATCAAGAGCTTTACCGTCGTTGATGGCGAAAGAATCTTCAGTGCATCCAGCTCGGCCAAGAATACGGTGTATGTGCAGAATAATTACATCAGGCAGCTGTCCAACAAATATACCGGAATTCTGAAGGTGGAATTCTCTTTGTCACCCAAGTGTACAGGATATGAAATCGTGTACGGAACCACTCCCGACTTCTCGGACGGAGAGTCCGTACAAATCAAAATGGCCGGGGCCACGGATAAGAGTATCACCGGACTGACAAAGGGAACAACGTACTACGTGAAGATTCGTGCGTACAAGACGGTGGGCGGTTATACGTTCTACAGTAACTGGAGCGCAACCAAGAGCCTGACCATGACAAAATAAGAATAACAGTCAAACCGGAATCGGAAAATTTGCTGTTCCCGAACCGGAGAAATTGTGAGTCCGAACCGAAGACTTTGCTGTTATAAATAAGCGAACCTGTGATGAGGCGTGTAAAAGGTAAGTTTTACACGCCTTTTCTCTTGTAAAATAAACCTGGGGGGTGTAAAATGTAGGTTGTTGTTTATGCTGCCTGACGTCATTTTTTCAAAAATGAAAAACAATAATTAGAGCATGTACAGAACAGGAGAGCAGTTATGAGAGACACATGGAAATCCAGATCCACATTTATTCTTGCGGCAATCGGTTCCGCAGTCGGTCTTGGCAACGCATGGAGATTTCCGGGACTTGCGGCAGCACACGGAGGCGGAGCATTTTTGTTTGTTTACATTGTGGCGATGCTGGTTATCGGTATTCCGATGCTGATGATGGAAATCGCAATCAGCCGTTATGTACGAAAAGGAGCACCCGGTTCCATGCGGGCAGTGAATAAGAAGTCGGAATTTGTCGGTTGGATGAATGTCGGCAACGGCATTTTTATCGTTGTTTATTATGCCGTTGTGTTCGGCTGGGTTATTCTGATGTTCTTCAAAAGCTATAAGTTTGCACAGTATACCGGAGATACGGCTGCCGCCAGTCATATATGGAGCGACTCGATTAAGACAACCTTTACCACGAGCGGTTATACCACGATCGCCTGGTTTGCATTAATATGTACCGCAATCGCTTGGATTGCATGTTATTTGTGTATTCGCAACGGCACCACAAGTGTCGGAAAAGTCGTAAAATATACGGTATTTCTGCCGGTAATCTGTCTCGGAATTATGGCCATCCGCGGTTTGACCATGAGCGGAGCAATGACCGGATTGGAGAAATTCTTCATTCCGGAGTGGAATGCCCTGAAGGATTCGTCTCTTTGGGTGGATGCGTTCGGACAGGTCTTCTATTCCCTGTCCGTTGCAATGGCGATTATGTTCGCATACGGTTCGTTCCTTCGGGACGATGCCAATATTGCGGTCGATGCATGCATTATCGCATTTTCCGATTTGCTGATCAGTGTGCTTGCCGGTGTTGTTATGTTTACTACGATGTCCGGCGTCGGAATGCTTGATCAAATGACCGCGTCCGGTATCAGTACCGCATTTATCGTATATCCGCAGGCGATTTCCATTATGACGGATATTCCATGGGTCAATGCCGCATTCGGGTACGTCTTCTATTTCTGCCTGATTACGCTGGCAATCGATTCCTGCTTCTCCATTGTGGAAGGAATTACAACGGCGATTTCCGATAAATTCGGAACCGAAAAACGGAAAACGACAATCGTATATATATGCATCGCAGCGGTGTTCGGACTGATTTTCCTGACGGGTGCGGGCCTTGCATGGCTGGATATCGTCGACAACTATGTCAACAGTTATTCGCTTGTTCTGACGGGCGTTGTGGAATCCATAGTGATCGGCTGGTTCTTTAAAACATCGAAGGTTCTGGACCAGATTAACCGGAATACCAAGAAGTTCAAAATGCCGGGATGGTGGTTTGAAACGAGCATCAAATTCTTCGCACCGGTTGTTCTCGGCGGCCTCTTCGTTTGGAACATGTATACGCTGATTGTGAAGAACGGGGGCATTTACGGAGACGGTTATTCGCTGACAGCCAATCTGATCGGAGGATGGGCGGTATTTGCCTTGGTAATCCTGTCCGGACCGATTGTGATGATAATCGAGAAAATGATTCGGAAGCGGAAGCAGGACACGTCCGTCGAAGCGGAATTGTCCTGGGATGATATTGCCGCAGGCAAATGAGAAACTCCGCCGGGAACCTGCCGCAGGCAAATGAGAAACTCCATCGGGAAAACGGGAGGTCAAATATGTTTTATGAAATCCATGGTACGGTAAAAGAAATCGAAGCAAAAGCAATCCGAAAAGACCGGCTGACGGCAGGATGCGTCTCCGGTGAGGAACTTGCCGTAATCGGACCAAAACTGGGTTTTGACGAAGAAACAATCAGCGCCAGCCAGAGGGCAAACCCGTTATTTCGCACGGGAGTCGATGTTCATGATAAATACACGTTTGCGGAAATCCGGATTGTAAACCGGGACGGTCATGAGGACTTCATTTCCATGTATGTGAAGAAAAATCTGGTCATGATTGTGGATATCCTGGACGAGGACAAATCGACCATCGGGTCATTTCTCAAAGCGTTGAAAAAATACCCGTGCGAGCGAATCAACGAGGAACGCCTGATTTACAGCTTCATCGAAAATCTGTTGTCGGAAGGCAATATGATTTCGGAGGAAATCCGAAATACTTTGACGGAGATGGAAGAGTCGATTGTTGACGGCAGCGTGGAGGAAACGTTTAATGCGGAGCTGCTGGAGCTGAAAAAGAAAATCCTCAAATGGTACAATTTTTACGGACAGATTATGGATATCGTGGAAACGCTGGAAGACAATGATAACGAAATTCTTGACGAAGATAAGCTGATTTATATTTCCAACCTGTTAAATAAGGTGACGCGATTAAGCGATGATATGAATCATTTGAACGGAATTGCCGATCATATTCAGGACGCGTATGCAACGTATTTGGATCAGAAAATGAATAATACGATGAAGGTATTTACCATCATCACGACGATTTTCTTTCCGCTGACGATTATTGTCGGTTGGTACGGAATGAATTTTCAGTCGATGCCGGAGCTGACATGGAAGCACGGATATGTGTATGTATCGCTGCTGTCCCTGGCGGTTGTGGCACTGCTGGTGATTATCGGAAAAAAGAAAAAATGGTTTTAGAATAACAAGCGGGAATCCCCGGTAATTCAATTACCGATGTAGTTCACCATTGGCACTTACTCTTGGGAATTTTCAAGGGGTAAAGAATTTCACAGCATTGGACAAAATTGATAAAGAGGCATATGATGCGGCTTATAAAAATATTAAGGAGAAAATATGTTAAAAAAAGCAGTTGCTGTACTGATTATTTGCGTATGTATATTGACTGGATGCGGCAGGTTAAAAGAAAGTGAAATCGGTAGCATTATAGGAACCGATAAAATGGAAATGGAATACTACCGTGCTACATATGTGATTGATGAGGATAATCTGACGGAAGTCACATCATATTCGAATTACATTTTTGTTGGTACAATAGTCAGCTATCAGAAGACAGAATATATAGGTGACAATATGCCTATTACGTATTATTCTGTTCAAGTAAAGAAAAATATTAAGGGCGAGTTAACAACAGAGGAAGAGATTGTGCTTGTGAAAGCAGGAGGCCTTAGAAAGGATGGGAGGGCATTTCTCTGTAATGCAAAGGATATTCTGCCGGCAGAAGGAAAAACCTATGTTTTTGCTGCCACAATATTCAATGATGAATTATATTGTCCGTGTCCCAATATGGTGGCATTGATTGAAAACACGGATCAAATAGAGAATGATGAAACATATAAAAAATATGTGGAAACATGTCAAACAATTTCCAAAACGGTAACTCCGGTGGAAGGAATTTCGCGATATGACGTGAATAATAAGTAGAAGCAAATATGGCATATATTGAAGTAAAAAATTTGACAAAGATTTATTCAATGCAAAATAACGAGGTCAAGGCTTTAAACGGGCTTGACCTCGTTATTCACAAAGGGGAATTTGTGGCAGTTGTCGGAACAAGCGGTTCGGAAGGAAAGAAGCCGGGGATGTCCCCCGACTTCTTTTTGTACATGCGACCGCGAAAGGAAATGGGTTGTTTCGCGGCACGCGGCCGGCGAAACGGACAGGAGGGTTTCCCTTTGCCTGATTTTTATGTTTGACACGAAATCTTGGAAAAAGTTTGAAAAAAATATGCAAAGGATATATAAAAGATATATCGGGCGGTTACGATACCTATGGATGGTTGAGGACAAACAGAGACAATTGTGCGGCATTTGCCGTTCGGAATCTGCCAACAGAGCGTATTTAACAGAACCTGCCAAACAGAAGTAAGCTGACGGAGGAAACGGCGGATGAATAAGAGAATTTTACTGGTGGAGGATGATCGGGAAATTCGGGAAGCAATCGTAGATTATTTCAAGGGAATGGCTCCGGATATCGATTTGTGTGAGGCGGCAGACGGCGAGGAAGGACGCGAATATATTCTGGGGGAAACCTGGGATATGCTTTTGCTGGATGTGATGCTGCCCGGCATTGACGGATTTTCGCTGTGTCGGACGGCTCGGAAAAAAAGCGACATTCCGATTATTTTCCTGACGGCAAGAGGCCGGGAAGAGGATATTCTGTACGGGTATGATTTGGGATGCGATGATTACATCGTCAAACCGTTTTCCATTGCAACCCTGCTGGCCAAAGTTCGTGCGTTGTTGAAACGGGCCGAGGGAAGCGTCATTTCCGAGCAGCTGAAATGCGGTGCAATCACGATTGAACCGAGAAGTTACCGGGTGTTCGTCCGGGAAAATGAGGTGGAACTTCCGCCGAAGGAATATGAAATTCTGATTTTCCTGATGAAGCATAAAGGGGTTGTCTGCACCCGGGAGGAGATGCTTCTAAAATTCTGGGGATACGATTTTGACGGAGACGAGCGTTGTCTGAACAACCATATAAAGAAGCTTCGTGCGGCACTCGGACCGGCCGGCGAACAGATAAAGACCGTTATTACAAAGGGATATAAACTGGTCGAATAACGGCTGCCGGCGACAGTCCGGAACGGCATCGGAAACGGTCAGTCACGGCATCGGAAACAGTTGGGAACGGTACCGGGCGGCGAAATCAGGGGCAGTAACGGGAAAATCGGTTCGGTCAATCACAGAACGGAGGAGCGGTAAATGAAAAAAATGATACAACGAATTCGAGACCGTAGACGGGACCGCGCCCGGAGGAAGATGAACCGGGGGGCTTCTTTTTTAAAGACCTTTGCGGTGGCTACACTGGTTATTTCGGCACTGCTGATTGTATTGCTTGCACTTATGGTCTCTGAGGACAAAAAGGATTGTACGGAATATGCACAAAATAGAATGGAAGAATGTAGGTTAGAAGTATATATTCTGGGAGATGACTATGATAGTTGGGAAGGAAACTTTTATGATATAAAAAAACAGAATCCGGAATTTCAGACTTGGAAACTGTATCAGTGCATCGACCCTGTTTCGATGAATACTATGTTGAAAAACCAGTGCGGGGAGAATGCATGGTGGTGTATCTATGATAAAACGAATCAGACAATATTGTTTGACAGTACTCAAAGGCGGTATCTGATTAATATTGAATATCAGAGAATCGGCCATATGTACAGTTTGAATGTTTGCTATCGTTTGAACGACGGCCAAATTGCTTTGATGGAGGAATATCCGGAAGTCTCTGGTTCGGTGCAGCTGACGATTACATCGGCGTATTTGAAAGGGGATGAAATACTGATCGGAAGCTATATAACAAACTATGATCAAGTCGAACATCAATGTGATCTTTCGGAATATTTCCTACAGAGTTATCGGTATGTGAAACTGGAACGGGAAGAAACAATCGATGAGTATGGGGAAACGGAAACACTTTATGTCGGAAACGATTGCGGTATAAAAATCAGCATGGATTCGGAAAGTGCCATAAACCGTATCGGCGGATATAAAGCAACACCGCAGCTCATGAAGAAAGCACAGAAATACTTTCAGGAGTCCAAGGACAAAGTTGTGATTGAGAAAGACACACCGGGATTTTCCAAATCGGAACAAACCAAGAAAGGATATTTTTACCCTCACTACGATTATCTTTCCGATAGTGATACCTATCGGGTATTAGCGGTTTGCACTGAGGATGGAGAGGTTGAGTTCTATCAGAATATTTTGAGGGATCTTTTTTTAATCGTTCTGTTTTCCATGATTGTGAGTGTTTTTATTGCTGTGACGCGGTATTTGAGAAGCAAACAAACCCGCGAGGTGTATGTTTACCGAAATACGCTGAATACGGCAATGGCTCACGATTTGAAGACCCCGTTGATGGCAATTTCCGGTTATACGGAGAATATCGCAGAGGACGTAAATCCTGACAAACGAGAGCATTATGTGGACGGGATTGCCAACCAGGTTGATTACATGAACAAAATGATTGATGGTATTTTGGAACTGGCGAAGGCGGAAGAAACGACCTCGGACGAGAAAGTGCAGATAAATCTAAAAAGTCTGACGGAAACGGTGATTGAGAACCTGAAAGAGGAACTGGAAAAACGAAAACTGACCGTACAGGTGACCGGAACCGGAATCGTAAGAGCAAATCGGCAGTCTATGGAAACCGTGATTCGGAATCTGATCGAAAATGCCTGCAAATATGCCCCGGAAGGCGGAACGGTTACGGTTGCCGTGAGCAACAAACGGTATTCCGTGACCAATGAACTGACGGAGAACATTACGGTTGCCCCGGAAAAATTGCTGGAACCGTTTACCAAAGGAGATACGTCCCGAAGCGGTCGAAAGGGAACCGGTCTGGGGCTTGCCATTGTAAAAAATATTTGTGATGAGCACGGTTTTCAGGTTCGTTTGAAAACCGGGGACGGGAAATTCTGTATCGAAATTGTATTTGCATAACGGAGAACAATCGAAAGGTTGTTTTGTAAGTACGGAACACAAAATCGGGATGCGAACAAACATGGTTTGTCGCATCAATCAAGGAGATTCTATGAGCATTGCAGAGTGGAAGCGGAAGAGAAGTATCCGAAAACAGGAAAAGAAAGCAAAGAGAGCAGCGAAGAAACTGACGTATTGGGGCATGTTGTGGAAACGTTTGCTGATTGTACAGCTGATTATCATTTGCATTGTAGTAAGTAACTTTATCGATTTAGTTAAGAATTATGTTTCCGTCAATAATGGGGTGGCTTATGCTAGATATGTTGTGCGTTTAAAAAACGCGATAGAACAAAAAGATCTGTATTCCAAGGGTGGAACGTATTATTTTGAATATCCGGATTGTGATTTAGATTCGCAATGGGAACAGAACAGTCGGTACAGGGAGTCTCTGTTAACATTAAACATAATTGCATCTGAGGCTGATAATGCATACTGGTGTCTGTATGATTTTACGAATGGGAGAATCGTCAAGGAGCCGGGACCGGAAAGTTACGTAGCATGGATCGGATATGATAATAAAGGTCCGAACGGTATTCGTATAAATAGGAAAGTTCGCATAAATCCCAAACAGACGGAGCTTCTTCAAAAGATTCACGCAAGTACTCGCGATACAGCTTTTCTTTCTAGCATGGTTTATATTGATGTGACTTCCGCGTATATTCGAAATGACGATTTTATTATTCGGTCCTATCGCATGGACGATAACGAATACAATTGTAATCTGGACGGAATGAATACGGAAGGATACCAACTGATGACTTTTGTTGAAAATCCGGATTCATCCAATCCCGATGGTGAAACCAATGATAGTACAGAATTTAAGTATCCATTGATTTATTATATCGGAGCAACATCAACGGGTTCGGAAGTGGCGAAGAAAAAGGCAATGGACGCGCTCCGTCAATATCAGAACAATCCGGAGAAAACGATGAAGCAGGCGAAGGAGCAATTGGATGAGAATACTATAGTACTTTCTCAGAATCTCAAAGGTGCGATTTCCGGAGAATATCGAATTCTGTCGGTTACGGAAACGGACGGAATACAATACGGTGTAGTTTTGGTAATAGATGAAGGTCAGGATAGAAAAAATGCCGTCAAGGAGCTCCTAAATAACTATTGTAAGACCTATTTGCTCCTCGAGTTATGGGGCATAACAGTAGCGGTATTGTGGACTTTGGTTTCGTATTGTAAGAGAAGAGACAATCACGAGTTGTATTCGATGAGTATTGTTGAACGAATCAAGACAAGAAAAACAAGAAAACGAAAAGCAACAGTGTATAAACTGGCGAAGAAACCGTCCTATTGGAGTATTTTGTGGAAACGTCTGGTGATTGCGGAACTGGTTTTGCTTAGTACACTTGCATATATAATGAACGATGTTTTGGACAAACAAAATGAGGATGTCAACATCAAACTCAGCCCAATTTTTCTCCGTGCGGTAGACGTGTTAGATGACATGAAACAAAAGGAGCAGTATGCCAAAGGAGGCAAGTATTATCTCGACTTTTCGGATTATGATCTGGACTCCCAGTGGGAAACGTGCAGTGACTATAGAAGCGATTGGTCTTCTCTCATGGAGGCAGTCTCCCAATATGATAATGCATACTGCTGCCTGTATGATTTTACAAACGGAAAAATCGTTGAGGAACCGAAAACGGAGCCGGAGAGCTTCGTAGTAAGGCTTGTGTATTATGATAGGGGAGGTGTAGCCCCAGTGGGGAAACGGGATATCCATGTGAATCCCGGACAGTATGACCTGTTGTATGACCTGTATGAACAAAACTATTGGAATATTTATGTGGGTTCTATGTATGTTCGCAATGATGATTGTATTATCCGATCATATTATCGACATTATGATACAAAGATGGAGCTTCATTTAGACGTGAGCGGAATGAATACGGAAGGATATCAGTTTCTGACGTTTGAGCATAGTAATCCGGATGCTCCGTATAATCTTTATTCCAGTGACGGTAAAATGGATATTAGTCTTTCGAGAGTGTACCTCGACGGGGAAACATCAACCATCGTGGAATCGGCCAAGAACAAAGCAATGAAAGTAATCCGGAAATGTCAGGACAATCCGGAGAAAATGAAGGGTGCGACATTTTATGGAGAGGAAAATAACAATGCCATAATGATATTCTATCCGGGTTTCAAAGGTTTGTTTTCCAATAAATATCGAATTCTGGTAACCACAGAAATCGACGGAATACAATATGGGGTCGTGTCTGTTTTTGATTTGCCGAAGGAGAAGAATTACCTCCCCATTTGCCTGGCAATCGTGTTTGGGGTTGCGGCAGTGGTTGCAATCTGGAGCTCGATCACGTATTTTAAGAGAAAAACCGATCACGAAGCGTATGCGTACCGAACTTCTTTGACCGCTGCGATGGCGACCGCTTTGAAGGAACCGTTACGAAATATGGGAACGGTTGTCGATGCCATGTCAAAAGATTCGGGTAATGATACGGAATATACGGCAGAAATCGAATCCCAGATAACGTATATGAACGGTTTGATTTCCAACCTTTTGCAGCTTGGAAGAAATGAGGGACTCAGAATCCGGGAAACCTCGGAAATTCTGTTTTCGGAGATTGCGGCAGAACAGTTCCAAACGACGGAATTCGGAGATGAAAATATGCCAATCGTATCCGGGGATGCGAAGTTGAAGGTCAACCGAAAGATGTTCGGAGATGCCGTTCGGCTCTTTGTACAGGGCCTTTGCGAGTATACGAAGGAACCGGTTACCGTGACGGTGTCCCGGAAGAAGATTTCTTTCCTGGCACAGCTTTCCGGTGAGACAGAGGTGACCGAAGCCGAGCTGCTGACTCCGTTTAACGGGGACAATGCGAAGCGGAAATATCAGCATGAGCTGGATATTCCGGTTGCAAAGAGCATTTGCGAAGCCCATGGTTTCCGGGTGACGGTGTCTGTTACGAAAGAACAACTGTTGATTACGGTGATTGTGTAATCTGCAAAACCGATGTGTCAGGTGGTTGTCATTTGGATGATAATTGGGGAGTCGACAGGAAGCGGAAATTGTGTTATACTTCTTGTGTTTTGCGAAAGGAGTAAGGAAGCAGGTGCAAAACCTGCGCGAGCCCGTCGCCGTAAGCAGGCTGCATAGTGACGTCCGATTGTGCCGCAAGCATCGGATGGGATGATACCGTCGTGTTCGGAAACCGTACAAAGAGGGTATTGTCAGCCATTGGACACTGTTCCGAGAAGGATTATTATGTGGATTCCTGTGAGCCGGAAGACTTAGCCTTGTTTGTGCCGGAAGCGTTTTGCTGCTGTGCGAGTGCCACAGTTCGAATGCCGGTGCGACGCAAAGCGGATTCCGGGCATACTATGCCCAAATAAATACTATCGGAGGATACACATGAAGAATCGAAAACACAACAGTTGTCTCTTCATGATCCTGTTTGCGGCCATGATCATGATCACAATGCCGGGTTGTTCCAAGAAGAGCAACGGAACGGCAACCCCGACATCCCAAGCAGTACAAAGCACGGACACGCCGGCACCGAGCAACACACCGGCACCGAGTAACACGCCTGCACCGAGTAACACACCGGCACCGACGGATACGCCTGCACCGACGGATACGCCGGCACCAATCGATAACGAAGTGCAGTTCAAATTCGTCGTAGTGGACCGGGACGGCAAGGAAACTTCATTTGACATCACTACGGGCAAAGAAACCGTAGGGGAAGCTTTGCTGGACGAAAAGCTGATTGAAGGCGATGTCGGAGAGTACGGTCTGTATGTTAAGAAGGTGAACGGAATAGAAGCTGTTTATGAAAATGACGGGACTTACTGGGCATTTTACATAAACGGAGAATATGCGACAAGCGGCGTGGATTCCACAAAAGCCGAGTCCGGTGTCACATACATGTTCAAAGTGGAAAGCTGAAATTGAAATGCGTTGCGGCCGATAAGGAAAATCCGATGAAAGGACATCCTCATCGGCTGCATTTTTTTATAGGGAAGTCGTGTCGGAAGTCGTCTCGGAAATCGTGTCGGAAATCGTGTCGGAAATCGTATGTTACGGACTCATTTTTACTTGAGAAAATGCACAAAAAAGAGTATACTGACACTATATACGTTTGTATGCCGGCCGGACGGTTTTCGAGGGTGCTTCGGGCAACCGGAGACGGATGAAAATACCGGCTTTTGGGGATCTGAAAACGAGGAGGAAGCAAGACTATGGCAAAAACAAAAATCACGGTTACCGGAACGGAACAGGTAGCGTTTTGGAACAATGTGGATTTCTGTGTCGGTACCGGTAGAGCCGGACTGGCATTGACGGAGGAATACCTGAAGGAACTGTCCTTTGTACAGAATGAAATCGGCTTTAAGCACATCCGCGGACACGGACTGTTTACGGACGATTTGGCAATTTATCAGAAGAGAAAAGACTGGAAGACCGGCAAGGTTACCGTGGAGTACAACTTTACATATCTTGACCGGATTATGGATGCCTATATTGAGCGGAACATCGTTCCGTTTCTGGAACTCGGCTTTATGCCGAATATGATGGCAAGCGGAACCAATACGATTTTCTATTGGAAGGGCAACACAACGCCTCCGGCGGATTACAGGGATTGGACCGAACTGGTCTGCACGACGCTGTCGCATCTGGTAAAACGCTACGGAGACGACGTATACACATGGCCGATTGAAGTATGGAACGAGCCGAATCTTCCGGGCTTCTGGAAAGATGCCAATATGGAAGAATATTTCAAACTGTTCAAGGAAACGTTCCTGGCCATCAAGGCGCTGGATCCCCGGTTCCGTGTCGGCGGCCCGGCCATCTGCGGCGTTCGCGACAAGGAATGGATGACGGCATTTTTCGATTTCTGCAAGAAGGAAGGCATTCAGCCCGATTTCGCAACCCGTCATCACTATACAACGGAAATGCCCGATCATGTCGGACATTACGGATATCAGAAGCTGTCCGATCCCGAACTGGGATTCGAAAACCTGCAGTCTTCGAGAGACATTATCGACTCGTATCCGGAATTCCGCGGTATGGAGATGCATCTGACCGAGTTCAATACTTCGTATATTCCGAACTGCCCGCTTCATGATACCAATGAAAATGCGGCATATCTGGCATATCAGCTGGAACGTCTCGGGGAAACGTCCTATTCGTATTCCTATTGGACGTTCGGTGATGTATTTGAGGAAATGGGTGTTCCGTTCAGTCTGTTCCACGGCGGTTTCGGTCTGGTTGCACACGGATGCATTCCGAAGCCGACGTTCTGGACATTTGCCTTCTACAAGCATTTGAAAGACAATACGGAAAGCTGCGTATACAAGGGTAAAAATGCGGTTGTTGTAAAGACTCCGACCGGCGGATATCAGGCAATTCTCTGGAATCTGTCGCAGGAGGAGCCGATGGAAATCACTCTGAAGCTTCCGGCATCGGAGAAACAGTACGTTTGCATCAAGGAAACGGTGGATGAAGAAACCTGTAATCCGAGAAAGGCATGGCACGATCTCGGCGAGCCGAGAAATCCTTCCAAGAAGGAAATCGAGCTGATTCGTAAGTTTGCGTATCCGTTTGCCGAGAGTGACATTCTGAAGAAGTCCGGCAACGCGATTACGTTCCGCGACGAGGTTCGTCCGAACGGTGTCGTTTATGTTACGGTAGAGCCGAGAGTGGAAGAAGGCGACCGCGGATTTACTTACGGCAGACGCGAATAAGGGGCTGCGGATAAGGCAGTCGTGGATTTACGTAAGACGCGAACAGGAAATTCCCGGAAACGGGATTGCATGCATTGACGGGGAAAAAGGTTCTTGGCGGGATTGCAGGACCGTGTACGGATGCCGGGCGACACGGACACGGGAAACAATAACAAATGATATATCGGAGGTAGTGAAATGGCAGGCGGTATGGGACGTGGCCTGGGACCGAGAGGGTTCCTGACCGATGAAGAGAAAGAAAATATGCCGAAAGTAACAAAGAGCCTTTTGGTGCGGATTTTGTCGTATCTGAAGCCGTATTGGGTACAGTTCCTGTTTGTGTTTATTGCAATCATTTTGTCTGCGATAATCGGACTGTTTCCGTCAATCGTAACCGGTAAAATTGTCGACGAGGCACTGACCGGACGAAAGATGAAACAGCTGATTCAGCTGCTGTTGATTGCGTTTGCAACGCTGACGGCATCCCAGGTTATCGGGGTGCTGGAAAGCTATATCAATGCGTGGATTTCGACGCGCATCATTTTCGATATGAAAAATCAGATGTATCGTCATTTGTCCGGAATGCCGCATTCGTTTTTTACAACGGAGAAGCAGGGCGATATCATCACACGAATGAATACGGATATCAGCGGTGTCAGCAGCGTTATTTCCGGTACGCTGTCCAGTATTGTCAGTAACGTGGCAACGGTTGTCACGACACTGGTTGCCCTGTTTACGATGAACTGGAAGCTGGCACTGGTCGGTATCGTGGTAATTCCGATGCTGGTGCTGCCGACCAAGACCGTCGGCAAGACGAGATGGAAGCTGGCGACCAAGAGTCAGGCGAAAAATGATGAAATGAACCAGCTGATCAACGAAACTCTGAGCGTCAGCGGTTCCATGCTGGTGAAGCTGTTCACCCGCGAAGAGAAGGAATACGAAAAGTTTGTCAAAGTCAACGAAGAGGTAACCAAGCTCAGCCTGAAGGAGAGCCGCAGCGGTAAATGGTTTATGGTCGTCATGGGTATGTTCACCCAGATCGGACCGTTGCTGATTTATTTCGCGGGCGGTTTCCTGATTATTTACCGCGGAGACAATCTGTCCGTCGGTACCATCACTGCCATGGTTGCCCTGATTAACCGGTTGTATCGTCCGGTTCAGTCGCTGATGAATATTTCGGTTGATTTCACGAGATCGCTGGCTCTGTTCACGCGTATTTTCGATTATTTCGACCGGAAAAACGATATTGTTTCTCCGGAAAACGGTCAGACGCCGGAGGTTGCCAACAAGGATATCTGCTTCAATCATGTCGAATTCTCGTATTCGGAGGATGTGCCGCTGTTGAAGGATATTCATTTCACGGTGCCCGGCGGACAGATGTTTGCCATTGTCGGACCGTCCGGATCCGGTAAATCCACCGTGGTTAATCTGATTCCGCGTCTGTACGATGTAAAGGGCGGGTCGGTATCCGTAAACGGTGTTGATGTCCGGGATTTCGATTTGCGGTATCTGCGTGACAACATCGGTGTCGTAACGCAGGAAACGTATTTGTTTAACGGAACGATTCGTGAAAATCTCCTGTATGCCAAGGATGATGCAACCGACGAAGAAATCGAAGCAGCCTGCAAAACGGCGAACATTCATGATTTTATCATGAATCAGCCGGACGGCTACAATACGATGGTCGGAAACCGCGGACTGAAGCTGTCTGGCGGTGAGAAACAGCGAATCAGTATTGCGCGCGTCATTTTGAAAAATCCGAATATCCTGATTCTGGATGAGGCAACGTCGGCATTGGATTCCATTTCCGAAAATTCCATTCAGGATGCGCTGGAGGTTCTGATGAAGGGCCGGACCAGTCTGGTTATCGCCCATCGTCTTTCCACGATTCTGAAGGCGGACCGGATTCTGGTTGTCAAGGACGGCGTGATTAAGGAGCAGGGAGATCATGAGGAACTTCTTGCACTGAACGGTGTTTACAAGGATTTGTACGAGACCCAGTTCCGAAAAGTACTCGAGTATGAAGCAGAGAAAGAGAGCAAAAAAGAATGAAATTTTTAGTGACCGGATTCCGCCCGTTTGGCGGCAGAAATATCAACTCGTCCTGGCTGGCGGTACAAAACCTGACGGCCGATGTGAATGGCAATGAGATTCGAACCTGCGAACTTCCGGTATCGTATACCGAGAGCGATAAGGTTTTGATTGAGGCAATCGAACGGGAGCATCCGGATGCGGTTCTGTGTGTTGGGCAAAATGCGTCGATATCATGTATTCATGTGGAAACGACGGCGGAAAACTATGCCCATTCCGACGAACCGGACGAAGATAACAATCTTTGGCTGTACCGTTCGATTGATATGCTCGGAAATCCTTCGTACCGGACGAATCTGCCGGCGGAGGACATTTGCAAAAACATAAAGAATCAGGACATCGACGCGGAAGTGTCGAATTTTGCAGGAACCTTTGTCTGCAACTATGTGATGTATCGTCTGCTGCAGTACCGGGAAGAGAAAGCACCGGAACTGGCGGCAGGATTTATCCATGTGCCCTGTGTGCCGGAACAGTGCGTCGGACGGTTTTCGGGAAATCCGGGAATGCCGTTGGAGCAGATTGTTGCGGCTTTGACGACAGCCATTAACACCATTGCGGGAACGACCGATGTCAGAACGAAGCCGGAGAGCCGGAACAGCGGTATGACGAAGCCGGAGATTTCGCCGGACGTACCGAAGGAACCGGAGACGGCCCCGGCAGCGGAGATTTCGCCGGACGTACCGAAGGAACCGGAAACGGCCCCGGCAGCGGAGATTTTGCCGGACGTACCGAAGGGACCGGAGACGGCCCCGGCAGCGGAGATTTTGACGGACGTACCGAAGGAACCGGAGACGGCCCCGGAAGCGGAGAGTTCGACGGACGGACCGAAGATGCCGGAAACGACTCCGATAACGGAGATTTCCTTGGACGAGCCGAAGGAACCGGACACGGCCCCGATAACGGAGATTTCCTTGGATGAGCCGAAGGAACCTGTGACGGCGGAACTGATGCGGGATACGGCTGCAGCCGTTGTTGCGGAAGCCATGCAAAGCCCGGCGGAAGGCAAGGTATCCGTTGGCGAAGAACTCTGGAAGCTTCGTGCGGGAGTTCCGAAACAGCCTCCGAAACCGGCACCGCGGCCTGCAAACATCAATGCGGTGGAATATCGGGAAGGATTTCCGGGACAGCCGATGCTGACCGGGGATTACCGCGTATTCCGTGTGGACGATAAATTCAAGGGTGCGGAACCGGAAGAGCATTTTTCTCTTCATCAGTACATGGAGGACAATATTCCGGTGCGTCCGAAAACCCAGATTGAGCAGATTCGTGAAATGAGGGAAAACCGGATTCGCGAACGGGAAGAAATCCGCCGGTTTTTCCGAAACGGGGAAACGGAAGACGAGTATAAAGAGCGCTGCCGCAAGTCCTGTCAGGCGGAGTCTGAAAAGAAGCATATGATGTACGGAGACATTCAGGTTCTGAACGAAAACGTATACGGTGCCGGGGTGTCTCTGACACGGGACTGGATTGTGGACAACAGCATTTTCCGTGTGCGGGAGACGGTCATCAAGGAAGGCGGTCTTGTCGTAGGATATCATTTGACGGAAATGAATACATCCAACAGTACCGTGATTCGGGAAATCGGTGATTTTCCGGCACATCTGATGGATTTCGAGACGTACTATCTGTATTTGGCGCTGACGGAAATGAAGACGCTGAAAATCCAACCGGACACGTTGGAAGTTATGATTTCGGATGAACGATAAGATGAAGGAATGTTTGCCAATGAAACAAGTTAGGATATGGGCCGGCGCGGTCATTTGCATGATACTGCTTTGCCTGTGCCCGAAATATGCGGCTGCCGATGAGGCGACACCGTCTCCGGCACCATCCCCGACACCGATTGTGTTGGGACCCGAATATTTGACGGCGGAACAGGTCAATCCCGGACTGTGCAGTGATACCGTTTATTTTCAGGCGGAAAAAAAGTCCCGGGATATCGACACGACGATGGGAGAGGCGGCCGTCGGAGTCGTCAGTTTTACGCCGGGAAGCAATGTGGACGCGGAGACCGCTCGGACGGAAATGAAAAACATTCTCGGGTGGCCGGATTACGACCCGGTTACCGGGGCGGGAACGCTGCGCCTGGGACGGAAGGGCGTCATTATTCTGGATTTCAAAGCGTATATTCTGGATACATCGGGAATGGACATTTATTTCTTTTTGCCGGAGAGAACGGCGGAGCAGATGAAAATCGAGCTGTCCGCGGACGGTGTAAAATGGTACACAGCGAAAATCCAGTCGAAGGATTTTCCCGGAGTGGATATCTCCGGAGTACTTCAGGAGGGGGATCTGGTACGGTATCTCCGAATTACCGATACCGGAGACGGCGCGAAAGACGTGTTGCTGGACTCGGTTCTGATTATGCAGAAGGGGTCCCTGGAGCCGGTCGATACCGACAAGGATAAGGAATCCTCCAAATGGTCGCTGTTTCACGGTAAAAAAACGGCCTGCCGGCTGTGCCACAGATGTCCGGTTCAGCCGCTCGGAATCTGTCTGTTTGTGTGGCTCGGGCTGATTCTTCTGCCGTTTGTGCTGGCATTTGCCATTCACACATTCAACAAAATCCGAAAGAAAATCCGAAAATGGAAGAAACGGAAACAGATGCGGATCGTGTATTCGAAAAACAGGAAGCCCGGACAGAAGCGGTAAGCCGCGGTGCTGTCGGAGAGAAGGTTAGGTATGCAGCAGTTATCCATGTTTGATGTAATGGAAACATCGGGAATTCAGACCATGCCGCTGGCGGGTCGGGTTCGCCCGAAAACAATTGATGAAGTGGTCGGGCAGGAGCATTTGCTGGGACCGGGATGCATGCTGCGGAATCTGATTGAACAGGACCGGATTTCCTCTATGATTTTCTGGGGTCCGCCCGGTGTCGGCAAGACGACGCTGGCCGGGATTATTGCCGGACAGACCGAATCCGAATTTGTCAATTTCAGCGCGGTGACAAGCGGCATAAAGGAAATCAAAGAAGTGATGAAGCAGGCGGAGGATGCGGCCCGCAGGGGAATCCGAACCGTTCTGTTTGTCGACGAGATCCACAGGTTCAACAAGGCACAGCAGGATGCCTTTTTGCCGTATGTGGAAAAAGGGAGCATCATTTTAATCGGTGCGACTACGGAAAATCCGTCGTTCGAGGTCAACAGCGCTTTGTTGTCGAGATGCAAGGTGTTCGTGCTAAAGGCATTGTCGGAGGACAATCTGGTCACGATGCTGACGCATGCCCTGACGTCGCCGGACGGATTCGGCAATCAGCATGTCACGATGAGTGACAGACAGCTGCATGCCATTGCCGCATTTGCCAACGGAGATGCGAGAACCGCGCTCAATACGCTGGAAATGGCCGTTTTGAACGGAACCATCAGTGCGGACGGGATTACGGTCTCGGACGAACAGCTGGAACAGTGTATCAGCCGCAAATCGCTTTTGTACGACAAGACCGGCGAAGAGCATTACAATATGATATCGGCGCTGCACAAATCCATGCGAAACTCGGACCCCGATGCGGCCGTGTACTGGATGATGCGTATGCTGGACGGCGGAGAAGATCCGCTGTATATTGCAAGACGGCTTGTCCGGTTTGCTTCCGAGGATATCGGAATGGCGGACCCGCAGGCACTGAATCTGGCCGTAAACGTGTATCAGGCATGTCATTTTCTGGGAATGCCCGAATGCGACGTTCATTTGACTCATGCGGTGACCTATCTGGCAATGGCACCGAAATCCAATTCCGTGTATATGGCCTGTCAGGCCTGCAAAGAGGATTTGCGGACGAGAAGGGCGGAACCGGTTCCGCTGCAGATTCGAAATGCGCCGACCGGGCTGATGGCGGAACTTCATTACGGGGAAGGATATCAGTACGCACATGATACGGAGGACCGGCTGACAGCCATGCAGTGTTTCCCCGATTCCATGATCGGGACCGAGTATTATCATCCCAAGGAGGTCGGTGCGGAAGCCGCCGTGAAAGCACGTCTTCAGGAAATCAAAGCCTGGAAAGAGGAACACAGAAAAACAGACGGAGAGACAACATGAAGTTTCTTTTGGTGGCAATCAATGCCAAATTTATCCATGTGAATCCGGCGGTGTACAGTCTTCGCGAAGCAGCGGGGCGCTGGAAACCGTCGGTTTCTGTTTCGGAATATACAATCAACCAGCCGAGACATGAAATCCTGGCGGATATCGTCGCCGCCGAGCCGGACGTCATCGGAGTGTCCTGCTACATCTGGAACCGGAGTGTCGCGGAGGCGCTGATTCGGGAACTGGCTATCGTTTTGCCGGATGTTCCGCTGTGGGTCGGCGGACCGGAGGTGTCTTACAGCGCGCAGGACGTGTTCCGGACAATGCCGGCACTGACCGGAATTATGGTCGGCGAGGGAGAAGCGGTATTCCGGGATTTGGCGGACTATTACGGAACCGGCGCAACCGGTTCTCTGACGGACATTCGGGGCCTGTATCTTCCGGGAAATCCGCCCGTATATACCGGCGACCGGGAGGCGGTCGACCCGGACAGTCTGCCGTTTTTGTACGGGGACCCGGGGATGTTCGAGAATCGGATTCCGTATTATGAATCCGGACGCGGATGTCCGTTCCGGTGCAGCTATTGCCTGTCTTCACTGGACAAAACGGTACGGTTCCGAAGCCTCGACAAGGTATTCCGGGAACTGCAGGTGTTTTTGGATGCGAAGGTCCCGCAGGTCAAATTCGTGGATCGCACATTTAACTGCAGTCACGAGCGGAGCTACGCCATCTGGAGCTACCTGAAGGAACATGATAACGGAATTACGAACTGGCATTGCGAGGTTGCGGCGGATTTGCTGACGGACAGGGAACTGGACCTGTTATGCTCGATGCGGCCGGGACTGGTGCAGCTGGAAATCGGTGTGCAGACGACCAATCCGGAAACGCTGCGTGCCATCCATCGTACAGCGGACGAAAAACGGCTTCGCGAGGTGACCGGACGGATTGCGGAAGCCGGCAATATCCATATGCATCTGGATTTGATTGCCGGATTGCCGTACGAGGATGCGGACAGCTTCCGACGCAGTTTTGACGACGTGTTTTCGATGAAACCGAATCAGCTGCAGCTCGGTTTTCTGAAGGTTCTGCGCGGCACGGAAACGGAAGCGGAGGCGGAGCGGTACGGAATTTCCTACAGCCCGGAGCCGCCGTATGAAGTGCTTCGGACCAAATGGCTGTCATTTGCGGAAATCTGTCATTTCAAACGGGTGGAGGAAATGCTGGAACTGTACTATAACAGCGGGCAGTTCGTGCACACGATGAAAATGCTTTCGAAGTCGGCGGGCAGTCCGTTCCGCCTGTTTGAGGGCCTGGCGGAGTATTATGAGAGAAATGGGCTGCGCATTCACCAACCGTCGCGGATGTACCGGTACGACGCACTTCTCGGATATGCGTCGGAGACGGATCCGGCCCGGGAGGAACTGTATCGCAACCTGTTGACATATGATTTGTATCTGAGGGAAAATGTGAAGCAGAGGCCGGCGTGGGCAATCGACCGTCCGGACCGTGACACCGTGCGGAAAACGGAGAGCGGCACGCTTCATACGGAACGGTTTGATTATCCCGTTTGGAGTGATGAGCCGGAGCGGCGGCTGGATGTGCCGCAGCTGGTTCGGATGGATTATTCCGTGCGGGATCCGCTGACATACAACGCCAAAACGGAATTTCTGCAGGAAGGCCGGGAGGACACCGGGAACTGAGCGGAGTCCGTCATTTTGCCGGAAACGAACGGAAGGAAAGGAGCAGGTCGATGATCACAATCGTAAATTATCGGGAACGGTTCCGACGGGACATCGAGAAACTGGACCGGGATATCGCAAACCGGATTGCGGGACAATCCGACGTGATTCGCGACAGCATTTGCATTGCGCTGTCGGACGGAGTGTTTGAGGCGGTCGGCTGCCTGCAGGCGGACAGCACGTTTTTGCGGAACCGGGAAGGCTCCCCCTCATTTTTGAATATGATGTATAAGGCCGTGCAAAATGAGGACGAGGCGGAAGCTTCGGTGGTCGTTATCGAGGAACTGAAGTACCGGTTTGAGAAAATCCGGAAACAGAATCCGACGGCCGACGTTCGCATGCGGACATGGGTTCACGCGGAGAGCACGGCGCTGACGGATCTGATGTATGACGAGGGATTTTTTGTCGGGGCGGTCATGAATATGATGTCGCGGCCGGTGGAAGAGACGGACCGATTGACGGAACCGTCTTCCGGGCAGCCGTATGAGGATGAGTCGGAACTCTCGCCCGAAAAGTATACGCAATGGTTTGAGGCACAGGGACGTTCCGAGGAAATCGAATATCGCGAGCTGTGTTATAACAGCCCGGAATGGAATGATTATTTTGCGTTAAGCGAACGCTGCTACGGTGCGGCAGACAGCGAAAATGAACTGCGATTTCGACTGAAGCAGCCGAAGAGCCGCGTGTTGTGCGCGTTTGCGGGCGATGTGCCGGTGGCGGCCCTGACGATATGGCCGGTTTCGGACGAACGGTATGCAACGGAAAATGTGTTCTGCGAACCCGGGTATCGCCGGAGAGGAATCACGGAAAAGCTGCTTCGGTACGCATGGTCGATCCTTTGCGACGAAGGGGCAGCACTTGCGGTGCTGTCGGTGTATGCCGACAATCTGCCGGCCGTTTCACTGTATCGGAAATGCGGTTATACAACCGACCGCTGTCTTTTGGAATTACAATATCGATAAGGCTGCGGAAGAGCGGATGTTCTGCAGACGATGAGAGGTTTTTGAATGAAAACGTTTTTGGTAACGGGGATGAGCTGTGCGGCATGCAGTGCCAGAGTGGAAAAAGCGGTCCGGGCCGTACCGGGCGTGACCGACTGTGCAGTGAATCTGCTGACCGGTATCCTCGGAACCGAGGGGACGGCAGAGGATGACCGGATCATGGCTGCGGTGCGTGAAGCCGGATACGGCATCCGTCGGAAAACCGACAGGAAGCTTGCGGAAAATACCGAATTCCGGGACATTCGGAAACGGTTTCTGAGGACACTGCCGGTTACGCTTATTTTGCTGTATCTGTCTATGGGAGTTCGGATGCTTGGGGCACCGCTTCCGGCCGCATTGGCCGAACGGCCGGCTCTGCAGGCGGTGATACAGGCAATATTGGCGGCAACGGTAATGATTCTGAACAGCCGGTTTTTCCGAAACGGAATGCGCGGTGTGCTTCATTTGGCCCCCAATATGGATACGCTTGTCGCCATGGGGTCGGGAACGGCTTGGATTTACAGCATGATTCAGACGCTGATCCTGTGCGGTGCGGCGCTTCGCGGAGAAACGGAAGCGGTCGGGAACGGGATGAACAGACTGTATTTTGATTCGGCCGCGATGATTCTGACATTGATTACGGTCGGGAAAATGCTGGAGGCATATTCCAAAGGGAAAACGACCGATGCGGTGCGCGGGCTGATTCGGCTGGCACCGAAAACGGCTCACCGAATCCGGGACGGAAAGACGGAAGAGGTCGAGGCGGAATTGCTGGCGGTGGGAGACCGGATTGCGGTATATCCGGGAGAAGCCGTACCGGCGGACGGGGTTGTGGAGGACGGAACCGGAACGGTGGACGAGTCGTCGCTGACCGGTGAAAGCAATCCCGTGGATAAGGCACCGGGAGACCGCATTTACACGGCTACGGTGAACGGGAACGGCTATCTGACGTGCCGGGTAACGGCGACTTCGGAGGAATCGGTTCTGACGGAAATCATCCGGCTTGTCACGGATGCGACCGCAACCAAGGCACCGATCGCGACGCTGGCGGACAAGGTGGCGGCCGTATTCGTTCCGGCCGTGCTCGGAATCGGACTGCTGACCGCAGGAATCTGGCTGGCTGTCGGACAGACGGTCGGGTATGCCCTGCTTCGCGGCATTTCCGTTCTGGTCATCAGCTGTCCGTGTGCGCTCGGACTGGCAACGCCGGTTGCGGTAACCGTGGCAGGCGGTGTCGGAGCGAAACACGGGATTTTATTTAAGAACGCGCAGGCAATGGAACTCTGCGGAAAAATCACCGTGCTCGGAACGGACAAAACCGGAACGCTGACGGAAGGAAAACCGGCGGTTACGGACATTTGCCCGGCGGACGGAACGACGCAGGAGGAGCTGCTTCGGTACGCGGCACTGGCGGAGAGAAGAAGCATGCATCCGGTGGCAACGGCAATCCGGGCGTATCATGAAGAACCGGATTCGGCGGAACTGACGGAGTATGACATGCTGCCCGGAAGCGGAATCCGGGCAAAATATCGTGGAAAGGAACTTCTTGCCGGAACGGCCGCATTGACATCCGGATTTTTGCCGGCCGGTGAGGCGGACCGAGTGGCCCGTCTGGCGGCACGCGGAGTAACGCCGGTCATTTTGGTTTATGACGGAACCTATCTCGGAACCATCGGCGTATCCGATACGACGAGAGCCGACAGCCGTACCGCCGTTGCCGAATTACAGGCAAGAAAAATAACTCCCGTTATGCTGACCGGAGACCGGAGAGAAACGGCGGAAGCCATCGGTAACGAGCTGAACATTCGGGATATCCGGGCGGAACTTCTGCCGAGCGAAAAGCATTCCGTGATTGCGGAGTATCGGAATCGGGGAGAGCTCGTCGGAATGGTCGGAGACGGAATCAACGATGCACCGGCACTGGCCGAAGCCGATGTCGGAATTGCCATCGGCGCGGGAACGGATATTGCGATGGATGCGGCGGACGTTGTCCTGATGAACAGCAGTCTTCGGGATGTGTGCAAGGCCGTGGATTTGTCGCGATCCGCATTGCGAATCATTAAACAAAATCTGTTTTTTGCATTTCTCTATAACAGCATCGGAATTCCGGTGGCGGCAGGTGCGTTTGTGAAACTGTTCGGCTGGGAAATGAGTCCGATGCTCGGGGCAGCGGCCATGAGCCTGTCGAGCATTTGCGTTGTGTCCAACGCACTTCGACTGAACCGGTGGACATATCGGGACGGCCGTTCGGCAGATGAGGTGCCGGAGAATGCACCGGCGACGGCGGAAGACCGGATACCGGTATCCGAAGCGGGTATGGACGAGGGAACGGAGAATGCACCGGCGACGGCCGCGAATATTGAGCCGGCGCGAAACGAAAATGACGGGCAACAGGAGGATACGAACATGAATCAAAAGAAAACGGTATTGATTGTGCAGGGAATGATGTGCCCGCACTGTGAGGCACGTGTGAAACAATGCCTGGAAGCGATTCCGGGAGTGGAATCGGCAGTGGCGGATCATGAGAAGGGAACCGCGACGGTCATTTGCCTGGAAGAGGTATCCGAGGAGTGTCTGGCAGCGGCGGTAACGGCACAGGGATACACTGTCATACAGGCGTAAATTCGTATTGCATTTGGCATCGGAAAATAATATAATAAATCCGTACGGAAGGTCCGTCGAGCGGGCATTGCGGAAATGATGGAAAGGAAGGAAAAAAGATATGCTGGAGAGTTTTTTGAGACGTATATTGCGCAGAACCGTAGAACAAAAAGTCGAGAAAGCCGTTGATAATGCTGTTGAACAGGCGGTTGATCAGGCCGTTCGTAAACCGTTGCAGAGTGCGATTGTGAATGCCGCACAGCAGACCCCGCAGAATGCGAATGCGGGAACTTCGAACGCCGGAACTTCGAACACCGGAACAACCGAGGAATCCGGTTCCGAATGGGACATTGAATACAGTCATGATATTGCGTATTTCCGTGACATTATCAAGAGAAATTTCCCGGAGTACACGGTAGAGGAAAATGTTCCGTTCAGCACGCTGGTTTCGGCCGCAACATCGGTTTCATATCCGCCTTATACATTTGTATTTCGGAAGGACGGAGCGGCGGTGCTGGTCATTTCCCTTCAGAGCAAATATCATTATCGCAAAGGTCTTCACACCTATTGCGAGTGGAAAGCGGGAATTCGTCATTTGAATTTCTTTGCGGAGTATCCGGACCGCGAGGATTATGTTGTAGATCGTATTCGTCAGGCCCTTTAATCGGTAAATCGAGAAGAATGCATTGTGCACCTGCAGCGGGCGCAGCATGACCCTTCGGAGACTGTGCAGGTAGTCGGTCATGTATCGTCTGGTAAGTTAAGAAATTTTCTTAACTTTAAAGTTTTCTTCTCTTTTACAGTCGTCCGTCCGGGGAAGCACTCGCTTCCTTCGGATGGAACAACACAGGAAGTCCGGTGACGGATTGCCGAATCCCTGGAGGGCGGCAATCCGTTTTTGACATTGTTAGAAACAGGAGCGTTTGTTCCGGTCGTCGGTTGGCGCGTCGGCAGTCTGCAAAGCCGACGGATTGCGGACGGAGCGCAGTTGGCAGCAGACAGATTGCGGACGGAGCGCAGTTGGCAGCAGGCAGATTGCGGACGGAGCGCAGTTGACAGCAGACGGTCGGGAGAGTGGGGATTTACGATATGGAGTATCTGGAACTGCTGACGAAGCAGGAAACATGGGAAAAATTTTACGGTTACTGCGCCGGAAAAGACCATATTACCGGCCGGGAACTGAAAGAATTGCGCCGTGTGATCGATCAAAAAACCTATGAACAGCCGCTGAACACATGGCTTCGGGAGGGAACCTTTCCGTATGCGAGCAAGCGGGTCATCAATAAACTCGGCAACGACCGAAAACGGATTGTGTACTCATTTCCGACGGAAGTAAACATGCTTTTGAAGGCGTTGTCGTATCATTTGCATGAATATGACGGACTGTTTGCCCCGAATCTGTTTTCGTTTCGGGTCAACCGAAGTGTGAAAACGGCGGTGGCCTATCTGACCGGCCAGCCGGACATCCGTGACAAGTATGTGTACAAGCTCGATATTCACGATTATTTCAATTCGGTCGATGTAGAGCAAATGCTGCCGATGGTGTACGAGGCGCTGCCGAAGGAACCGCTTTTGTGCAGGCTGATAACCGATATTCTCACAAATCCGTACGTGTATGACGGGGAGACTGTGATCCGGGAGAAAAAGGGAATCATGGCGGGAATTCCGCTGTCCTCCTTTCTGGCCAATCTGTATCTGAGCGGGCTGGACCGGAAAATGCTGAAGCAGCATATTTTGTATGCGCGGTATTCCGATGATATCATTGTATTTGCGGATTCCGCGGAGCAGCGGGAGCAGTACCGGGAACTTCTGCATGCGGAGCTGGCCGAACGCGGGCTGACCGTCAACCCGAAGAAGGTGGAGCAGATGGAACCGCATGAAAAATGGACCTTCCTCGGCGTGACGTACCGGGACGGAACGGTGGATGTGTCGGAAGCGTCCGTTGACAAGCTGAAGGGCAAAATGAAGCGGAAGGCGAGAAAACTGTACCGCTGGAGATGCCGGAACGGGGCGACCCCGGAACGTGCCATTCGGGCATATATCAAGCATTATAATGCGAAATTTTACGATAATCGGAATGAAAATGAGCTGACCTGGGCGAGATGGTTTTTTCCGGTGATCACAACGACGGACAGCCTTCGGGAGCTGGACCGGTATATGGTGGAATGTATTCGGTTTATCGCGACCGGAAAATATACAAAAGCCAATTATAATTTGCGTTACGGAACGATTAAGGAATATGGGTTCCGCAGCCTTGTAAATGAGTATTATCGGGATCGCGGAGAGGATCTTCCGAAGACGATAAAAGAACGGGAGTAATGGAATGAAACGAGTTAGAATTGCAGCAGTGTGGTTGGTTATGTGTTTGGTTTTGTGCGGTTGCAGTCTGTTTGATAAGGAACAGCTTGTGAAAAATGATACGGTTGTGCCGACACCGACCAATGCCGTGCCGCCGACAGGAACGCCGGTTCCCATGCCGACCTTTGAACCGTCACCGGAGCCGACCGCAGAGCCGACGGGAGAACCGACGGGAGAGCCGGAACCGACCGCAGAGCCGTCGGGAGAACCGACGGGAACACCGGAGCCGACAGGAGAGCCGACGGGAGAACCGGAACCGACGGGAACACCGGAGCCGACCGCAGAACCAACGGGAGAACCGGATCCCGAAGAGTATTATGAACTGGTTGGTCTGGCCTATGTCATTCAGGACGGAAATGTATATTCGGAGGCATCGAAGGAGTCTGCCGTAATCGGACAGCTTCATAAGGGCGAATTTGTTGCACTGGAATTGGATGACAGTGTATTCAGCAGCGAAACGTGGTCAATCGTTCAGTTTAAGAGTCAGGTGTTCGGATATGTTCCGGTGGAATTAATCAGCACGAAAATTCCGACGTCCTGTGTGGAATTCCGAACCAATTCCGTGGCGGCGGAAGACTGGATAACCATGTATGAGCATCTCCGTGACAAATACTGGATGTCGCTTCTCGGAGAGTCCCTGACCGATGAACCGGCCGACGATACGGAAGATGCAATGCAGCAGTATCGGAAGCGTTTTTCCTTCCGTGAGGGCAAAGACGATCATTTATATACCGAATTCGAATATGTTCCGTTCCAAACAACGAAACTGTATGTGGATTACCGGAACACGGAAGTCAACTCCTATGTTATCGGAACGACGGCCGATGGCGAAGAGGTATATTATCAGGAACTCTGTCTGACCGAAGACGGAGCGACGTTATACGATGCGCGCCGAACTGCGATAACAAAGGACGGAGAGACCATCAAAGAATATGAATTTACGTTAAAGGGAAATAACCGGGTTCTGCTTTTCGGAACGGAGGAAAAGCCGGAAAGTCTTCTGGTTTACCGGTACAGAGACATCATTTCCATGGATAAGCCGTACAGCCGAATGGATTTCTTCTACAATGAGGAAACCGGTCTTTTGGAAAATGCGGTCCTGACGATTGACGGGGACACCGAGCACATGTACAACACCTTTTTCGGATATCGGAAAACGGTGGAAAACGGTCAGACCGTGTATGTGCCGGAGCTGATGCTGGATATGATGAAAACCGTGTCGGATGACAAATGGACGCTTCGTTACGGAGTTCGGACCGTCCCCGCACAATAGTGCGCCGGTGATAACGGGAGCAGAAAATCGAATCGGAACGCAAGCGGCGTTTGCCGGTTCGGGGTTACGGAGAAAAGGAAAACAGAGTATGGGAAATGTTCGGATCAATGATCGGATTTCATTGTTTTATGAGGAATACGGAGCCGGTGACCGGGTGATTCTGTCGGCACAGGTCGGATTTTACCACAAGGGAATGCAGCAGAAACTGGCGGAAATGGGGTATCATGTGTACTGCATTACGCTTCGCGGCTTCCGCCCGTCTTCCCTGGTTACGGAAGATTACGGAGAGGCCTGGTACGATGTGTTTGCGGATGATGTCGCGGCATTTGCGGATGCCATGAAAATCGACCGCTTTGTGTATATGGGAGCGTCTCACGGGGCCGGTGTCGGCTGGCATTTGATGCTTCGCCATGCGGAGCGGGTAACGGCATTTATCGCCGTTGTTGCGGGACCGCACAGTCTGGCAGCAGGGACCATGTCCTATCGGCAAATGCTGCAGCAGGGACTGATTTCTTCGCCGCCGCCGTTTGACCCGCCGATTGACAATGACCCGGCAAGAAGTCTGCGTCGGCAGCGTCGTGAGGACTGGATTCACCGGCCGTCCGAGGAACCGGTGCCGGAGGAGGAACGACGGATAGATTACGGGCGCCCTCTGATGCGTTTGAAAAATGAAGAACGGCTCTGCGAAGAGCTGCGAAAAATCACCGTTCCGACGTTGTTGATCGGAGGAACGGAGGACCCGATCAGTACCCCGGAACTGCTGATGCGAACGGCCAAATGCCTTCCGCACTGCAAGCTGGTGATGTACTCCGATTGCGGTCATAATATCGATACCGATTTGATTGAGGAGACCACGGATGAAACGGATCGTTTCCTGAAAACCGTTCGGGCAACCGGACGCTGGTATTTGCCTGTCGAGGAACAGTAACTTCGGAGGAAATCGGAAATGCTATGGATTCAGAACAATGCGGCCACTCTGGTGGTCGCTGTTTTGTTGGCGGCGGCCGTTGCCGCCGCAATTATCGGAATGATACGAAGAAAACGCAGCGGCCGGACAATACTCGGCTGCGGAGGAGACTGCGACTCCTGCCGGGAACGTGAATTATGCCGGCGGGCCGAGACTGTGTCCCGCAAACAGAAACCGAAAAACGACCGGTGACGGAAAACCGCGGAAACGGGGCTGAGCCGGGAGCGGAAGCACCGAATCGGCAGACCCCGGGAAAATACGGAACCCACGGAAAAGGAGGCAGGATGGACAAGCAGCGCATTTACATTGCAATTGATTTGAAATCGTTTTATGCCTCCGTGGAATGCGTGGATCGGGGACTGGATCCGCTCACGACCAATCTGGTTGTGGCCGATGCGGAACGGACGGAGAAAACCATTTGCCTTGCCGTAACGCCGTCCCTGAAGTCGTACGGGATTCCGGGGCGCGCCAGACTGTTCGAAGTGGTTCAGAAGGTCAAAGAAGTCAACGCCCTTCGAAAAATGAAGGCACCCGGCGGCGTGCTGAACGGAAGCTCGTCACAGGCTGCGGAGCTGGCTGCGGATCCGTCGCTCGCGGTGGAGTATATCGTCGCACCGCCGAGAATGGCGCGCTACATGAGCGTCAGCACGAAAATTTACGATATTTATATGAACTATGTGGCTCCCGAGGATATTCATATTTACTCCGTGGACGAGGTGTTCATGGATGTCACCGATTACATGAAGGTGTATAAAATGAGCCCGCGCGAGCTTGCCATGAAAATGATTCACAGCGTTCTTCAGGAAACCGGAATCACGGCAACGGCAGGAATCGGGACCAATCTGTATTTGTGCAAGGTCGCGATGGATATCGTGGCAAAACACATTCCGGCGGATGAAAACGGAGTCCGGATTGCCGAACTGGATGAAATGACGTACCGAAGGGAACTCTGGAATCACCGGCCGCTGCAGGACTTCTGGCGGGTCGGCCGCGGTTATGTCAAAAAACTGGAGGAGTACGGGCTGTACACGATGGGAGATATTGCCCGCTGTTCGCTCGGCCGGGACGGGGAGTTTCATAACGAGAAACTGCTGTACAAACTGTTCGGCGTCAACGCGGAACTTCTGATCGATCATGCGTGGGGCTGGGAGCCGTGCACCATTTCCGATATCAAGGCGTATCGGCCGGAAAGCAACAGCATCAGCACGGGGCAGGTCCTCAAGGAACCGTATGACTTTGAAAAGGGACGGTTAATCGTAAGGGAAATGACGGATCTGCTTGTTCTGGACCTGGTCGAAAAGCGGCTCGTTACCGATCAAATGGTATTGACGGTCGGATATGACGTTGAAAATCTGAAGGACCGGACAACGGAATATCACGGAGAGGTTGTTCGCGATTACTACGGACGTTCGGTTCCGAAGTCGGCACACGGCTCGGTTTCGCTCGGAGAAAAGACCTCTTCGACAAAGCGGATTATGGAAGCGGTCACGGAACTGTATGAGACCATCGTAAATCCGAAACTGACCGTGCGACGAATGTACGTGGTTGCCAATCACGTGGTACCGGAAGATTCCGTTTCGGAGCCGGAATACGAGCAACTGTCGTTATTTACGGACTGGGACGAGGAGCAGAAGCAAAAGGAACGGAAACGGGAAGAAGAGGCCCGGGAACGAAGTGTTCAGGAGGCCGTCCTGCAGATCAAGAAGAAACACGGGAAAAATGCCATTCTCCGGGGCATGAATCTGGAGGAAGGCGGAACCGCCATGGAACGAAACGGACAGGTCGGAGGACATAAGGCCTGACGACGGGACGTATTGTCATCCGGTGTCGAACCGACAAACCGAAAGGAGCAGACGATGACGGATACCTATGAGGATATCATCAATCTGCCGCATCCGGAACCGAAGACCGCGGTACGGATGTCACGGCAGGCAAGAGCAGCGCAGTTTTCGCCGTTTGCCGCATTGTCCGGGTACGGAGACGAAATCGACAGGACTTCGACGGAGTCCGTCGAACGCAAATTGGCCGCCGAGCAGGGAGAAGAATTTTTCGAAGCTCCGTAGAAAATGCACTATTGTATACAAAAATACAATTCCTCGTTGACAAACCTCGGGGAAGATGCTATTCTATGTTCATAAATCCATTGCAGGATACCCGGAAACACAGAATTCAGCACTGCAAAATGAGCAAAAACGCAGAATTCAGCACTGCAAAATGAGCAAAAATGCAGAATTCAGTACTGTAAAATGAGCGGAAACCAAGAATTCGGCACTGCGGAACGGGTGAAAATGCAGAAAAAATGAAACCATGGTGACGAATGATACAATGGAGAGAATACGTCACAATAACAGGAGGCATATATGATTCGAATCGGAATTATCGGGTACGGAAATCTTGGACGCGGTGTGGAATGTGCAGTACGGCAGAATGCCGACATGGAACTCGTTGCGGTATTTACCAGACGCGATCCGGCAACGGTATCCGTTTTGACGAAAACGGCAGAGGTTTGCAGGGTTTCCGAAGTGGAAAACTGGAAGGGAAAAATTGATGTTATGATTATTTGCGGAGGAAGCGCAACCGACCTTCCGAAGCAGACACCGGAGTATGCGGCCATGTTCAACGTAGTGGACAGCTTTGATACTCACGCAAGAATTCCGGAGCATTTTGCAAGCGTTGATGCAGCAGCGAAAAAGGCCGGAACCGTCGCTTTGATTTCCTGCGGATGGGATCCCGGTATGTTCTCGCTGAACCGCCTGTATGCCAACTGCATTTTGCCCGAAGGAGCCGATTACACGTTCTGGGGCAGAGGCGTCAGCCAGGGACATTCCGATGCGATTCGCCGAATTCCCGGGGTAAAGGATGCAAAACAGTACACGGTGCCGGTTGAGGCAGCGCTGGAAGCAGTCCGCTCCGGATCCAATCCGGAACTGACCACCCGTCAGAAGCATACGAGAGAGTGCTATGTGGTTGCCGAGGAAGGTGCGGATTTGGCGGCAATTGAAACGGCAATCAAAACGATGCCGAATTATTTTGCCGATTATGACACGACGGTGACCTTCATTTCCGAAGAGGAACTGAAGAAAAATCACAGCGAAATCCCGCACGGCGGACGGGTTATCCGGACCGGTACGACGGGCATGAACGGAGAGCATAAGCACATTATCGAATACAGCCTGAAACTGGATTCCAATCCGGAATTCACGTCGAGCGTTATTTTGGCATATGCCCGTGCGGTTGCCAGACTGGCTGCGGAAGGTGCGACCGGATGCAAGACCGTATTTGACATTGCACCGGCATATCTCAGCCCGCTCAGCGGAGAGGACCTTCGTGCCCATCTTTTGTAATATGACAGACTGCGCGTGACAGGTCGCGACGGGCGGATTGCGGCGGAAGAGAGGAAGATACATGATACCGTATTTGAAACAAGGCGGAACAATCGGATTTGCGGCACCGTCCTTCGGTTGTGCCACGGAACCGTACAAATCCGCATTTCAAAATGCAATGAAACAATTATCACGGTTGGGGTTCGGGCTGATGCCCGGCCCCAATTGTTATGCGTCGGAAGGAATCGGAATTTCCAACACGCCGGAAAAATGTGCCGCCGAACTGATGGACATGTTCCAGCGGGACGATGTCGACGCCATCATTTCCTGCGGAGGCGGGGAAATGATGTGCGAAGTTGTCAGTTATTTGGATTGGGAGGCATTAAAGAAGGCGAAGCCGAAACTGTATATGGGGTATTCGGACAATACCAATTTTGATTTCCTGTATGCCACTCTGTGCGACGGTGTGAGCATTTACGGACCGTGCGTGAAGGCGTTCGGAATGGAGCCGTGGCATGAGTCGGTGCACGATGCGCTGAATGTCCTGTGCGGAACGAAAACAACGGTGCAGAATTACGACGGATGGCAGGGAAATGAGGATTCGCTCTGCGACGAAATGCATCCGACCGCACCGTACAACTGTGTCAGAAAAGAATCGTTTGTCACGTATTTAGATGGTTCTACTGCGGTAGAACACATTGTCCGACCCCTCGCTTTTGAGGGACGGTTAATCGGAGGATGTCTGGACTGCCTGGCAACGCTGGTCGGAACCCGATTCGACCGTGTTTCGGAGTATATCGAACGGCATCGGGAGGAAGGTCTGGTCTGGTTTCTGGAATCCTGCGACCTGACGGTGTTCGGAATCCGGCGGGCAATCTGGCAGCTGAAAGAAGCCGGATGGTTTTCCGGCGTCAAGGGATTTTTAATCGGGCGTCCGATGGTTTACGGACAGGAATTCGGCCCGCTGAATCAGTATAATGCCGTGACGGACATTTTGAAGGATTTCGGTGTTCCGATTATTATGGATACGGATATCGGTCATTTGCCTCCGGCGATGCCGCTGCTGTGCGGAAGCCGATGCAGGGTGACCGTCGGAGAACGGTTGACGATCGAACAGGGATTGTAACGGAGGACAGTATGGGATTTTTGCCGATTACCGAAAAGGATATGAAGGAACGCGGCTGGGACCGTGTGGATTTTGCTTATGTGATAGGGGATGCGTATGTGGACCATCCTTCCTTTGGCCCGGCGATTATCAGCAGAGTGTTGGAAGCACACGGGTACCGGGTCGGAATCATTTCCCAGCCCGATTGGAAAAATCCGGACAGCATCGATGTGTTCGGAGAACCGCGGCTGGGATTTCTGGTCAGCGGCGGCAATATGGATTCCATGGTGAATCATTATACCGTGTCCAAACACAGACGGCCGACCGATGCGTATACGCCCGGCGGAGAACCGGGAAAACGACCGGACCGGGCAACGATTGTGTATTGCAATCTGATTCGGCGGAAATATCCGAAAAATCCGATTATCATCGGCGGAATCGAGGCCAGTCTGAGACGTCTTGCCCATTATGATTACTGGTCGGATTCTCTGAAACATTCGATTCTGATCGATTCCCAGGCCGATTTGATTTCTTACGGAATGGGCGAGCGCAGCATTGTGGAAATCGCCGATGCACTGGCGGCGGGACTCGATGTGAAGGACATTTGCTTTGTTGCGGGAACGGTGTACAAGGCCAAATCGACGGAGTCCGTTCAGGATGTCATTGTGCTTCCGTCCTTTGCGGAACTGAAGCAGGACAAAATGAATTATGCCGGAAGTTTTTCCGTTCAGTACAAAAATACCGACCCGTTTACGGCAAAGCCGATGGCGGAACGGTATGAGGATTTTTATGTGATTCAGAATCCGCCGGCCGCGCCGATGACAACGATGGAACTGGACGACATATACGCTCTGCCGTACATGCGCACCTATCATCCGTCGTATGAGGCGCAGGGCGGCGTTCCGGCAATTGAGGAAATCCGATTCAGCCTGGCGAGCTGCCGCGGTTGTTACGGAGGCTGCAGTTTCTGTGCGCTGACCTTCCATCAGGGCCGGATTGTGCAGGCACGAAGCAAGGAATCGCTGGTGGAAGAAGCGGTCAAAATGACGGAAGATCCTCATTTTAAAGGATATATTCATGACGTGGGCGGCCCGTCGGCGAATTTTCGGCGCCCTGCCTGCGAGAAGCAAATGAAGAAGGGCGTCTGCACGGAAAAACAGTGTCTGTTTCCGAAGCCGTGCGCCAATCTGATTGTGGATCATTCGGATTATCTGGACGTATTGCGGACGTTGCGGGAACTGCCGAAAGTCAAGAAGGTATTTGTCCGGTCCGGAATCCGGTTTGACTATGTGATGGCGGACAAGGATGACACCTTTTTGAGGGAACTCTGCCGGTATCATGTCAGCGGGCAGCTGAAAGTGGCGCCCGAACATATTTCCGAACGGGTGCTTCGGCTGATGGGAAAACCGGAGCCGTCCGTATACCGGTCATTTATCGAAAAGTACGGCAAAATCAATGAGCAGCTCGGGATGAAGCAGTATGTGGTGCCGTATCTGATGTCGTCACATCCCGGCTCCGAACTGTCGGATGCCATTGAAATGGCGGTGTATCTGAAGCAAAACGGAGTGACGCCGGAACAGGTTCAGGATTTCTATCCGACGCCGTCCACCATTTCCACCTGTATGTATTATACCGGTGTGGATCCGCGGACGATGAAACCGGTGTACGTCGCGAAAAATCCGCATGAGAAGGCGATGCAGAGAGCACTGATTCAGTTCCGGAATCCGGACAATTATGATTTGGTGAAGGAAGCTTTGTATAAGGCGGGCCGGCAGGATTTGATCGGATTCGGACCGGAGTGCCTCATTTATCCGAGGAAGGATTATGCGCGAAAGGATAACGTGAAAAAAGATTCCGCGAAAAAGGATTCCGTGAGAAAGGATTCCGCGAAGAAGGATTCCGTGAGAAAGGATTCTGCGAAGAAGGATTCCGCGAGAAAGGATTCCGCGAAGAAGGAATCTGTACGAAAGAAAGATGCAGGAAAGCCGGGCAAAGCACAGACCGGAAAGAGCGGTCAACGCGGCACCGGACGGGGAGTGAAACGAAGCAAATGAGTGACATGCAAACTATGACGTCCTGTCATTTGTGCCCGAAACAATGCGGCGTAAATCGGGACGTACAAACCGGCGTGTGCGGATGCGGGAGCACGATGAGAATTGCCCGTGCGGCACTTCATATGTGGGAAGAACCGTGTATCAGCGGAGAACGGGGGTCGGGCGCACTGTTCTTTTCGGGATGTCCGTTACATTGTATTTTCTGTCAGAACAGCGCCATCAGTCACGGCAATGCGGGACGGGAATATTCGGTTCGGGACGTTGCGGATGCGATGCTGCGGCTGCAGTCGGAAGGGGCCGCCAATATCAATCTGGTGACCGCCGGACAATGGGCAACGGGGGTTCACGAGGCAATCGGGACAGCCCGTGCGGACGGACTTCGGATTCCGATTGTGTGGAATTCCGGCGGCTACGAAACGGAACGTACACTGGATCTTCTTCGGGACGATATCGACATTTATCTGCCGGATCTCAAATATCTGTCGCCGGAACTGTCGAAGCGGTATTCTCACGCGGAGGACTACCCCGAGGTTGCAAAACGGGCGCTTCGGAAAATGACGGAGGCGGCCGGAAATCCGGAGTTTGATGACGACGGGTATATGAAACGCGGAGTGATTGTTCGTCATTTGGTCCTGCCGGGACATCGCGACGAATCGGAACGTGTGATTGCGTATTTGCATGAAACGTACGGGGACCGTATTTACATCAGTATCATGAACCAGTATACTCCGCCGAAAACGGAACTGCCGTACAAAAATCTGAACCGGAAACTGACGCGGTACGAGTATGATAAGGTGGTGGCATTTGCCGAGAGTATTTCGGTGGAACAGGCCTATATTCAAATCGGCGCCACGGCAAAGGAAAGCTTTATTCCCGAATTTGATGTATAGCATGCGGATGGCGGAATATGGCACGAAAGTTAAGGAACGATATCTTGAATTTTTGTATGATTCGTGATACACTTATGGAGTCTGTGATGACAGATGATCAAAATGCGCATTGAAAATGCGATTGGAGGGCACTATGAGTATTGAAAACAGACTGGCTGCAAAGGAACGTGCAAGACAGGTACAAGTGAAAATGAGACGTGCAAAAATGATTGAATTTGTACTGATTCTGATGGGAATTGCCTGCGTGGGCTTAATTGTTTTGCTGATTTATAACAATCGTCATAAGGGAGATATTGATTATAAGAAATATATAACCGAAGACGGAACCATCGAAGGATATGACGTTGATGCCAATGTCAAATTAGACAAAGACATTATGGGTGAAGGCGGCGTCAGCTATGCGGAGTATGCCGTATCGGAACAGAAGATTATTGATACCATCACAGCCAATTGTGAGTCTGCTCTGAAGAAGGAAAAGGAAGAGGCCGAGGCTGCAGCAAAGGCAGAAGAAGATGCGGCAGGAACCGATGAAGGCGCTGACGGAACCGAAGAAGATGCTGACGGAACCAATGAAGGCGCTGACGGAACCGATGCGGAGGAAGAAATCAAGTTTGAGTACGAGACGATGTTCAATGACGAGTTTGTTGAAAAGTACTTTAAGGAGACTCTGGAATCCAGCGAGTTTGAGGCAACCAAAGACGGTTATTATGCATATATAAAGAACGAGCTGGAGACTCAGGCCGATAATTCTTTGGATAATGCAATTGATACATGGCTGGTTGAGAACGCAGAGGTATCCTCTCTTCCCAAGAAGTATGTAAAGCTTATGACAAAGAACATAACCAATGAAACCATCAATTCGTTCGAAACATACAAACAGTTGTACGAACAGTTGGGATATACCAGTGTCTATTCTTTGTACAGGGATCCCGAAGGCGAGAAGTCCGATAAGAAGGCATTTCAGGAAGCAATGGAGAAGAACTCAAAGTCAATGGTAAAGGAGATTGTTGTTCTTCTGGCGGAATTCAATAAACTCGGCTTGTCGGTTTCGGATGCCGAAGTGGATGAATATATTGACAGTCAATGCAATATTGACCGGACCAAGGGAACGATTACTTCCGAAGAGGAAAAAATGCGTACAGAGTATCTGGATACCTATGGTAAGAATTACTGCAAGATGCAGTGCAAGTGCAAAAAAGCGGTAACCACACTGCGGGATCAGATTAAGGCCGCTTATGTGCCGGAAACATCCGCAAATTAATCGAAATATGTGAATACTGACAGACAGTCGGGTGACCCCGGCTGTCTGTTTTTATTTTTACAAAAAGGGAAAAGACTGTAGCACAAACAGAGTTTGTGTGTTATACTATATAAATCCGGACAGAAGGAGAACTATGCCATGCCATCTTGTTATGCACACAGAAGATTCGGAGTCAATGTTTATCAGGGTCTTCCGAATGACACCAAACGGTTAATTCAGAATCATTTGCCATTGTTTTTGATTGGTCTGCACGGACCGGATTTGCTGTTTTATCACAAATGCGGACTGGGCACTGAGGTCAGTTCCTTTGGCAGCAGGCTGCATCATACCGAGTTTAAGGAATTTTATGCAAATGCTTCCATGGTGATCAGAAATTCGGAGGATGACAGACAGCTGGTTTATTATTACGGGGTTCTGTGTCATTTGTTTTTGGATTCCTATTGCCATCCGATCGTCAACGGCGAGAAGGGAGCAATCGGTGTTTCACACGGAAAGCTGGAGATGGAACTGGAACGGTTCCTGATGACGAAGGACGGAAAGAATCCGGTGACGTTTAAGGCGGCATCCCATATCGGTGTATCACGCGAGTATGCCGATGTGATTGCTCCGTTCTATCTGGGAGTAACTTCCGATGAGATTTTCCAATGTCTGGTCGGAATGAAAGCGGCGCTGACGCTGACGCGAACAGGAAATCCCGTAGTCCGCAAAGGCGTTTGCATGGTATGTGACATGACAAATCATCAGGATGAAGTTGCCAGTCTTCTGATGACGAAGGAAGCAAGCCGGTTGTGCAAGCCTGTTTTGGGCAAACTGGTGACCGCATATGAGGATGCGTTACAGCCGGCAAGAGAGGCAATTACCTCATATACAGAGTATCTTTACAGAAGGACAGACGTTCCGGATTATGTAACCTATACATTTGTCGGACGATAACCCGGAACGCAGGGGGAATAACATGATTATTACGGTAACAATGAATCCGGCGATTGATAAAACGGCGGATGTGGATGAATATATTGTCGGTGGAATCAATCGGCTGAAAAATATTCGAATCGATGCGGGCGGCAAGGGCATCAACGTATCCAAGACATTGCGAGTTCTGAATAAGCCGAACATGGCTTCCGGCTTTGTCGGCGGCAATATGGGCGATGATATCAAGAGCAAGCTGCAGAAGCAGATGATTATGGCGGATTTTGTGGTTGTGGAAGGTGAGACCCGATGCAATCTGAAAGTACGAAGCGTATTCGGAATGACGGAATTTGACGAACCGGGTCCGAAGATTTCGCCGGAAGAACTGCAGAAATTATTTGACAAGATTAAGCAGCACGCAAAACAGGGCTCGCTGTTTGTATTGAGCGGCAGTGCACCGGAAGGAGTTCCGGATGATACGTATAAGAAAATGACGGAGATGCTGCATCAGATGGGCTGCAGAGTCTTTTTGGACACAAGCGGTCAGTTGCTTCGACTCGGATTGGAAGCGGGACCGGATTACGTCAAGCCGAATCTGGATGAGCTGCGTGCGTTGTACGGCGTAACCGGTAAATTCGAAAGCCGTGAGGCGATGATTAACTGGGTAAAAGAAAAAGCAGCGGAACTGTATTCCAAAGGACCGAAGCTGGTTGCGGTATCCCTTGGCGCGGACGGCGCAGTGTTCTGCGACGGTGTGGAAACGATTCATGTTCCGGCAAAAAATGTCGAAGTCAAATCGCCGGTCGGTGCAGGAGATGCGATGACGGCAGCGATTGCTTACGGAATTGATTCCAATATGCATTTCCGTGATATTATTCGCTATGCCATGGCGGTATCGGCAGGAGCCTGCATGATGGAAGGGTCTCAGCCGCCGACCAAAGAGATTATTGTAAAACTGCTGCGGCAGATGTGATGGGACGTAACGTTCAACGGGGGAATGCCGGAATGAAAAAAAAGGTAATTACTCTTGTTTGTGTTGCAGTCGCGGCGCTGATTCTGATCGGCATCGTATTTTGGATTGACTACAGACGCAATCGTGAGATTTTAAAGCTTGGGCAATATAAGGGGTTGGACGTTGATTGCGGAATAGCGGAACCGGAGGATGCGGTCGCGGCCGCCGTTGTGGAACGGACCAAATTCGGACCGGCCCTGGACAAGGCAATTGAGACCGAGTTTCAAAATGCCATTGAAAGCTATGAAGCCGAAGCGAAACAGTACAATATGACCCTGTCGGAATATGTTGATACGTTTTTTGAACGGAGTGAAGAACAGTTCCGTGAAATTGTTCGGTCGGAAACGGAGAAGACGTTAAAAGAAGAAGCGGTTTTGTTGCTGATTGCCGAGAAGGAAAACATTGAATTTTCGGACCGGGAACTGGACGAAGCACTTCCGATGATAATGGAAGAATACGGGTACTGGGATATGCAGGCATTTTATAAAAATGTGGATATCGAGTCCGTTCGCAAGGAACTGCTGCTGGAAAAAGTCCGTGTGTATCTGACGGAACAGAATCACATTTTGAATGCACCGTCGAAAGAATAACGCAGCAGTCGGATTGAGCCGGCGGAAAGCGATATCAGGGTCATTCAGTAAACAGAAAACGAATATACGGAAGAAGAGGTGGTTTTCGTGAAAACATACAATGTAAGTTGCAAGGAAACCGATACGGAAGGCCGGGGGCTGGTTACATTTAATAACGCCAGTTTTGCCGTGCCTTTTTTATTGGATGGAGAAAAGGGAAGCATTTGTCTTGTGTACGGTAAAAATCAGACGGGAGCCAGGTTATGCGAGGTGACGAAAGCGTCAACGGACCGTGTTACGCCGGTGTGTCCGTTGTATGAACAATGCGGAGGATGTAATCTGATGCATGCCGCTTATGCGAAACAGCTGTCCGTCAAAGAGCATGCGGTCCGACTGTATGCACAGCAGAACAAACTGGATGCGGACGCGCTCATTTGTCCGATTGTCCCCATGGACGGCACTCCGCTGGCATATCGAAACAAGATTCATGCAACATTCGGATATCAGAAAAAAATTGTTTTGGGATTGTATGAAGAATCGACACACAAGCTGGTACCGGTGACGGACTGTGCCATTTGCAATCCGCTGGCAGCAGGCATTTTAAAGACGCTGGAAAAGTATGCCAACCGATATCACATGTCGGTTTACAATGAAAATACGGGGCATGGGCTTCTGCGCCATGTATTGATTCGGGTGGCCGGAAACGGCGATGTCATGGTGGTGCCGGTTGTGGCCGAGAAAATGTTTCCGGAAAAGAACAAGATGGCCATGGAGCTGATGAAGAAACATCCGGAAATTAAGACGGTTGTTTTGAACTACAATCCGGCGCAGACAACAATGGTGCTCGGCAAGCAAAATGAAGTGCTGGCAGGTCCGGGGTACATTACGGATACGCTGCTGGGCCTGGAGTTCCGAATTTCCCCGAGCTCATTTTTCCAGGTCAATCGTGTGCAAACGGAGAAACTGTACCGACTGGCATTGGAACTGGCGGATATTCAGCCCGATGAAACGGTGGTGGATGCCTATTGCGGCACGGGGACCATTTCCCTGCTGGCGGCTTCAAAGCAGCCGAAGGCCGTTGTGACGGGAGTGGAATTAAATGCCGATGCGGTACGTGATGCGAAGAAAAACAAAGAGAAAAACAAAATTGAAAATGTCGATTTCATCAACGGGGATGCAGGCGAATACATGCTGTCTTTGGCGGCCTCCAAGCAATCGCTGTCGGTCCTTCTGCTGGATCCGCCGCGCTCCGGCTGCAGTGAAGCATTTATCAAGGCTGTCCGCAAAATACTTCCCCGGCGAATCGTTTATGTTTCCTGCAATCCGGAAACGCTGATGAGGGATCTTGCAATGCTGCAAAAGGAATATACAATCCGGCAGATTTGCCCGGTGGATTTGTTTCCGCAGACGAGCCA
>JAZUGQ010000052.1:0-76436 GCA_045641285.1 Lachnospiraceae bacterium
GCCTTCGTCTGCATCTTGGCGATGGACGGATAGGTTACGGCAAGACGGCAGCCTCTGTGACCCATCATCGGGTTGAACTCATGGAGGGATGCGCACATAGCCTTAACTTCCTCAACAGTCTTGCCCTTAGCATCCGCAAGACGCTGAATATCAGCCTCCTCGGTAGGAACGAACTCATGAAGCGGCGGATCCAGGAAACGGATGGTAACCGGATTGCCCTCAAGTGCCTCGTACAAAGCCTTGAAGTCGCTCTGCTGATAAGGAAGAATCTTATCAAGTGCTACCTCACGCTCTTCCTCGGTATCGGAGCAGATCATCTCACGGAAAGCAGCGATTCGCTCGGGATCGAAGAACATGTGCTCGGTACGGCAGAGGCCGATACCTTCTGCGCCAAGCTCACGTGCCTTCTTCGCATCGCGAGGCGTATCCGCATTGGTACGAACCTTCAGCTTACGGAACTTGTCAGCCCATCCCATAACACGACCGAAGTCGCCGGAAATGGAAGCATCTACGGTAGGAATGATTCCTGCGTAAATATTACCGGTAGTACCGTCGATGGAAATCTCGGAGCCTTCCTTGAAGGTCTTTCCGCCGATGGTGAATTTCTTATTCTCTTCATCCATGTTGATGTCGCCGCAACCGGATACACAGCAGGTACCCATACCACGTGCAACAACGGCAGCATGGCTTGTCATACCACCACGAACCGTCAGGATACCCTGAGCAGCCTTCATACCGGTGATGTCCTCCGGAGAGGTCTCAAGACGAACGAGAACGACCTTCTCACCGTTTGCAGCCCATGTCTCTGCATCTTCCGCGGTGAATACGACTTTACCGCATGCAGCACCCGGAGAAGCACCAAGTCCTCTTCCGAGAGGAGTTGCCTTCTTCAGAGCCTTTGCATCGAACTGCGGATGAAGGAGTGTATCAAGGTTCCGGGGATCGATCATGGCAACTGCCTCTTCCTCGGTCTTGTGTCCTTCGTCAACAAGGTCACATGCAATCTTCAATGCTGCGGGAGCGGTTCTCTTACCGTTACGGCACTGAAGCATGTAGAGCTTCTTGTTCTCAACGGTGAACTCCATATCCTGCATATCATGGTAATGATTTTCAAGAATGTTGCAAACGCGGATGAAATCCTTGTAAGCCTCCGGGAATTCCTTCTCCATCTGTGCAATCGGCATAGGAGTACGAACACCTGCAACTACGTCCTCGCCCTGTGCGTTCTTCAAGAACTCACCCATGAGCTTCTTCTCGCCGGTTGCGGGATCACGGGTAAATGCAACACCGGTACCGGACTCGTCGTTCAGGTTACCGAATACCATCGGCATTACGTTAACTGCGGTACCCCAGCTGTACGGGATATCGTTGTCACGACGATATACGTTTGCACGCGGGTTATCCCAGGAACGGAATACCGCTTCAATGGCAAGCTTCAGCTGCTCAACCGGATCGGAAGGGAACTCCTTGCCGAGCTGGTTCTTATATTCTGCCTTAAACTGCTCTGCGAGCTTCTTCAGGTCTGCGGCAGTAAGGTCAACGTCAAACTTAACGCCCTTGTCAGCCTTCATCTTGTCGATGAGCTGCTCAAAGTATTTCTTGCCGACACCCATAACGACATCAGAGAACATCTGAATGAAACGTCTGTAGGAGTCATATACGAAACGCTTGAACTTCGGGTCGGGGTTGCCTGCGATCATGGCAGCAACTACTTTATCATTCAAACCAAGATTCAGGATGGTATCCATCATACCGGGCATGGATGCTCTTGCACCGGAACGAACCGATACGAGCAGCGGATTCTGAAGATCACCGAACTTCTTGCCGTTGATTTCCTCCATCTTCTTAACACCGTCCATAGCCTGAGCCATGATTTCATCGTTAATCTGACGGCCATCTTCATAATACTGTGTACAAGCTTCAGTCGTAATTGTGAAACCCTGCGGAACCGGAAGACCGATATTGGTCATCTCGGCGAGGTTGGCTCCCTTGCCGCCCAAGAGGTTTCTCATGTCTGCATTTCCCTCTGTAAATGCATATACCCATTTCTTAGCCATTTTTATGACCTCCTCTGTAATTTCGCTGTCCTGCCACCCATCTTCTTCTCCGTTCAGTAACAAATATCATCGTTTCCGGTGCCAAAAAGCACGCAAAAAGAAACGTCTGTGGACAGCCGCTAACGTATTTTAGCACACACTTCGTTATATTACAAACATTATTTTACTTCGATTCGTTAGAAAATATGAGGAAAAATGACTTTCTGTATGGTGTTTTGTCACAAAAACTTCGGAGATTTTCCGCGAAGTTCGTCAATCACGGACTCCATCCAGGACACGTGGCAGTTCAGACTGTCAAGCATTTTCTGCTTGTTCAGGTTTTCCTGTTTCAGAAACTCCACCTGCCGAATCAGGCTCTCGTAATTCCGGCTCATCTCCGCAATCATATGGTTTTTATTTTCCATAACCAGCTTATATCCTTCAATCGTCTCGTAATATTCGGACTGTTTTTCGTCATTTTCGTTCGGGAGCGGTGTTTTGTCATCGATTCGGAGCAGCACCTTAATCAGCGGCTGAATCGAGCTGTATTTGAATTCCGGGTAGTTGCCGGACATAATGCGGTCGATTGTCCCGACCGGGACTCCCGACTGCTCCGACAGTTTCTGGTTGGACAGTTCCAGCGACTTTTTTCTCATTTTGCACCACGCAACCAAGTCCTGCGGGTTCAGACTCATAATATTGGGAAATGAAATATCCATCGTAGTCTCCTTTCGTAATTCCCTTTGCGGTTTCTGTATATTTCCCTTTTCGGTTTCTTCTGTAATATCCTTTTCGGGCCTCGTCGTATCCTGCTTCGTTTATTTGGGAAAATGCCTGCATAAAAGAAGTTTCGCTCCTTCGTTTCCGACAGTGGACATTATCCGATAAGCACGTATACTGTGGCTTGTAAGGAACAGACAGCCGGTGCCGATGCGGCACACGGGTCTTGTCGAACAAATATATATCACACCGATTTTTCTCTTTCAATACGGGAAAATCGGATTTAACGGAAATCTAACACACTTTTTACCGGTTATTAATTTCCCGGTATTCTCTTTTGAAAGGACTTAACAAAATGAACGAGTTGCATTTTTATCGCTGCCCTGTCTGCGGCAAAATCATATGGCAAATTCACGCATCCGAAACAGACACTGTCTGCTGCGGAAGGACCATGGAACTGCTCATCCCGGCTTCAACGGATGGGATCTCGGAGAAGCATGTTCCGGTTGTATCGACGTCGGGCAACCACGTCATGATACATGTCGGACTCATTGCTCACCCTATGACCGAGGATCATTATATTGAATGGATTGCCCTTCAGACCGAACGGGATGTTCATTTTCACACGCTGAAGCCGGGAGAGTCTCCTTATGCCTGCTTTCGTCTCTACGAAGAGACCATTGTAAATGCGTATGCATTTTGCAACCGGCACATGCTTTGGCGCACCTCGGAAATCGATTCGGAGCTCGATTGCGACGCCTGCTCTCCGACCGGTTCCGGCTGGTCCCGCTGAACCGGCCGACCCCGCCGGGCTTCGCGGGTGCCCGTTCCCTTTGTTGTTAAGCGTGCTTCGAACGCGCCTAATTCATATATAAATAGGTATCCGGTCTGCGACTCTGTCGCAGATTGAGGTACCGACAACGGTGCAACGTACCGCAACACGGTGATCAGAGCAGAAGGGTGTGGGTCCCCCCTTATGATATATACGGGTAGCCTCGGCATTACAATACCGCTTCGCGGTGCCGAGGCGCAGATCACAAGGAATCTCCCCACACTTCGTGTGGGTCCCCCCTTATGATAAATACGGGTAGCACCGCCATTGGAATTCGCTTCGCGAAGGCGGTGCGCAGATCACAAGGGATCCTCCCGCTCTTCGGGCGGGTCCCTCCTTATGATATATAAGGGTAGCACCGCCACTGGAATTCGCTTCGCGGAGGCGGTGCGTAGGTCACAAGGAATCTCCCCACACTTTGTGTGGGTCCCCCCTTATGATAAATGCCTTCATATTCCCCTCATATACATATCAAAAAACGGACGTCGGCAGCTTTCGGGCTGTCGGCGTCCGTTCATTTGTTTCATTTTTCCGATACCGAAGGGCTGTCCGGTATCATTTGCTTTCTTCTTCCGGAGCAGCGTTCGCGTCATTGGTTTCCGACGCTGCATTCGTATCATCGGTCTCCCGATTGCCGCCGTCCCCGGCCTTTTTCTTCTTTCTGACAACGACGAACAGAATAATCGCCGCTGCCAGCAAAACCAGAACCACGATTCCGATAATCAGAATACTTCCGCTCGAGAAAATACTTCCCGTAACGGACGATTTGGTTCTGTTGTCATACCCGCAAATCGATGCCGTGTGATTGTCTTTTCCCTGAACGGCACCCTTCACGGAATTGTTCTTGAATTCGCAGACCTTTTTGTCGTTGTGTCCGATCAGACCGCCCGCATAATCGACGGATGTCACATCGCCCCAACTCTTGTTGTCGGTGAATTTCCCTCCGCCGTAGCTCATTCCGATCAGGCCGCCCGCCGTATCGTAATCTGACGTAATCGCGCCAAGGTTCTGACACTGCGTCAGCTCATTGTCCGTTTTTTCGGTTTCCAGCACACCGACCATGCCTCCGGCTCTGACACCGTTAACAGTTCCGTTATTGACACAGATGTTCAGGATAAATGTCTTGTCATCCAGTCGTCCCGCAATACCGCCCGCATCATTTATCGCTTTCACGTCACCGCTGTTGCCGCAATTGTTGAAGGTACTGCCTATAACAGTCGCCTGTCCGATAATTCCGCCGGCCGTTTGCAGTCCGGTTACCGCACCCCGGTTGATCAGATAATCAAATTTGCTGCCATGTTCCGTACTTCCGATGATACCGCCGGCAACCAGTCCGCCTACCGTTCCTTCATTGGTGCAATCCCGGACAACGTCATATACGTTGCTGTTGATTGCACTGCCCATGATTCCTCCGGATATTCCGGTTGAAGCAATCGCTCCGACGTTCAGACAATTTTGGAAATGCGCGGTGCCCGTATGGGTTCCGAGAATGCCGCCCGCACAGTTCAGTCCGGTAATCGCTCCGTTATTGGTACAATAAACAAAGGAGTGATCGTACTGTCCGTTTGCGACAATTCCGCCCGCCATGGTGCCGGTGACGGGACCGTTGTTGCAGCAGTTGTTCATTTTCACCTGAACTCCGTTTCCCGCAATTCCGCCGGCCGCAATCGCCTCTCCGCCGTTCTCCAGATCCCCTTTGACCTCACCGTTATTGGTACAGTTCGTAATCGGCATAACGGAGCCGGTAACAAATCCGGCAATTCCGCCCGCCGCATTGTCCTTGCCCTTCGCAATCACCGTTCCGTTATTGATGCAATCGGAAATGACCGCATCCGCGGAATAGTACCGCTCTTCGACTTTTCCGACAATTCCGCCGGCATACAGTCCCGTTGACGTTACCGTCGCACTGTTTTCGCAGTTCAGAATTCTGCAGGATTTTCCACCGATGGCTCCGATGATTCCTCCGACGTAATTGTGTCCGGTCACGGAACCGCTTCGTACCGTTACGTTTTTAACGGTAACCTTTTCATCATTCACTCTTCCGGCAACCGCTCCGTATCCCGGATGTTCCCATTTGTTATTGTGCAGAGTACTTTCCAGTGTTATGTTATTGAATTGCAAATCACTCACTACGGCATCTTTTCCCAACGAGCAGAACAGGCCGCAGCCGTATACGTTATTCTCGTCGCACTTCATCGTCAGGCCGTTTATGATATGCCCGTTTCCGTTGAAGGTTCCGCGGAATCCGTACTTAAATGCCGTCCCCAACATGCTTCCCGTCCAGTACTTCGCATAATTCAGTCCCGACATTTTCAAATCACAATTCAGATTGACCGTTGTATGATAATATGTGGTTCCTTCCGACACCGACTGAATAAAGGTCAGAAAATCATCCACATTGTTCAGTTCGATATCGTCCAGCGAGAAATAATAAAACACATAATCGTTGCTCTTAAAATCATAATCGTTGTCGTAATACTGCACATGCTGCCAGTCTTTTCCGGTCATCAGCGCTCCGTTGACACCTTCATACGAGTTCTTGTCCTGACAGTTGATTCCGTCAAAGGACAGCTGATACGACCCCTGCGTGTCGCTTAAGAAAAATGAGGTTCCTTCGACATCATCCGCTTCAAAGCCATACTCCCGGAGCACGTCCAGAATACTTGCTTCGGATATCGAATTCGACCCGTTCGTTTCCACATCCACAAATACGTTATTCCGGTTCTGCATCATGTGGTTAATCAGATTTTCGATTTCTTCCTTTTGCAAAGTCGAGCGAAGTTCGTGCTGAATATCCGTATAAACCCTGTCCACCATGTCACTCTGCTTATTGAGATCATTGCCCGGATTGACATAACCGACCCGAGCCGGTGTCACGCACGTGAGCCTGGGCTTTAACGCAACAAACTCCACTGCCACGTCGCCCGCATTGATTTCCCAGTTCCGGATATAACCGAACCAGTGATCCTCCACATATTGGTTGTACTGCTGTGCCACGCTGTCCGAATCGTCGCTGAAGAACCGGTTGTGCATCGACGTAATACTCATCGAACCTTCTTCCGAAAGATCCGTCCAGTACTGACGGTTGGTCTTGTCCGCATACGTCTTTCGGAATTCGGCATCCAGAATATTGGCCAGATCCGCGTCATACTCATCACCGGCATCGGGACCGGTTTTCGCAAGCATGTCCGTCAGATTGGCGGCAACATAATTCTTGGAATCCAGTACGATAACCATGGCCTTGAACGCGTATGACATACTGTAGCTGACCTGATTGAGATATTCCGCAACCCGCATCGCCGCTTCTCCGCCGAGAGCGGAGTCCTTGCATGCCGACAGATACGCATTTTCGAAAATGCTCCGGTTGTTCGTGCAGGAAATCTGCGTTCCTTCGATATATTTGGACAGTGTGATAACCTGATTCATATAATCGGTTGTGCTGGTGCTGTCGAACGGAAGCAGCTGTGCAATCATTGCCCTCTTGTACTCTTCGGAGGTTGTCTGATCCTGATAAATGATCCGAATCCGGTAATACAGTTTGTCCGTAATCGAATTGATTTCATTGAGCTTCACATTGAAATTGCCGAAGGTATCGTTTCGATAGAGCCCGTCCAAAATGTCCTGTGTTGCGGTATCGATCTGATTTTTCATATTGCTCAGACTCTTTTCGATATCCGCCAGTTCATTTTCAATCTTGGCCAGTTCCTTCTTAATCTCTTCCAGCTCGTTCATCACGTCACCGATGCCGGGCCCCGGCTTAATCCCGAGAACCTTGTTGATTAACGGTCCGAGAAGTCCCGATGCCGTATTGCCGACATACGGAATTTTCTTGATTCCGGCTTGAATCAGGGCCTTTGCCGCATTTTTCGCCGTATTTTCGATATCGATGCCCAAATCCGCTCTCATCACTGCTCCGGGCTCCGCGCCGATATCCGCCGTTGCCGCTGCCTTTTCGGGAACCCCGACGGTTCCGAGAAGAAGTACCAGCACCAAAAACACACTCGCAATTCGTTTCTTCATAACCAACCTCCTAATCCACACAAAAGACCTTTCACTGCCGGATTTTTCCGACGGTTTCCGGCTGTTCCGACAGTTCCGATTCGTTCACATCGGACTCATTTTGCCGTTCGTTCGTCTGTTCGTTCGTCCGCCCGTTCAGCGGTCCGTTCGGCTGTTCGTCTGTCTGATTTGCCGCACCGGCTCTGTTCCGTATCATCAGCGGAATCAACGGAAGATACGTAATAACCGGAAGCAAAATGCCGATAATCGGATACTTTGACTGAACCATAATATTATAAACGGAATGATAAATCATTGCGACGGACAGGGATGCTACCGTTCCCGCGCATGACATCCTCCGGTTTCGTCCCACAATCGTCATGGAAAATCCGACCGCCAGCGTACAGATTCCGTGCATCATTCCCGCACCGAAGCCCCGTGTCAGAAGCTCTCCGATTGTCAGAGACGAGCCGTAATCAAATATCAGATACGTATTTTCCATCGTGGCGAACCCGACGCCGACCGCCACGGACGCTTCCAGCAGCAGCTGACGGCCCGGACACATCAGAAACGCAATATAAACAATCGGCAGCGCCTTCAGAATTTCCTCCACAATCGGAGTAATATTCACGGTCATAAAATAAAATGACAGGTCGGTCCGGTTCGCGATCAGACCGTTGATTTCTCCCGCCAGAAGGCACATTACCGTTCCTGTCAGCAAAAATGCAAGCAGTGCACGGGACCGTCCCCGAAGCACCGACAGCATCATGGACAGAGGAGCTACCAGACAAAAAAACAGCATCAAATGCATGTTTTCCATTGTTTTGCCCCCCTTTCACACAGCAAAATGATTCCGAGAAGCACCACCGCCAGAATCCCGTCGTACACGCTCATCAGAAGACCCGGGCAGTACAGATTCATAAACGGATATGTATAATTGGCCAAATAAAACAGCATGGTGACCACTTCCACCGCTTTCACCGTTTTGGACAATTCCGTCGAGAAAACCGCATTTCGCAAATGCCGGGCACTGCAATAGGAGGACACCAGTGCCGGGGAAATCGCCGCCAGTCCGATGACGACCGCCACCGGAGCTTCCTGATTTGCCTCGGAAAATGCGTACACCGCATACACTCCCAGCAGGATCACCGGTGCCGCCAGCGCCGGAACGCATATTGTTCGGGACCTGTCTTCCGATTTGACAAGCTCATCGATATCAAGTATGGCGGAAAGCAGAAAACACAGACATCCGAAAAAGCCGAACAGCCGAACCGTAACCAGCCCGTCCTGACTGCCGGACCCCAGCAGGGAATTGACAATCACCCACAATTCTTCCAGCATGTAGCACCCTGCGGCGCAGACATAAAACCGAAAAAACTGCGGTGTTTCTTTTCGAAACAACCGTAACGCACCGTGTCCGAACGCTGCTGCGGAAATGACAAATGCCAATATTTCCAGGACCTTTATCATCCGGTCTGCCTCCTTTCCTCCCGACTGCCGGATATGTCTGCTTTCACCCCCGGCAATATATAATGTATTATAACAACATTATACGACCGCATTGCGGAATCTGTCAAACCGGGCCGGGTCCCATCATTTTCCCTGTTTCTGAAAAAAAGAAAGATATTATGACATATTTCACAAGAAATTGCGGCTGTTTTTCGATTTTCCCGAAAAAAGGGCATAACAAAAGAGGAACCCTGCGGCTTTATTTCGGTCCTCACGAATACAGGCCCAAACAAAAAGAGGAACCCTGCGGCTGCTTCCCGCAAGGTTCCTCCTGTATCGGATTTCCAATCCGTTATTTATTTGGTTAAGGTGATATTCTCCGTTCCGCTCCAATTGCTGTAGAACGTGTATCCGCCCATGGTCTTGTACGCACGAATCTTCACATAGTATGTCGTTCCCTTGAGCAGGTTCGTAATGCTCTTGTCCGTTGCCGCCGCCATCTTCACCGTCACGGTCTTCGCATCGGTCATTTCCGGATTGGTTGCATATACGATTTCGTATCCGTTGCAGTTCGCGGTTGCGGTGAAATGAACCTTCATAATGCCCGTGTACCGGTTGACCAGCTTCGTGATGTCACTGTTCTTCAGATAAATGGTGTTCTTCGCCGAACTTGAAGCACTTGCTACGGTTTCAATTCCGTCATTTCGAATGCTCTTGATGGCGTAATAGTAAACCGTTCCGCTTTCTGCCGTCGTGTCGGTGTACGTCAGGTTCTTCTGTGTGGAACCGATCATATGCCAGGTTCCGGCCTGAGTATCCTTCCGATATACGAAATAGCAGTCCGCATCGGGAACTGCGTTCCATGTAATCTTGGCACCGTCGTTTTCATTTGTAACCGACTGAATTTCCGGTGCTATCATGTAGCGGCAGCTCTTCGCCTCGCTGAGTTCGGATTCCGCCGTTCCCTTCTTCAGTGCCAGTGCATATTCATACCGGACATTGTTCTCAACGGACTTGTCATAATATCCGTCTGCTCCGGTCGTAACCAGTTTGGTCCATTCCGTATCCGTATCCTTCTTCCGGTAAACGACTGTCTTGTATCCGTCCGTAAGATCCCATTTCAGGGTAATTCCGTACCATGCTTCCGTCGCTGTCAGAATCGGGTCCGGCTTCGGCATCGGAACGACCTCCACCACTTTGTAGCTTACCGTAACCGTATCCGTTCTGGTATAGGTTCCGTCGTAAACCGTAACATCATCCCAGCCGGTGCCTTCCTTTACGATACCCTCGCTTTCCGAATATACCGGAGCTTCCTCCGTTTTTACGATTACCGCATAGGTATTGCCGGTAAACAACTCATCGATTTCCGGAATGATAAGGTTTCCGTTACCGTACGTAAATTCGGTACAGGTCAGCGGATTCCATTCCGCCTCGAAGTCCGCCTTCTTTTCCTGAATATATGCGTCCATATCCTGTGACTCCGGAATTCCTTCCGCGTCGGAGCCGACTTCAACCGGTTTCAGTTCGTACTTCCGAACCTTTTTGCCGATTGCCATCTTCAGCTTCTTGTCGGTTGTATAAAGAATATTGTATCCGGTGTTTTCCGCCGTAAAATAATCCTTGCAGTTCACTTCCGAAGCGGTTGTAAAGATACCGGGCATCGGCATTTTCAGGGAAATGGACATACCGGATGTCGGAGCATCGTCTCCGTCTGCGAGGGTAATGATTGTATTCGATGACAGCTGCAGGTTAATTCCGACATTGTCCTTGATTTTCGCGGTTCCGCCAAGCGTAATCGATACCGCATCTCCGCTTCCCAAACCGACTCCGCCCAGATTTGCGAGCATCACGCTTGCCTTGTTTCCGGTGATTTCACCGCCGGTCATGATAAATGATCCTTCGTTATAAACACCGCCGTACATTCCGCTTGCGGTATTGTTGCAAATGCTTCCGCCGGTCATCTTAAACGTACCGCCTGCCGCAACATACACGCCGCCGCATACGGAAGCGAGGTTGTTTTCGACGGTACCTCCGGTCATTGTAAACAAACCTTCGTTATAAACGGCACCGCCGTTCGTATCGCAGGAACAATCGGCGATGGAACCGCCTTCCAAAAGGAACTCGGCATCGGTGCCGTTGTAAACTCCGCCACCCTTCTTTGTCGAGCTGTTTTTCGACAAACCGGTCAGCGTTCCGTTCTTCCAGATAACGGTTCCCATGTTATCAATGCCATGGACCGTATTGCCGGTTCCGATTACTCCGCCCTTCTTTTCCTCGGAGGAATCCGTAACCGTCAGCTTGGCACCCTCATCCACCGTAATTATGCTATACGGTGCTTCGCCTTCGCCTGCGGAAATGATGCAGTTGTTCAGGTCCAGCGTAATATCCTGATTTTCTGCGATTTCATACGGTTCTCCGTCCAAATCCGAAAGAAGAACGATTGTTGTCTTGTTGGTCTTTGCGGCCGAAAGAGCTTTGCTCAATGTTTTGAACGGATCGTCCTTCTGTCCGGTTATGGCATAATCGCTGCCGTTGTCACCGTCCACATAGAAGATACGGTCTGCCGTTGTCACAGGCTGAATTTTCACAAATTCAGCCTGCTGATCATCCGCAAACGGGACGTTCAATGCATATACCGCATGCTCCTCATCGTCGCCGATATAAATTTCCAGACTGTCCGCAATCGCACAGTTGTTCTCTGCCAGAATTGCCCGGGTCTTTCCCTGCAGTTTCATATTCACGCTGTCCGAAATACTCAGTGCCTTCGCATTGATGGCACAGGATCCGCTGGTCAGATCATAGGTACCGCCGGAAAGGCTTACCATAAAGGACGATTCAATCGCACATGCCGGCGGTGTACCGCCCTCTGAACCCAAATCCCATATGGTCAAAGTTCCGGTAAAATCCTTCGTAATCGTCAGAATATAAGCATTAATTCCGGCAAACATATCATGAATTGTCAGATTACCGCTTCCGGTAATGTTTACGGCACCGGAGACATTGATAATGCCGAACCCGACGCTAAGAGACTCGACATCCTCTCCGTCGTACGGATTTCCGATTACGTTGTCCCCGTTCAGAACAATCTTCAGATTGTCCAGAGTACTTCTGATACCGCTGGGGCTGTTTGCCTCATCTCTCATTCCATATACCTTGCCGGTTGTTGCAATCTTCGCATCGGTCAGGGTCAGGGTATATGTTTCCGGATCGAAGACCACGCTTCCGTCTCCCAAAACATCGTCATAGTTCCGTTCGTTGACGTGAACGGTTCCGATCCAAACGTCGTATACTTCAATCTCTTCGTATAACGCCGACAGAACAACATCCTTGTCCGGCATCGTAAAGCTGTAAACACCGTCGGTTTCCTTAATAATGTATTTTTTGTCTCCGTCCTTGTAATACAGCTGCAGCGGAGCATATCCGTCCTCTGCCGCCACCGTAACGGTAACGGTCTGTCCTGCCGGATAAGCTTTATGTTCCGTTGTGAGCGAACCGTATTCGCTGTCGTCTGCGGTAACGGAATGCAGGTCTCCGAGCAAATACTGTTTGTTCCAGACGGAAACGGGATACACAACGCCCCGGTTGACACTTCCGGCATTGGTAAAGAAAATTTTGTCCGTCTGACTGTCTGTCAGCGTATTTCCAAAATAACTTCCGACTTCCATTCCGGGATACCAGTCCTTTGCATCGTTCTGCAATACCGTAATCCCGACGTTCGCACCGTCCTCCAACGGGGAACCCGAGGAAATCGTCAGCAGCGTCTTCTGATTTCCGTTGATCTGAAGATTGCTTTCGTTGATACCGTCGGTACTGTGAAGCGATTTGTTTCCCGAAATTTGGGTTTTTCCTCCCAGTATGGTCTCTCCGGCGGTTAAAACACCGCCACCGTAGTTGTTTGAAACATTATCGAGAATCACGGCATTCGTCAGGACGAGCTTTCCAAGGTTGTAAATTCCGCCGCTCATGGTTGCTTCATTCTTATTGATAGTACCGCCCTGCACGGATAAGGAAGCTCCTGCGTAGTTACTGATTGTCGCACCGATTTCCGTGCTGTTTTCAGTAATCGCACCACCGCCGATAAATATCGTCGCGTCTCTGTTAACAATTGCTCCGCCGTCCACAGAAGCAGCATTTTTACAAATGGTTCCGCCGGTTATAGTAAGTTCCGCTTCGTTGTAATTGAAGATTGCTCCGCCGTGTGCAGCCTCATTTCCGCTGATAATTCCGCCGCGGATATAAACCTTACCTTTCACATTCGCAATCGCTCCGCCGTTTTCCTCCGCCTCATTGTCGCAAATGGTTCCGCCTTCAATAATCAGGGTTCCTCCATCGTTTACGTAAACAGCGCCGCCGCTTTCGGATTCATTTTCCTTAATGGTTCCGCTCTTTATGGTCGTCTTTCCGTAGCAGTTAATCGCACCGCCGTATTCACCGCAGCCACCGGTAATCGTTCCGGTTCCCGCAGAGCTGCTGTCCATAATAATCAGTTCTCCGTATACGGTAAATACATCCGTAACGTCCGTTATGTTGTATGCATTCTGATCGATTGTATGGCCGTTCAGGTCAACAAGGACATTCTGACCGCCGGAAATCAGGAAGTGGAACTCATTCAGTCCCGCCTCAATGTCATCCGTCAGCTTGATCCAAATCGGAGTCGTACTGTTTTCTATGATGGAATCCATGTCGCTCCAGTCATCGACCTCATAGTATGCCCGCTCCGGTTCCTCCGTATCGGCAATCGCCGTACCGACCATCAGCAGCACAATCGTGAAAATGGTAATGTAAATAATCCGCAATCGTCTTTTCATTTTCCTGTTCCTTTCAAAAAATAATCCCACAACAAATTGAATACACAATTCAACAAATAATTATACCACTCTTTCCGCAAGAAATGAACCCCCGGCCGGAAATTCGGGCAGTCCTTCGGGATTTCCCGTCATTTTCTCATGTTTTTTAATATTTGACGTGCTATATGACTTTTTTTATTAATTTATCGAAAAAGCCGAACCCGTTTTTTACGGATTCGGCCTCTTCTGTTATTTACTGAAAAATCAACGGCAGGAATTCGTGGATGCATCGTCTCCATACGGTCCACTCATGATCGCCCGGGAACGTACTGCGAATCATATTGACATTTCTGCCTTCCAGATATTTGTCATCGCTGTCAAAGGAATTGAAATACTGATCTTCGGTTCCCATTGCACGGTAAAATACACGGAAACTCGAATTGAACCTGTCCGGGTCGTCCAGAATTGCCAAATGAGGCTCTTCGCGTCCCATGAACGGCATTCTCAAAAATCCGCTGAACAGGCCTGCGTATCCGAACAGCTCGGGATGTGTCAGCGTGGTAATGCTGGTCTGATAACTGCCCATGCTGAGACCTGCCATAGCGCGGTTCCATTTGTCCGTGTACACCGGATAGGTTGCTTCCACGAACGGAATGATATCCTGAATGATCACATCCAGAAATGCCATCCGTGCCATCGGATTCTGGTCGGGCATTTGCGTCATACCGCAGCACATGACAATGATCATGTCCTTCATTTTGCCCTCGTTCAGAAGCTGGTCGGCAATCTTTCCGACATGGCCCTGAAGAGTCCATCCGATTTCGTTTTCACCGTATCCGTGCTGCAGATACAGAACCGGGTACTTCTTGTTCGGATCGTATTTCGGCGGTGTATAAACAAGGCAGATTTCGAATTTGCCCGTCACCGAAGACTTCACATAGTGACGTGTTACGGCACCGTGAGGAATATCGGTCAGACCGTCCCAGGTAATGTCCTCGACCGGCACGTCCACGAAGTTCATCGGACGGCAGCAGCCGTAACCGATCGGCAGATACGGATTCAGAACGTCCGCGCCGTCGATTTTCAGGAAGAAATACTGGAAGCCTTTGCCCATATCAAATGTTCCTTCCCAGTTTTTCTCGTCCACCTTGGTAAATGCCTGTACTTTTCCGAACTGGTCAACTACGACCTCTTTTGCGTTGGGTGCAATCACTCTCATGAACACCCTTCCGTCCGGCAGAATCTCAAAGCCCTGATCCCCATCCCGGTTCGGTTCTCCGAAAATCGGATCAAAACTCAGTGCCGTATCCAACGGAAACTGTTTCTTCATGTAAACTCCTTTCCCGGCCTCGGTTTTCCCGCTGCCGGCCCCTTGCCTTCTTCCTTATTACCATTCGAATTTTGCTTCGAAATAGCTCTTCAGATCTTCGATCTTGACACGCTCCTGTGCCATGGTATCACGGTCACGAACCGTTACGCAGCCGTCGGTTTCGGAATCGAAATCATAGGTTACGCAGAACGGCGTTCCGATTTCGTCCTGACGACGATAGCGCTTTCCGATATTTCCTCTGTCATCATATTCACAGTTGTAATACTTGGACAGTTCTCCGTAAATCTTCTCCGCACCTTCCGCAAGCTTCTTGGAAAGCGGCAGAACACCGATTTTGACCGGAGCCAAAGCCGGATGGAAATGAAGCACGGTACGAACATCACCTTCTGCAATTTCCTCTTCGTCATAAGCGGCGCAAAGGAATGCCAGTACAACACGGTCCGCACCGAGCGACGGCTCGACAACGTAAGGCGTGTAACGATTGTTCTTCTCATCATCGAAATACGTCAGATCCTCTTTCGATACATTCATATGCTGCGTCAGGTCATAATCGGTACGGTCTGCAATTCCCCAAAGTTCGCCCCAGCCGAACGGGAACAGGAACTCAATATCGGTCGTACCCTTGGAATAGAAGCAAAGCTCTTCCGGATCATGATCGCGAAGTCTCATTTCATCTTCTTTGATACCGAGTGTCATCAGCCAGTCGCGGCAGAATGCTCTCCAGTATTGGAACCATTCCAAATCGGTACCGGGTTCGCAGAAGAATTCCAGCTCCATCTGCTCGAACTCACGGGTACGGAAGGTAAAGTTTCCGGGTGTAATCTCGTTACGGAAGGACTTGCCGATCTGACCGATACCGAACGGAATCTTCTTACGGCTCGTTCTCTGAACGTTTTTAAAGTTTACGAAAATACCCTGAGCGGTCTCGGGACGCAGATATACCACATTCTTGGCATCCTCGGTAACGCCCTGGAACGTCTTGAACATCAGGTTAAACTGACGGATATCGGTAAAGTTGTGCTTTCCGCAGGACGGACATGCGATCTGATTGTCTTCGATGTATGCCTTCATTTCCTCCTGGGAAAATGCGTCCACAGGCTTCGGAAGGGCAATTCCCTTCTCTGCCGCATAGTCCTCAATCAGCTTGTCGGCACGGAATCTCTCGTGGCACTCCTTGCAATCCATCAGAGGATCGGAGAAACCGCCCAAATGACCGGATGCAACCCATGTCTGCGGATTCATCAGAATCGCACAGTCTACACCGACGTTGTACGGATTTTCCTGAATGAATTTCTTCCACCATGCGCGCTTTACGTTGTTCTTCAGCTCGACACCGAGGTTTCCGTAATCCCAGGTATTGGCCAGGCCGCCGTAAATTTCGGAGCCCGGATATACAAAGCCTCTTGCTTTTGCAAGTGCAACAATTTTGTCCATTGTCTTTTCCATAACAAGCACCTCTTTCTTTTTTCTGAGAAAATCTTACCTAAATATAATATTGAAAACCGGTTCTGTCAACGTAAAAAATTGTGAAAATGCCGTTTCCCGGCATTTCCGTCCCGTTTCCCGCCGGCCGGCATCCGGCGAATCCGTTTTCGGACGCAGTTTCCGCTTTCGGCCGGCATCCGGCGAATCCGTTTTCGGACACAGTTTCCGTTTTCGTTCCCTGTCAGAACAGCTCCAGCATGGCCGTGCTTTTGAATTCATGCGGCAGATAATGGCCCAGGAATTCCTTTGCAATCCCGGTCAGCTCTCCGAGAACCTCGTCACTGACGGCAAATGTGTACAGCCGCTCCGCCGCCGTTGAGGCAATAAACCGAAGGGCATACAGCGTCGACGGATTCATATTGAAATAGCCCGGCAAAACGGTCTGCGTCCGCATTTCCGCTGCTTTTCGCCCGGCCTCATCAAAGGCTTCCCCCGCACAGTTCCGGCAGAGGCATCCTCCCGAAGCCACATGAAACACAAACGGCCCTTCCGCATTTCGGCAGCGCACGCATTCGTGCACCTGAGGTCCTTCGCCGTTCAGATACATCATTTTCAGTTCAAACACCGCTCGCACGAGCGGAAGTCCGATTTTCGCATGATTCAGCGCCCGCAGCGCGTGATACAGAAGAGTCAGAATCTCGCGTTCGTCGTTATTTTCCTCGGTGATATACTCGGCCATTTCGCAAAAATAACAGCCGTAGCACGTTTTCTCCACATCCGAACGGAATTCCGTAAAATAATTGCTGACCTCGGCCTGAACCAGCGTATTCGAGGTTCGGCCCTCCACAATCGTAAACGTTCCCGTTACAAACTGCTGTGCTGCTGCCACCAGCGCCGACCTCGGCCTCTGGGCGCCTCTCGCAAATGCCGTGATCCGCCCGCATTCCTTCGTCAGAACGGAGACCCGTCGGTCGTACTCTCCGACCGGTTGCGATGACAGAACAATGCCGTGAACCACAAGACTATCCGTCATGGAAGCCTCCTTTCATCCGTCGTGTGCCCGCCGCGCCGGCCGTCGTTTTCGGCCGCTGTCCTTCCGCCCGGCTGCACTCCGGCCGCTCCGATGCTATTCTTCGTCATCGCGATACCCGAAATTACGAATCAGCGCATCGCTTTCTCTCCAGTTTTCCTTGACCTTGACCCACAGCTGCAGATTGACTTTGGTTCCGGTCATCATTTCGATTTCGCGGCGCGCTTCCGTGCCGATTTTCTTCAGCATCGCACCCTTTTTCCCGATAATGATTCCCTTGTGGGATTCTTTTTCGCAAATGATGGTCGCACTGATGTCAATCAGTCCGCCGTCCGCGCGTTCCTTCATCAAATCAATCAAAACCGCGATTCCGTGGGGGATTTCCTCTTCCAGATTCCGAAGTGCCTTTTCGCGGATCATTTCCGCCGCAATCTGACGTTCCGGCTGATCCGTCACCGTATCTTCGTCGTAGTACATCGGGCCTTCGTCCAGATATTCGAACAGCGTATCCGTCAAATGATCCGTATTTTCCCCTTTCAGCGCCGATACCGGAACGATCGCCGCAAAATCGAGTTCCTTTCGGTACGTATCGATAAATGCCAGAATTTCTTCTTTCTTTACCTTATCGATTTTGTTGATGACGAGAATTACCGGCGTGTCCGTCTTTTTCAGCTTCTCGATAATCACCTGCTCCCCGGCACCGATGTAATTGCTCGGCTCAACCAGCCACAGGATAAGGTCGGCGTCGGTCAGCGTCCGTTCCGCCACCTCCACCATGAATTCTCCCAGCTTGTTTTTGGCCTTGTGAATTCCCGGTGTATCCAGGAAAATAATCTGTCCGCGTTTGTCGGTAAATACCGTCTGAATGCGGTTTCTTGTCGTCTGCGGCTTGTTGGACGTAATTGCGATTTTCTGTCCGATCAGCCGGTTCATCAATGTGGATTTTCCGACGTTCGGACGCCCGATCAGCGCCACAAAGCCGGAACGAAACACATCCTGCATACTCTGTTCTCCCTTCCTTATCGAAGCGTTTCCACCGTATCAAACAGCTCCGCACATTCCTTTGCCTTCGTTTCCCCGGCCAACGCGCCGCGGTATCCCTGATTGAGACATTTCCGAATCATCGGGGCAAATGATTTCAGCTGTTCCGATGTTGTATTCAAAACTTCCTGCCGATTCCGGCAAACCTCTTCATAAGTCAATCCCGTGAAATAATAATGCGCACCGATGTCCTGCCGTCCTCTCGGCGTCAGCGGAACATCCTGACCGCCCAGCGAACCGATAATGTATTTCAGCAGTTCCTTGTCGGACAGGCTGATGGATTCCACATACTCCGGAATTCCCTCAAATACATCAAACGATTCGGTCAGCTTCGGATCCCGATAGGTTACCATCGACAGGTCTCCGCAAATCTGGGCAAAATCAATGAACGCCCCGTACGCACCGCCGAGCACACGAATCCTGTTCCAAAGATAATCATTGGACAAAATGGTTTTCAGCACGCTGAGGGCACCGTTATACCGATATCCCTCTTCCATGTAATTGCCGACGGCGCCAACGAACTGCACGAGTCCCGAATAGGTCAGCATCTGTTTCTTCGGGCCGTCCGCATAGCCTCCGTCCCACGGCAGCGGATTGCAAGGCGCAATCGGAGTTTTGGGTGACGGAATCGTCGCCAGTTCGGAGCGGAATTTCGTCAGGCAGCGGACAATCCGATCGTATCCTTCCCGGTCGGCAGACACATTGACGGTCAGCCGTTCCGTTCGGATGCAATACGCAAGCATCCGCTTCAAATGCAGCACGATGTCGTCTTTCTTCGAGTCAAAATCCGCCTGCAGTTCTTTCAGCGTCCGATAGAACAGAAGTCCTCTCGTTCCCGAACGGAACCGGTCCTGCGGATTATAGGCTCCGGAAATCATGGACAGTACGGTCGAATTTCCCTGATACTCCAGTCCGGACGGAATCTGTACGCAAAGCTGATTGATAATTTCCAAAATGCGCTTCGTATCGTCCCATTTGGTTCTGCAGAGGAATTCCGTCATCAGTTCCAGCAGTGTTTCGATATTGTCATACAGGCTGCGTCCGCGAACCGTCAGATGTCCCAGAAACTTCTTCGTAAAGCCCTTTTGGCTGTATGCTTCGGTGTAATTTTCGATGCCTCCGGTATAGAAGTCGATTTCATCGTTCAGATCATGATAGGAATACTTCTCCGTATCCATCGACCGCAGGCATTCCGCCATCAGACCGAAATACGGAAGTTCCGCCTCCGGAAGATCCGTCGCATCAAAGGACAGACGCACATACGCAATTCCGTTGGTCGGATTGTCTTCCCAGACAACCGGAATTCCGCCTTCGTCCTGTACCGTATACTCACAGGGAAGCGGTACCGTATTCAGATCCTCTCTCGTCAGCATCGGAATACAATCCAGCTCCTCTTCGGTTTCCACGCGTTCCTGATATGCTTTCAGTTCGGCATTCTGCGCAATCAGAGCATCCAGTTCGGCCTCACTGAGGCTTGCTTTTTTCGCCGCCAGCCGCCCTGCCAGTTTCTTTTCTTCTTTCTCGTTCAGTCCCCGCTCCGGCGTCATGATTACCATGGCATTGTGATTGGAATTCAGGAAATCATCCCGAAGCAGCTGTTCAAAATACCCTTCGTCGATGCCTTTGCGAAGTTCCGCAATGTCGCCCAGCTGATCCAGATAATCAAACGGTCTGAGATCGTCATACAGCATCGACATCATGGACCTGGTTGCATAGGAAATTCCCTTCGGGTAACCGCCGGTATCATTTTCACGGAAATTAAACTCCAGCCGGTTGAGTGCCGCATGAAGGCTTCTGCGGTTAATTCCCTCCTCGGCAATCTTTGCGATTCCGTCATACAGAAGTGTCCGGAACTCTTCCGCTCTGTCCGCTTCCGTTTCCCGTACGACAATGACCAGCACGTTCTGCCGCATGCCGCCGTACACTCCGCTGTCGATATCCTTGCCGATTCCCTTCTCCGTCAGCAGCTTTTTCAACGGAGCACCTTCCGAACCAAGCAGCACATTTTCCAGCACCTTCCACGCCAGACTGTGCTTCACGTCCAAAGTATCTCCGACAACGGCCGCATATTCAAAATACGTTTTTTCCTCGGTGCTCTCATTTTCGCCGACGGAATACCGGATTTCGTCGATTGTGCTTCCGGTCGGTGCCTGAAGCGGAATTTCCGTATCGACTTCGATTTTGTCAAATGCCGACAGATACTTCTCGTCGATATACCGGAGCGTGTCCGCCATATCCATATCGCCGTACAGATAAATGTAGCTGTTCGACGGCGAGTAATGCGTTCTGTGGAATTCCTTGAACTGCTCGTAGGTCAGGTTCGGAATGTCCTTCGGATCGCCGCCCGAAGCAACCCCGTAGGTCGTATCCGGGAACAGCCTGCTCTGCACGGCCCTGTCCAGCATGGCCTCGGGATCCGAGTACACGCCCTTCATTTCATTGTACACGACGCCGTTAATCGTCAGGTCATCGTCACGGCTTCCGATTTCGTACCGCCAGCCTTCCTGCCGGAAGATTTTCTCCTCCCTGCAAATGTTCGGATGAAGCACGGCATCCAGATATACGTCCATCAGATTCCGGAAATCCTTGTCGTTGCAGCTGGCGCACGGATACATGGTCTTGTCCGGATAGGTAAATGCATTCAAAAAGGTTGCGAGCGATCCCTTGCACAACTCCGTAAACGGGTCTTTGACCGGATACTTCTCGGAGCCGCACAGAACGGAATGCTCGACAATATGCGGAACACCCGTACTGTCGGTCGGTGTCGTCCGAAAACTCATACAGAATACCTTATTCGGATCATCCGCCGCAAGCAAAATGATTCTCGCGCCGGTCTTTTTGTGCCGCAGCAAAAGGCCGTCCGCTCCCATGCACGGAATCTGCTGATACAGAAGGGATTCGTACCCCTCACATTGAAATGTTTCCAGGTTTTGTTCTTTCATTTTTTCAACTCCTATAAACTCTTATATAATTGTCATCCAAAGAGTGCGATTGACTTAATAATCGTCGTCTTCATCCTGTTTGGCTTCTTCCTCCGACAGCAGAAGCCTCGGATCAAAGGTTCGGTCCATTTCGTCCACATCCTCTTCTGCCGTCCAGCCGAACCGTTCCGCGTCCTCCTCCGAAGCCTCCGGTACCGGCTGCTTCCGTTCCGGATTGCGGTTTCGTTCCGACAGCCACAGAATCAGGAACAGGATTGTCAGAAGAAGCATCGCAATCAGCGCGATACCTCCGATTTTCTCCCTCTCGGACAGGGACTCCGGACCGTTTCCGGCCTCCGTTCCGTTCGCTGTCCGGTTCGGTTCCGCTGTCTCATCGGCCGGCTCCGGTGTTGCGACGGGATCCGGTTCTTCGGTCGGTTCCGGTGCAGCGGTCGGCTCCGGCATTTCCGTCGGTTCCGGTGTTTCGGTCGGTTCCGGCGTTACGCCCGGCTCGGCCGTCGGCGTCGGTTCGGCTTCCGAAGATTGATACAGCTGCCCGAAAAATCTCTGCACGGTCTGCTGCTCCGTATCATACACGTACCACGTCGGAATCCCGTCCGTCCCCGCCGCATACAAAAGGACAAACGGATCGTCCTCCGACAGCCGATACACGGGTTCCGATTTATCCCCGATCGGCATTTTCGTTTCGGAAAATCCGTCCGGTACGGCAACCCCGTCCGGTCGTTTCAAAAGAAGCAGCGGATACTCCGGACCATTCATCACCCGGTACGGGAAATACCGTTCTCCGCTCTTCACGTAAAAGGTCCCGTCCGTTCCCTGAACCAGTCCAAGCCCGTTTGTTTCATTGTCGGCATATGCCACCGGCCGTCCTCCGATTTGCATTTCGCTCTCGGTAAATCCGCCCGGCAGCTCTCCGTCAAAGGTGCTTCGGATTGCCACCGTTCCGATATCCGTTACCACCGTTACCGCCCTGGTCGGTTCGGGAGTCGGTGCTTTCGTCGGTGTCGGTGTCGGCGCTTTTGTCGGTCCCTGCGTCGCTTCCGCACGCGTTACCGTAATGGTATAGGTTTTTGTTGTTGTCTTGTTTTCCGCCGTAACCGTGACGGTTACTTTGTTTTTCCCGACCGACAGCGACTTGCTTCCGCTGATGCTGTATTTCGCGGCGCTGTCCTCTGTTGTCACGGAAATGGTCAGCGACGTTACTTTGTTGGGAACGGACACCGTGTACTCCGTCGTATCGGGCGAAAATTTCGGTGACAGCGTTCCTTCACCGACCGACAGTTTCGACAGCTTTGCGTTGTCGGATGCTTCTTTCGGTGCCTGAATAACCACCTTGGCTCCGCTTGCCGATGTGATTTTCGCATCCTGCAGCTGCCAGCCCGATGCCGCATCCGCACAAATCACCTCCGTATTGCTGCAGGAGATTGTCAGTTCTCCGGCTGCCTTCGCCTGAAACTTCAGCGTCTGCGTATACGTTTTCGTATTTTCCGCTTCCGGCGAACATACCAGATGCACTTTTCCGTTCGGACTGCCGGCATCCGCGTACGACAGCAGATCACTGTCATATCCGACAAAGGTCTCAAATGCATAAATTCCGCTGTCGGCCGTCACCGTTACCGTCACGGTTACCGTGTCTCCGATTTCATACGAGCTTTTATCTGCCGTCACGCTGACGCGGGCCGTCGGCTCCGAATCCGCTCCGGCGATTCCCGTCGACAGAAGCGTCGTCAGAAGTATCATAATACATGCCAAAATTGATTTTCTTTTCACTGTTTTTACCCCATTGTCCCCGATTACTCCGTCTGACAGACGGACGCCGGCTCACACCGGTCGCCGAAAATCCTTGTGAAACGGATTACTCCGTCTGACGGATGGACGTCAGACCAAGCAAATGAAGTCGCAGCTGAGCCAGATCCATCAGACGCACATCGTCTCCTCTGCTGACGCAGGCCGCCGTCCGATACGGTCCTTCCAGCGGATTCAGCTGCAGCAGATGCAGTCGCAACCTTGCCAAATCCATTAACGACACGGTTCCGTTTCCGTCAATATCACCGAAAATGACGATCGGAACGGACGTCGTTCCGTACACGATACGGTATCCGGTCCCGACGGTTCCTTCCGTCACGGGATTTCCGTCCGCATCCGTAATTACCAAAGACTCCTTTGCCGAACCCGAAAAACCGTTTCGCAGCCCGGAAACATCAGTCCCCGGAAGAACTCCCGTAATCCGGTCTTCCGACACCTTGTAGCAGTCGGACCGGAGCGGTGCTTCGGTTGGTGTTCCCGTCGGCGTTCCCGTCGGTGTTCCCGTCGGTGTTCCCGTCGGTGTTCCTGTCGGTGTTCCCGTCGGTGTTCCCGTCGGCGTTCCCGTCGGCGTTCCCGTCGGTGTTCCCGTCGGTGTTCCCGTCGGTGTTCCTGTCGGTGTTCCCGTCGGCGTTCCCGTCGGCGTTCCCGTCGGTTCCTCCGGATTGCTTCGGTAAATATTCAGAATGTAGGTCACCTTGTCCCCGTTTTCCGCCGTACAGATAATATATTTCCGGTTCATCCCGTATTCCAGTTCGATGGTCCGGCTTTTCAGTACCGACGTCGTTGCCGCAATCGGCTCCGCCAGTACCCGGATACCCGATACCTCGGGCTCCGTTACCAAATCGTACTCCGTCACGGAATACCGGAAATTCGGTGTCAAAGCGCCGTCACAGCCTTCCACCGTCAGACTCTTCAGATACGGATTCGGATTTCCGTCCCCGTTCGGCCGTTCGCACCGCGTCTTCGGCATGTTCGTATACACCGGAATCCGAAACGTAAATTCCTGTTCCAAATCGGCCAGACCGCCGTACAGGATTTCCGCCTCCTGTGCCGGTGCCAGCACATTGGTCATATATTCGTGCCGGAACGAATTTTGTCCGGTCACGTTAAATTTCTGCAAATACAGCGTATTCTGATAATTTTCTTCGGAAATGCCGGAATTTGCCCCGGTTCCCACATAATTCATCAGGTAAACGGCCCCGCCGAGAATGGATTTTCGTCTGGTATTCCACGGTCGGAAGGATGCCTCATCCGTGACCGCCGCATACCGCAGACCGTTCTCGATTACTCCGCGCCCATCGTGCGAATACGCTCCGATATCAAAATAATTATATAAGTTCTCGTATCCCTTATACGTTCCGGAAATGATGGCCGACGTTCCGCCGGTGCCCATTTCCTGAATGCATCGTGCAACCAGCATGTACGGACTGACTCCGCTCAGTTCGGCCGCCTCGAGAAATACCTCCGCATAGGTAACGCCCTCGCCCGGAATTTCCCCTTCCATAAACGTGCCGTCCAGCATCGTCTGCACCCGTTCCAACGTATGAACGGCCGGGTCGTAGGTCTGGCTCAGAAACATGAAAACAGCCTTTTCCGACAGGAAATTTCGCGGATCCATGCAGAATTCCACCATGCCGCGCGATGCCGGGTCCCAATGTCCGCCGTCATATTTGACCCATCCGCCGTCGTTCCCGTTTGAATCCATCCAAATGTACGAATCGTCATCCTTGGCTTTCCAGGAGCTTCGGTAATTATATCCGATCAGGCTTCGTCCCGGTTTGGTTTCCTCCGCAACCGCCGTGTTCCAGTCGGACGATACGGCTCCGTTTTTGAAAAATGCCACCTTCTGCGCCTTGAAATTCCAATTCGGATGAATGCTGTGCAAAATGAGCAGATAAATCCGGTAATCGTCCGGGAAGCCTTCCTTCCGGAGCAGTTCATCGTACTCCGCGTCCGCCAGCGCACTCTCCTCATATGTGAGCAGATACCCCGCATTGACATAGCCGGTCATTCCCGTCACGGACCCGTAATCAAAGGAAATGTGTGCCCATTTTCCGTCCGTTTCCAAAATCCGGACAAACGTTCCGGATGTCAGCTGAACGGGATTTCCGTCCGCGTCCGTCAGCTCACCGCCGTTCTTTGCGGTACGAACCTTCAGGTCCTGACACACGTTGACGTACGCCGCGGTTCCGTCCGAAGACATCATTTTCGCATACCGATGCATACCGCCCGCAGGTTCCCCCGCAGCCGGCGCCGTCAGAGATACCAGCAAGGCCAGTATCGTGACCATCACCCATGCATAACGATTGCGAATTTTCATAACTAACCCCATTTCGTGCGAACAGTGCCGGCATTACCGTGCCGGAATTTCGGCTGTTTCGGCATTACCGTGCCGGTGCTTACGGCTGTTTCGGAAGCGGCCATTCGATGCATCCCTCATACACCGTCCGTGCCGGTCCCGTCATGTAAATCGTGTCGGTTTCCCTGTCGTATTCGATATATAAATCGCCTCCGAGCAAATGAACCAGCACGCCGTCGTCGGTCCATCCGTTCCGGATGCAGGCATATGCCACCGCACAGGCGCCGGTTCCGCAGGCATTGGTTTCTCCCGAACCGCGCTCCCATACGCGCATGTTGACCTCGCCCCGGTTCAGTACCCGGATAAATTCGGTATTGACGCGTTCCGGGAACAGCGGATGTGTCTCCATCAGGCTTCCGACCTCGCGTACCGCCATCGCGGCGGTATCCGGAACGGGAATCACCGCATGCGGATTTCCCATCGAAACCGCGGTAAATTCATATGCCGTGCCGTTCAGTTCGATCGGCTGGCGAATTGCCGGAGCGTCCTGCGCCAGCGGCAAATCCTCCGGCCGAACCGAAGGGTGTCCCATATCGACGCGAACCTCGTACACCTTGCCGTCGCGAACCCGCAGATTCAGTTTCCTGATTCCCGACAGGGTTTCCACCGTAATATCGGTCTTGTCCGTCAGTCCCTTGTCATAGACGAATTTTCCGACACAGCGGATTCCGTTCCCGCACATTTTTCCCTGGCTTCCGTCCAGGTTATACATTTCCATATAAAAGTCGGCCACCTTGCTCGACCGAATCAGAATGATTCCGTCCCCGCCGATTCCCGTGTATCGGTTGCTCATATAAACCGCTGCCTCCGAGCTGTCCGGCAGCATCGTTTTCGTGCAGTCAAAATATACATAATCGTTGCCGCAGCCGTGCATTTTCGTAAATTGCCACATACTCTGTTCCGTCCCTTTTCCGGTTTCTTTTCGGGTTTCCGCGGTGCCCGCCGGACTCTGCCTGTTGTCATTCGAAACCGGCCGTCCGACACAAGGTGCCCGGATTTCTCCGAGCCGCCGATTTTCGGGCATTTGCTCCGTTTCGGAGCACGCAAAAAACCATTATTATTCTATTCTTATAAAGGCAAAAAGTCAAGGAAACGGGCCCCTCCACCGGCAAAAATACCAAAAAACGCAATATTTCACGTTATTTTTATGAAAATGAATGCTTTTAAACGTAATACACCTCCACGGAATTATTGACTTTTCACGAAATTCCATCTATACTGTCATTAAATATCAACCGATTATCACAAATCGTTGATATGAACTATTTTCCAGGAGGTTATGCCAATATGAAGAAGTTAATTCTCTTATCATTGGTTCTTGTTATGTCCGTATGCGTTCTTTCCGCTTGCGGTAAGAAAGATAACGAGACCAAGGATAACAAAACAAACACGACAAACACAACAACCGATACTCCTACGGCAGATCCGACGACTCCCGAACCGACTCCCGAGCCGACTCCCGAGCCGACCGCAGAGCCGACTCCCGATCCGAACCTCTATTTCAAGAGTGATTTCGATACCTATCTTGAAGGTTATCTCGTTGACTCCAACGATTATGCAGAAGCCATCAAGAAGGACATTTCTCTTGGATACATGCTGTTCGGCAGCATCGGTAATGCGTATGCGGATTTCGGTGACGGCGTTGGCAAGGATGGTTCCAACTGTCTTCTTGTAACCGGCCGTGGTTCCAACTGGCATGGTGTTGCACTGGACATCAGTGATTCTTACTTCGGTAAGGGCTTCAAGGTTAGCTTCGATGCGAAGTGCGTTTCCCAGAAAGAGGACGTAACCGATATGCTGATTTCCCTGACTTCCAAGTTCGAAGTAATGCTGGATTCCGGCAAGTACGGAATGAAGTATCCTGAGCACAACCGTATTCAGGGTGTTTCCTCGAACGGCGAGTGGGTTCACTGCGAAGGCGTTATCTACTTCCCGACCGATGCATACTACAATCCGGAAGACGGCGGTACCATTGCTCAGATTTACTTCGAGTGCGCAGACGGCAAGGGTCAGGAGGATATCATGATTGATAACCTTGAGATCTCTTTCGTTGACGGTATCGGCGATTATGCAGCTTTCGAAGCATACTATGCTGAGAAGTTCCCGCCTGAAGAAGCTGCAGAATAATTTCGAGACAGGAACATAACAGATTGTAAGACCAATGAGACGGTTCTTCGGAGCCGTCTCATTTTCAACTTGTCACAGACATTCGTCGGAAGTTTTCTCAAATCCGCTTCGAAAGTTTATCGTCTGTGACCGTACGGAGGATTTATGAAACAGTTTTTCGGAAAACGGCTTCCATTTGCAATCCTGATTCTGATTGCCGCCGCGCTCGTTTCCGCCTGTACCGGGTCCCTTCCCGGTTCGGAGTCTCTGATTACGCCGACACCGCAGGGAAGCTCTCCGGCGCCGGTTTTGACCTCAACTCCGGAGCCCTCGCCGTCCCCGGTTCCGACGGCATTTTCGACACCGACTCCGGTTCCCGTGGTGACACCGGCCATTACCGAAATCCCCCTTCCGACGCCTCCGGATTTATCCGGATATACGAACGGCGGCTATAACGCCTGTGCCAAATGGGATGAAAACGGCGAGTTGACGGAAACCGCTCCGACCGAAATCGGCTCCATGATTTACTGTAATAATTTTGAACGGGAAGAGGGAAACCGTCTTGCCGACGGAAATGACTGCAACGAAGCGGAAATCATTTGCACCGACAAAAAAGCGGCCGGCGGCCTGTACTCGTACCGGATTTCCAAGCGCAAGCAGGCATTTCACGGGCTCAGCGGTCTCGGATTTCGTCTGGATGAACGAAACGGTATCCGTTACGAGGAGTTGATCGGCAAGACCATCCGAATTCATGTCAGCATTTTCTATGAGGACGAAGGCTTCGGTTCCGCGGACACCCTGACATTTGCTCTCTACGACGGTTACCACAGGGAGACCGTCAAAGGATATCAGTATGAGCGTCGGGACGGCTCCGTTGTCGTTGACAGTCACGGGATTCCCATTCTGGTCGATCAGGAGCGTGCCGTTCTGAAAAATTCCTGTACGGTGAAGCGGGGCGTTTGGACCGAATGTGACTTCTATCTCATGGTAGAGGATACCAATATGCTCTCCAAGGGATACCTCATGCTTGCCACCGTCGATGAAGCACAGAACTCCGTCGGACTCTTCAGTTCGTATTATATCGACGATTTGTCCATCTCCGTCATTTCGCCGAAAGACATCATTTTCCACTGAAAAAGCGTGCGCATCCTCGCGGAGCATTTTGTGGTTGCAGGACACACAGTCCTATCAAACAAAAAAAAAATAAGCGGTAACGTCCTTCGACGCTACCGCTTTTCTCATGTCAACTTGTTTTATTCGATTCCCTTCGACGCAAGAAATTCCACTACATCTCCGATTGTCTTGATGCCATCCAAATCTTCCGGCTGAATCTCAATGCCGTACTCATCCTCCAGTGCGGTAACAACCTCATACAAATCAAGCGAATCGATTCTGAGATCGTCACGGAAAGAGGTCTCCTCGGTTACTCCCGTTACATCAATTGAGAGCTGTGTTTCAAGGATTTCCAAAATCTTTTCGAACATATTCGTTCTCCTTTATTTCAAATATATGGCCGGTAACTCGTACCGATTGCATAATATTCCACGCTATTTCGTTTGTCAATAGAAAAAACAAAAAAAACATAAGTGTTTTTTTGCTTCCGCGCAGGAAAATGCAGCTTCGCTGCCGGCCGGCGATTGCATCACCGAAACCTTCTCAACAAAGTCCGGCATTCGGCCGTTCTCAATGATGCATATCCATTCCGTCATCGTCGTCAGGCATGTTCTCCAGGGCATCCGGAATACCGTCGCCATCCAGGTCTGCCATCATGCCGCCGCCCATAACACCGTAGAATTCCTTGCCGACAACCTTCTTGTCGTTTCTTACCTGCTCTACCAGCTGGGAAATGAACTGAGCAACCTGCTTCGGCTTCTTAATATTCTTCAGTTCGATCACCTTCTGTGTATCAACACGGCTGTATACCATAACGGTTCCGGTTCCGCAAAGCTTCTGTCCGAATTTACGAATCAGGCGGACATCGACGATACGGTACAACAGCGTCTCGTCATAGGTTGTCGTAAACAGTCCGGAAATCGTATTCAGATGCTCCTTGGTCAATTCATATTTTGTAAATGAAAACGGAAACCACAGCCAGTGTTTTCTGTCATGCCATAAAACTTCTTCCTGTAATAAATCCATTTGCTTCTACCCCTTTTCTTCGGATTTTCTGAGTCACGCAAACCCTACTCATACGTTCATTATACCTTGTCTTTTTCGGAAAAACAAGTAGCAACATTTTCCGTCGTCCCACGGATTTTCGGGTCCGACCGCAGCTGCCGGACAGGCCCGCCGATACGCCGTTTCCGGACTCCGTCAGATGCAGCCCGTCATTTTCAAAAGAAAGACCAGCACGGTTATGGTAACGGAGGAAAACAGCGTTGTCACCATAACAACTCCGGACGCCAGCACGGAATCGCTTTTCATGTTTCGCGCCATGATATAGCAGGCCACCGTCGTCGGCGACGCCAGCATAATCGCAATGGCAAGAAGCTGGGCGTTTCGGAATCCGAGCAGAACCGCCAGCGGCACACCGACTGCCGGAAGCAGTACGAGTTTGGTCAGCGATGCGGTCAGAACCGGCTTCCACCGGGTCAGTGTTTCCTTATGTTCAAAACCGGCGCCGAGCGTCAGAAGAGCAAACGGCGTCGCAATTCCGCCGACTTTTCCGAGAAAATCCAGCGGGATCGCGGATGCTCTCCACTCCGTCCAGTGTATCAGATTGGCCGGAATCGCCAGCACCACGCTGATAATCAGCGGATTGGTCAGAATCTCCTTCAGTACATGCTTCATGCTGACCTTCACCGAATCCTCTTTCGGGGCACTGAACGCCAGCGCCAGTACCGAGAAAATATTGTAAAACGGAACGGCCGCAACAATCATGAGCGGTGCGAATCCGACGCTTCCGTATATTTCCTCCACAAATGCGATTCCGAGCACGGCCGCACTTCCCCGAAAGCTGACCATGGCATACGTGCCGACCATGGCCCGGTCCCGTATCAGCAGTCTCGAAAGCAGATAAATCAGGCCGAATGCCAAACATGTAATCCCGATGCAGAATCCGAAAAACGCACCGTCAAACGTATCGTGGATATTCGCCTTGGAAATTTCCAAAAACAGCATAACCGGCAGCGTTACGCGAAACGTCAGTTTATCACCGACCGATGCGAATTCCGCCGTAATCACTCCCAACCGCCGTAATCCGTATCCGAGCGCAATCATCAGAAAAATCGGTACGGTTGCGTTCAGACTGAACAAAAAATTATTCATACCCTCTCTGCCGGAGCCGGGTCCCATCCGACGGGCGGCGCTGTTACGCCGGCCCTTCCCGGATACCGTCCGGACTTCCGGTCCTTCCCCTTTTTATAATCCGTACCGTCAATACTTGCTGATGGCATCCTCGGAATCGTCCGTCGTCTTGTCGATGGAACGGATTTCCACATAGTAGGAGTCTCCGTTATCGAGCTCCACCAGCCGCCGTTCTCCGACCTTGTGCCTGAAAATCGCCTTTCCGATCGGCGACTCGATGCTGATCAGGTGCTTCAGCGGATTGCTTCGAATGGTCGTTACGATCCGGAAGGTCAGTTCCTTTCCGGCCCGTTCGGAGAAAATGACAACCGTATTGTTCATTCCGACTTCGTCCTCATTCGTTTCGTCCTCGATAATGCGCGCCGTCCGGATCATTCCTTCCAGATACCGGATCCGGCTCTCGTTTTGTCCTTTGTCACGCTTTGCCGCATGATACTCGAAATTTTCGCTCAGGTCGCCGTGAGCCTTGGCTTCCTTCAGCTGTTCGAGAATCTGCGGAGCAAGTTCCAGCCGACGGTAATCAATCTCGGCCTGTATTTTTTCAATATCGCTTTTCGTCAATCGATCATTCATTGTGATTGCCATCCCGAATTCATTTTTTCGGCATGCCGTACACGGTTTTGCCGACATCTTCAGTTTACCCCGACCGGACCGTAAACGCAAGTAAAATCTTCTCCCGAAAATGCCTGTTCTCTCCTTGACGTTTCCGCTCCTTTCCGATATGATAAAAAGACAGGGAAATGACAAGGAACGCCTCATTTTCCCGATTATTGATGATTTTCGGAGGTATTTTTCATATGACTGAACAACCCAAAGAACGCTCGGACATCGAGCAGGAATATTTGTGGGATCTGACATCCATTTTCCCGTCCGACGAGGCATGGGCCGAGGAGCTGACCGCTCTCGGTGAGGCAATCGGCAAAATTGCGTCCTACAGCGGACGGCTCGGTGAGGGGCCTGAGGTTCTGGCCGAGGCGTATGATTGCCTGTACGGCTGTGCGGCACGACTGGAAGCCGCTCACGGATATGCTTTTCAGCGCCGTACCGAGGACAACCGGAAGCCCGATGCCCAGAGCATGGTAACCCGTGCGGAGGCGGTTTATGTCAGCTTCATGGGTGCCGCATCCTACCTCGATCCGGAGCTTCTCGCGCTTCCTCAGGAAACCCTGAATGCATATCTGGAATCTCCCGTTCTGGCTTCGTACCGCCACACGCTGGAGAGTACGATTCGCCAGAAGGCCCACTGTCTGACGGCTGCCGAGGAAGCCATCGTTGCCGCTTTCGGGGAAATCAGCGGTGCCGGCGGAGACATTGCCGATATGCTGATGGATGCCGATATGACATTTGACTCGATTCCGAATCCGGACGATCCCGATCAGCCGATTCCGGTTACGCATGCGAACTACATTTCCTTGCAGGAAAACGGCAACCGCGACATCCGTATCGCGGCATTTCGCAGTCTGTACAAATCCTACCGGTCCCTGAACAACACCTTCGGTGCAACCTACCTGAATACACTGAAGGAAGCGTCCATGACCGCAAAACTGCGTCATTATCCGTCCGCACGTGCCGCATCCCTGGACACCAACAACATTCCGGAGTCCGTATACGACAATCTGGTGGATACCGTCCATGCATATTTGCCGCAAATGTACCGCTACGTGGAACTTCGCAAGAAAATGCTCGGTCTCGACGAGCTTCACTACTATGATCTGTACACACCGCTGACGTCCGATCTGGAAGCCGGCTATACCTATGACGAAGCCAAAGAGCTTCTTCTCAAGGCCGTTGCGCCTCTCGGAAAGCACTACACGGAAACCGTGACAAAGGGACTCGCATCCCGCTGGGTGGATGTGTATCCGAATGTCGGCAAGAGCGCCGGTGCGTACTCCATCAGTTCCTGCAAGGAAACGCCGCACATTTCCATGAACTTTACCGGAACGCTGGATTCCGTTTCCACACTGTGCCATGAAATGGGACATTCCATGCACACCTATCTGACGCATGAAAATCAGCCGAAGCAGTACGACGATTACGCGCTCTTCATTGCCGAGGTTGCTTCCACCGTCAACGAGAACCTGCTGGTGGAATATCTTCTTGCCCATACCGAAGATAAGAAAATGCAGCTGTTCCTTTTGAATCATTATCTGGAAAATTTCCGCGGAACGGTATTCCGTCAGACCATGTTTGCCGAATTTGAAGCGATTGCGCACAAGCGCGTCGGAAACGGGGAAAGCGCTACACCGGACGATCTGAACCGCATTTACGCCGATCTGGTCAAGCAGTATTTCGGTCCGACACTCGTCTTCGATGACGAAATCATGTACGAATGGTCCCGAATTCCTCATTTCTACAGACCGTTCTACGTATATCAGTACGCAACCGGGTATTCCTCTGCCGTAGCACTGTCCGAAGGCATTCTGAAGGACGGACAGCCGGCCGTGGACCGCTATCTGGAATTCCTGTCCTTAGGCAGTTCCGTCTATCCGCTGGAGGCCCTTGCACACGGCGGAGTCGATTTGTCCACTCCCGCTCCGGTAGCACGTGCTCTGGACAAATTCGCCGAGCTTTTGGACCGCGTCGAGGCACTTGTAAACGAGATATATTAAGATTCGATTAATATCGGATTAGTTTTATGTAAATCATATTGACATTTTGCCGGGCATCTGCTATACTGATGCCGTAACGTGGTGAGGCACTGACAGCCGAGCCGACAATTCGACGGGGCGCAGAAACACTGCATGACACTCTCCCCGTCATATCAAACGGAGGTTTTTTCATGATTAACAAATACTGGCCTTATTCCAAGCGGGTGAACAACATCCGTCAGTTTCTGATTGTACTTGCCGTTTATGTCATTATTCTGGCAATCGGCGTCGGTATCACTTGGCTTGCATTCCGCGTGCTCGGCAAGATTCGCATTCTTTCCTGGCTCCTCGGTATTGCCAGCTGGTGTCTTGAGGCATACTGCTTAATCGGTATTCTGATTGCAGTGGTTCGTCTCCTGAAGAATAAATCCAAATAAGTCCGAGCCGGACAGACCGTAACGGTCCGTGGCAGGCATTTGGCCCGCCGCACCCGATAAGCATCGAAAACGGGGTTATCGCAACCGCTTCCCGCGGATACGACAGCCCCGTTTATTGTTGTTCCGTATTCAGATAAATCACCCGGTGCGCCATTCGTTCCATGACCTTTTCGTCATGCGTAATGAAAATGTAGCTCAGCCGGAACCGGTCGTGGAACTCCGCCAGCAATGCCAGCACCTGTTCCTGCACGGTGGCATCCAGTGCCGATACCGCTTCGTCCAGTATCAGAATATCCGGTTTCCCGAGAATTGCCATGCCGATTGCCACACGCTGTCTCTGACCGCCGGACAAATCGGTGATTTTCCGATTCTCCAGTTCTCCGTTCAGACCGACCGCCGTGAGCATTTCCAGCACTTCTTCCCGGCGTTTTCCTGCGGCCTGCCGGTACTCCCGCAGAATCATTTGTTTCTGCTTTTTCCGCTCCTCGCGAGTCATCGTGCGGTCGGAAAACAGCTTCCGGACAGCGGCCTTCCGTTCCGCCAGCTGCCGGTTTCGAATCGGCTCTTCCATCAGCCACCGAACCGTTTTCCCCGGGTTCAGACTGCCGTACGGATCCTGAAATACCATGCCGATTTTGCCGTTTGCGGTAATCGTTCCCGCCTGCTTCGGCAGAAGTCCGGTCAGACACCGGGCCAGCGTGGATTTTCCGCTTCCGCTTCGACCGACAATTCCGAGCACCTCGCCCGGATACAGATCCATTTCAAAATTCACAAGCACCTTCCGTTCAAAATCGAGCGGCCGGCGCCCTCTTCGTTTTCCGTAATATACGTGCAAATGCCGTACCGACAAAATCGGAGTTTCCTCTCCGGTCGGCTCCGGTCTGTGCATAAGCGGCCGGAAATCCTGCCCGTTCAGGGATTTCAGCAGCTGCTTGGTTTCTTCTTCCTTCGGATTGAGGAAAATGCTCCGGGCCGTTCCGTGCTCGGCAATCTCCCCTTTATCGATGACGAAAACGCGCTGACAAAGCGATTTCACAACCTCAAGTTCATGGGAAATAAACAATATGGCCATTCCGTGCTTCTTCTGCAATTTCCTCAAAAGTTCCAAAATGCCGTCCCGTGTTTCCGCATCCAGTGCCGTTGTCGGCTCGTCGAGAATCAACAGGCCCGGACGCAGCAGCATGGCGATAGCAATCATAATACGCTGTCTCTGACCGCCCGACAGTTCCTTCGGGTAGCTCCGAAGAATCCGTTCCGTATCATCCAGCTCCACCTCAAGCAGCGCTTCCCGGAGACGTTTGTTCTGTTCGTCTCTCGGAATCCGCAAATTGTTATGGGTCAGCATTTCCCTCATCTGACGTTCAATGCTCATAATCGGATTCAGCGACGTCATCGGCTCCTGGAACACCATCGCCATGTCGTCCCCGCGCAGAAGTGCCCGTTCTTTTTCGGAACACTGCAAAATATCTTTCATTCCGGACGCGGTGCGAACCTTGACGGAACCGACTGCTCCGGCCGTATCCGGCAAAAGCCCCATCGCCGACAGTGCGGTCATGCTCTTTCCGCTGCCCGACTCTCCCACAATTCCGACCCGGTCTCCCCTGGTCACAATCAGATTGATGTTTTTCACAACCGTATTCAGAGACCCGTCCTCGCGTTCGAACCCAACCGACAGATTCTGAACCGCCAGCACCACCGACTCATGATAGGCAACATCCTTGGTTTCCCCGTATCCCTCGGCCCTCAGACGGCTGCAAATCCGTTTCCGGATCCGTTCCGGACTGCCGGTATCTCCCTGATTTCCGGAGCATGCATCCGACAGAAGCGATACCCCGAGAATCGCAGCAACAAGCAGAAGTCCCGGGAAAATGACAACCCACGGCGTCAGTTTCAGAAAGGACTGTCCTTCCGACAGCATCCGTCCGAGACTGGCTTTCGGCGGCTGCACACCCAGTCCGAGATAACTCAGTCCGGATTCCGCCAGAACCGCATTGTTGAAGCCGACCGCCATCGTCACCAGCAGGGTGGCTCGCAGATTCGGCAAAATATGCACAAACAGAATTCTCGGTGCCGACGTCCCGAGTAACTTAGCGTTAACGACATAATCGGACTCCAGCTGTTTCTTCACATCGCTGCGTACCACTCGCGCAATACTCGGAATAAACAGGATTCCGAGGGCCAGCACAACATTTTTCTCCGACACACCGAACGCTCCGACGAACACCAGCGCCAGCAAAATGCTCGGAAATGCCAGAAGACAGTCGTTGATACGCATAATCACGGCATCAAACAGTCCCCCGATATATCCCGTCAGGGCACCGATGATGGTCCCGAAAATGCCGCCGATCAAAATGGTCATCAAACCGATGACAATGGTCGATGCGCCGCCGTATGCCACTCGGGTAAACACGTCCCGGCCGCTCCGGTCCGTTCCGAACCAGTGCCTGAGCGACGGGGCCGCATTTTTCACGGCCGCATTGATTTCATCGGGATCGTAGGGCGACAGCAATAAGCCCCCTGCCACCACACCGGCAGTGAGCGCCAGGAGAACGCATCCGCATATGAAATTGAACGATTTGCGTGTTTTCATTTTGCCTCCCGCAATACTTGCTGCTTATTCCGATTCCATTCCGCTGTTGATCAGCAAAACAACGATTCCGATATATAACACAATTGCCTGAACGACGTTGTAATCCCGGTTGGAAATCGACTGCACGAGCAGACGTCCGAGTCCGCTGATGCCGAATACCTGTTCCACCACAATGCTGCCCGCGATAATTTCCGACACGATAACTCCGATAAATGTGCGCACACCGGGGATGGCGTTCGGAAGCATGTGCTTCAACAGCACCGCATTTTCCGAAAGACCCTTGCTGCGTGCGGTCCGGATGTAATCCTTGCGGCGCTCGGTCAGCAGGGCGCTTCGCAGGAAACGGACCGTCATGGCGGCCTTCGGAATGGCAATGGCCAGCGCCGGGAACATCAGATAGGCGACACAGGCGCCAAAATCCTGATTGTACGGCACAAAGGCACCCGGTTCAAACCATCGGAGCCCCAGTCCGAGAACAACCGAAATCAGCAGTCCCAGGAAAAATGCCGGTACTGCCATGAACGTCTGGTTGACGACGGTTCCCGCATGATCGAGCAAAGACCCCGGGAAACGGGCGTACAGGAGACCGAGCGGAAATGCAATCAGAAGAATCAGCAAAACGGACAACGCTGCCAGCAGCAGGGTGTTCGGAAGCATTTGTCCGAGCAGCTCGGAAACCGGCATGCGATACCGTGAGGATTCACCGAAATCTCCGTGCAGTACTCCCTTCAGCCATCGGCCGTACCGGACGATGACGGCATCATTCAGTCCCATTTCCTCCCGCAGTGCTTCGATGGCCTCGGGAGTGGCATTGGTGCCGAGCTTCATGGTTGCGGCGTCTCCCGCCAGTACCTGAAACGCCAAAAACGTAACAAAGGAGAGCACCAATACGGCGATCACCAGCATAATACCCTTGCGAACCCATTTCATTTGGATGCCCTCCTTTCCTTTTTCATTTGCGAAAGCACGTACCGGCATGTACATCCGGTGCCTGCTTATTTTTCTTTGCGAAAGCACGTACCGGCATGTACATCCAGTGCCGGTGCCTGCTTATTTTTCTTCGTCCTTAAAATATACCGATGCCATATCCTGAACGTACACCGGATAGAAAACGTATCCGGCCAGCTTCGGATTCACCGCCACCATCAAAGCCGGACTCTGAATGAACACCGAGGCCGCATCATCGCTCAGGTATTTTTGCAGTTCGCGGTACAGTTCCACCTTCACGTCGGAATCCGTGGTTTCGGTCGCAAACTTGTACTTGCGTTCAAAATTGGCATTCGCGTAATTGATGAAGTTCTTCGGCGAGCCTGCGACATAATACTTCAAAATGTCGCTCGGTGCGAGCTGGGAATCCAGTCCGACAATCGTTGCCTGGAAATCATGTCCCTGATATACGTCGGACAGCCAGCTTGCCCATTCAATCAGCTGAATGTCCATTGTGACATTGATTTTCTTCAGCTGATTTGCCAACACTTCCGCTGTCTGCACATGATATGTGTAGTTGGACGGAACCACAACGGTAAACCGGAAGCCGTCCGGATATCCCGCCTCGGTCAGCAGCTGTTTTGCCTTCTCCGGGTCGTACGGATACGTGTTCACCAGATCGCCGTCAAAATATTTCCTGAACGACGAATACACGCCACTTCCGATTGCCGTTCCCGCACCGCCGTTCAGAAGCTGCAGAACCTCCTGGCGGTTCACCGCATAATTCATTGCCTGCCGAACTTCAGTCCGGTCAAACGGAGCCACGCTGTTGTTGAGGAACAGACCCTGAACCAGGCTCATTTCACCGGTTTCCACGGTAAACTGACCCTTCAGCATATCGGCCTGATCAACCGTCAGATACGGGAAAATGTCGATATGCTGCGCCTGAAGCTCCAAAAAGGCTGCGTCCGTATTCTCGGAAATCGAGAACGTAACCTTGCCCAAATGAGCCTTTGTCCCGTAATAATCGTCAAAGCGAGTCATCACAAGACTGTCCATCGGCATATACGATTCAAATCGGAACGGACCGGTTCCGACCGGTTTGCGATCCATGTCCTTGTAATTTTTCGGAATGATGCTGCAGGTAAAATACCCGATCAATTCCGTATTGCGAGACGAGAGACGGACCGTAATCACATCCGTGTCGTTCTCCTTGGAAGCCGTAATATCGGAAATAACAGAAAACGCAGGCACGATTTGTACCTCCGGATCCGGAGTCTCCAACCGTCCTGCGCATCGATTCAACGAATATACCACATCCTCTGCCGTTACCGCTTCGCCTGTATGAAACAAAACTCCCTTGCGCAGTTTGAACGTATACGTCAAACCGTCCGGAGACACGTCATACTCGGAAGCCACAGCAGGTACCAGATTACCTTCTGTATCAGGCTTAACAAGTCCTTCAAAAATGTTGTATAAGACTTCTTTAGTTCCTGCCGCAACTGCTTTGTGTGGGTCAAGACTGTCCAAATCCTGTGTTATTCCAACAACTACCGCTCCACCTTTGATATCATTCTTGTCCTTGGGGTCGGTATTGCCTTTGCATCCGCAAAGTGCAACCGCCATAATCAGTGCAAGAACGGAAAAATAATGTAAACGTTTCATGTTTACTCCTTTCCCACCGTCAGTGGATCAATATTTGGTTTTCTGCGTAATATTACACTGTTTTTTTCGAAAATGCAAGTTATTTTTTACGCATCCGCGTCACCGTTATCGTTCGATTGTAAATCAGAATCCGATATGCTATACTGTTTTGGGGTAGAAACAGTCACCTTCCCGGTGACGATATGTAAGGAGAAATTCATGAATTCCGAAAATAAAGCATCTGTTTTTCTGATTATCATCATTTCCGTTGCCGTAATTCTGACACTGATGGTCGGTAATCGCGTTACGTCGTCTTCGAAAATGCCGAAACAGCCGGTGAACGACACGACGTCCGGTGCGTCCGGCTCGTCCGATGCGTCCGGCTCGTCCGGCTCGGTTGTCGACGAACCGTTTGTGTCCGTAAACTATCAGGTTTCGGAAATCATTCAGTATTTTCAACAGGTCGCACTGGATTCCGAATACGGAGACCGCAGCAAAATGCATGTTGTCCACAAATGGACCGTGCCGATTCGGCTCTGTATCAGCGGTATGTCCGACAAAAAGGACGAGGCCCTGATTGCATCCATCACAGACAGAATGAATTCCGTCGCGGGCTTCCCGGGCATTTCCCTGCAATCGTCCAATATCCACGCCAACCTGATTGTATATTTTCTGGATGACGAAACCTTTGACATCCATTGCTCCCAATACGGAATTTCCGATGTCAGCGGCTTTGTCCGCTATACGACCAAATCCAACCGGATTGACAGCGGCACCGTTTATATCCGCTCGAGCATTTCTCAGCAGGAACGAAATTCCGTCATTTGGGAAGAGCTCATGCAGGCGACCGGTCTGACCAATGATTCCTATATGTATACGGACAGCCTTTTCTATAACGGGCGTACCATGCCGCAAGAGCCGTCCGAACTTGACTGGCTGCTGTTCCGGCTCCTGTATCATCCGTCTCTGGAGATCGGCATGAATGCAAATGAATGCACCCAGGCCATCACCCTGTTGTTCATGACATCAAACTAGGATTGCTTCGTATGGGCCCCTCCTTATGACAAATTTCATGTAAATTTCATTTTTGAGGCCGGGGCTTTCGTTGCAACCGTTCCTTATATATGTTATACTGATTCCGTTGCGGTTTTGACGCTCTGCCTACGACGGAGCCATTCCGCAAATAATCCGAAAGGACAGAACTGACAGGTTCCTTACGTAAGTCATGAATATTGAACAGAAAAAAACCGTTTTAGACGACAATGCGGCCATTTATCAAAGAACCGAAGAAACCGAAAGCAAAAAATCCACGCGACAGAAGCTTTCGGAAATGACATCCTGGAAAGCCAAACTTCGCTTCCTCTGGGATTATTACGGGCTGGCGACCGGAATCATTCTGGCCGTCGCGATTTTGGTCGGTGCCATCATTTATAATGCCGTAAAGCCAAAGCCGACGGAGCTCGCGCACATTGCAATGATTGACTGCCCTTGGGATCCGATTGCGCTGGATGAATATGACGAAACCATTCTGGACACTCTCGGCCTCAATCACAAGGATTATTCCATCGTTCTCGGAAGCGACTATCATTACGGCAATACTACCGACGAAACATCCATTACCACGTTTTTGTTTGCCAAAACACTGGATATCATTATCGCTCCGAAGGAAGTCATGGATCACTACATTTCCGGCGGTGCCATTTCCGTCATCGGCGACACCATGCCGAAGGATATCCTCGATGCCGTTTCCGAAGAGGATTATCTGACCGCAATCGTTCCGGATCTGGATCCGAACACGTCGTTCCGATTTGCGATTTGTCTGACCGGAACTCCGATGGAGAAACTGCTGAATCCGGCAGCCGGCGTTGAAACAAGCACGTCCCGGGACATGTACCTCGGAATTGTGGCCAATCACGACGACAAGAAAACCGCTTCCATTTATAATGTCGTTCGCGTCATGCTCGGCCTGACACCGACCGATGACCTTCCGACCGACAAATGACCTACGGCCGACCGATAACCGATAACCTTCCGGCCGGCAAAATGACCTCCGGCCGTATGCGACACCGCGTCGCCGTCCGTGTCGGTTTCCGTCCCTCGGAAATCCCGAAACTCAATGTCTGATGCCGTTCTCCGACGGACCGCATCAGACATTTTTTATTTTTTTCGGAAAAATGTGAAAAAATGCTTGCAAAATCCATTTTCGTAGAGTAGAATAACGCAAAGTACGGACATTTGTCCGTCACAGAGAAACAAATTTATAAATCAGTCAATATTCGGAGGTCATTATGGAAAAGTTTACTCTTGACAAAAAATTACGCGTCGGCATCCTCGGTGCGACCGGTATGGTTGGCCAGCGCTTCATTTCCCTTTTGGAAAATCATCCCTGGTTTGAGGTTGTAACCGTTGCAGCATCTCCCCGCAGTGCCGGCAAGACTTATGCCGAGGCGGTCGGTGATCGTTGGAAGATGACCACTCCGATGCCGGAAGCGGTAAAAAATCTGATTGTATACAATGTCAACGAAGTGGAAACGGTTGCCGCAACCTGCGATTTCGTATTTTCCGCGGTTGATATGACAAAGGACGAAATCCGTGCGATTGAGGAAGCATATGCCAAGACCGAAACGCCCGTCGTATCCAACAACAGCGCGCACCGCTGGACACCCGATGTTCCGATGGTTGTTCCGGAACTCAATCCGGAGCATTACGAAATCATCCCCGCACAGCGCAAGCGTCTCGGCACCAAGCGCGGTTTCATCGCTGTAAAGCCGAACTGCTCCATCCAGAGCTACACTCCTATGCTTCACGCGCTTCGCGAGTTCGAGCCCACTCAGGTTGTTGCCACGACATATCAGGCAATTTCCGGTGCCGGCAAGACCTTCCGTGACTGGCCGGAAATGATTGACAACGTCATTCCGTACATCGGCGGAGAAGAGGAAAAGAGTGAGCAGGAACCGCTGCGAATCTGGGGTCATATCGAAAATGATCAGATTGTCAAGGCAAACTCTCCTCTGATTACCACGCAGTGCATCCGTGTTCCCGTTTCCGACGGACACACCGCTGCCGTATTTGTCAATTTCAAGAAGAAGCCGACCAAGGAACAGATTTTGGAAGCATGGAAGAATTTCCGCGGCATTCCGCAGGAGCTGGAACTTCCGAGCGCTCCCAAGCAGTTCATCACCTATTTTGAAGAAGACAACCGTCCGCAGTGCAATCTGGACCGCGATACCGAAAACGGTATGGGTGTTTGCGCAGGCCGTCTTCGTGAAGATTCTCTCTACGATTGGAAGTTTGTCGGTCTGTCCCACAACACCAAGCGTGGTGCTGCCGGCGGCGCCGTTCTGTCCGCAGAACTTCTGACCGCTCTTAAGTATATCGAAGCAAAATAAGTCCCGTCCGGCAGGTTCGCGGTTCTTCAGCCGACATCCCCGGAATTCCGACCGAAAACAAGAAAAAATACGCCTTCGCCGACCCGGACGTTTGTATCCGGTGAAGCGGAGGCGTTTTTGTTTGAAAATTATCCGTGCCGCAGCGATTTCCGACCGGCCGTGCCGAACAAAATAACCGCAACGGCAAACAGAATATGCTCAAAAAGCACTCCGTTGACCGGAATTTTCATAATGTAAACGGTTTTCTCAAACACCGTTCCGACAAGCACTGCGACAGCCAGAACCAACAGCCCCGCAAAAATCCGCCGCAGCGTCCCGGTCCCGTCATTTGCCGCATGCCGATTCCGTATCAAAACAATCGCCGTGGTCAAAAGCACTCCCAAATCGTACAGATACAGCATCAAAACGTCCCGAAACGGGGTGAACAGAAGAATGCAGGCAAGTACATACAACACCGCTTCACCGATTCGATACCATTTGACACATCGCCGGTATCGTTCCTTCGGTTCCTCCGCAAAAATCAGCAGTAAAAGCTCCGATATTCCTTCGGACAGCTGAAACAAAATCAGATACAGAACAATCCAGAACACGTTTTCCGCTTTTCCGAACGTCAGGCAGTGAACTGCCGTCCCGCCCAAAGCGCCGAAAATGACTTGCATCATCACCTCGAGCCACTTGCGTTTTTGCAGTTTCTGCACGGTTTTGGTTTTTCCAAGCATCCAAACGGAAACCAGCCCGCCGAGGACAATCGGCAGATTGGTCACGCCCTTCCATATTTCCGCTTCGGTATTCCAGTGTATCATCACAGTATCCATCCTCTTCACTCTGCGCGTAGCGCAGAACTTCACTTGCCGAAGGCAAACTTCACTCGCCAAAGGCAAACTTCACTCGCCGAAGGCAAACATCACTCTGCGCGCAGCGCAGAACTTCACTCGCCGAAGGCAAACTTCACTTGCCAACGCCGTCAGACGGTTTCCACATGCGCTGCCATTTGGCCGTCCAAAACATCCAGCACAATCGTATCCCCGGCATGAACCTGATCTTCCAAAATCATTCGTGCACTCAGCGTCTCCGCATACGTCTGCAAATACCGGCGCAGCGGTCTCGCACCGTACACCGGATCGTACGCCTGCTCGCATGCCAAATCCATCGCCTCGTCCGTAAACCGAACCGAAATCTGTCTTTCGTGCAGACGACGGTTCAGCTGCTCGCTCAGCAGCCCGATAATCGCGCGGATATTGTCTCTTGTCAGCGGACGGAACATAACCGTTTCGTCCAGTCGATTCAGGAATTCCGGGCGAAAATGAGCCTTCAGCTCACGCATAACCGACTCCACGCACTCCTCTTCAATGGTTCCGTCCTCGCGCACCCCGTGAAGCAGATACTCCGAACCGAGATTGGACGTCATAATCAAAATGGTGTTCTTAAAATCCACCGTCCGTCCCTGCGAATCCGTAATCCGTCCGTCATCCAAAACCTGCAAAAGCACGTTAAAGACGTCCGGATGTGCCTTTTCCACTTCGTCAAACAGCACGACACTGTAAGGCTTTCGGCGAACCGCCTCGGTCAGCTGACCGCCTTCGTCGTAGCCGACATATCCGGGCGGCGCTCCGATCAGTCTGGATACCGAATATTTTTCCATATATTCACTCATGTCAATCCGCACCATACTGGCTTCGTTGTCAAACAGAGCCTCCGCCAATGCCTTCGCCAGCTCGGTTTTTCCGACACCGGTCGGACCGAGGAACAGGAAGGAGCCGATCGGCCGGTTCGGGTCCTTGATTCCCGCTTTGGACCGCATAATTGCTTCCGTGACGCGGGCAACCGCCTCGTCCTGTCCGATAACCCGACGATGCAGCTCGTCCCCGAGATGCAGGGTTTTATTTCGCTCGCTTTCATTCAGCTTGGCAACCGGAATTCCGGTCCATTTGGATACGATACGGGCAATTTCGTCCTCATCCACGGTTTCATGAACCATAGTATGGCCTTTTTCGCGAATTCGTTCTTCGGCGTCCTTCAGCTGCTGCTTCAGCTGTGGAAGACGTCCGTATGTCAATTCGGCCGCACGCTCCAGATTGTACACCCGCTGTGCTTCCTCAATCTTGCGGTTGACTTCTTCGATTTCTTCTTTTAATGTCCGGATTTCCTCCAAATCGGACTTTTCTCTGTCCCACAGAGCCTTGTCCGCTTCCCACTGCTCGCGGGCCTGTGCCAATTCCCGGGACAGTGCCTCCAGACGTTCGCGGCTGAGGGCATCCTCTTCCTTTTTCAGGGCCGCCTCTTCGATTTCCAGCTGCATCATCGCCCGTTTGGCTTCATCCATTTCCGTCGGCATCGAATCCAGCTCGGTCTTAATCAGCGCGCACGCCTCATCCACCAGATCGATGGCCTTGTCCGGCAGGAACCGGTCGCTGATATAACGGTTCGACAGCATTGCCGCACTGACCAGAGCCCCGTCCGATATTTTCACGCCGTGATATACCTCATACCGTTCCTTCAGTCCTCGCAAAATGCTGATGGTATCCTCAACGCTCGGCTCCGCCACCATAACCGGCTGGAACCGGCGCTCCAGTGCCGCATCCTTTTCCACGTACTGACGGTATTCATTGAGCGTCGTCGCTCCGATACAGTGCAGTTCTCCGCGGGCCAGCATCGGCTTCAGCATGTTGCCGGCATCCATAGCGCCTTCCGTTTTGCCGGCGCCGACAATCGTATGCAGCTCATCGATAAACAGCAAAATGCGTCCGTCGCTGTTTTTGACATCCTCGAGAACCGCCTTCAGACGTTCTTCGAATTCGCCGCGGTATTTGGCTCCCGCCACCAGTGCGCCCATATCCAGAGCGAAAATGCTCTTATCCTTCAGGCCCTCCGGAACATCCCCGGCCACAATTCGCTGAGCCAGTCCCTCGACAACCGCCGTCTTTCCGACGCCGGGTTCCCCGATCAGAACCGGATTGTTCTTCGTTTTTCTCGACAGAATCCGAATGACGTTTCGGATTTCGGCATCCCGTCCGATAACCGGGTCCAGTTTCCGCGCTTTCGCCCGCTCCACCAGATCGTACCCGTATTTGCTCAGACTTTCATAGGTCGCCTCCGGATTATCCGAGGTCACCGACTGATTGCCGCGCACCTTGGCCAACGCCTTCAGGAAACGCTCGCGGTCGATTCCGAAGCTGCGAAATACCTCCGCCAGCTCCCGACCGCAGTTCTTCATCATACTAAGGAACAAATGCTCTACGCTGACATAGGAATCCCCCATCGCCTTCGCTTCGTCCTCGGCGTACATCAGCCCGCGATTCATCTCCTGGGAAATGCGCAGCTCCGCACCCTGAACCTTCGGCATTCTCTCAATCAGTCCCCGTACCTGCGCCGTAAACACCGCATTTTCGATATCCATGCCCGTCAGCAGTCTCGGAATCAGTCCTTCGCTGTCCGACAGCATCGCATACAGCAAATGTTCCGACTTCAGCTCGGGATTGCCGTATTCATCGCAAAGCTTCTCCGCACTCTGAACGGCCTCCATGGATTTTTGTGTAAATTTATTGATATTCATCTCTCATCACCCTTTCACGGACCTCTCCCATATGTCCGCTTGTTCTATTACATGTATAACAATATCACGTCCGTTTCCAAAAATCAATAGGAAAACCGGGAATCCTTTATAAATTTCTCATTCCTTTCGGCGAAGCAGTGAAAATGTGCCGCACGGCCGTGTTCTTCCCGAACAATACAAACGGCAGCCTCCGGCATCTCCCGTTCCGGGTCAATGTCGGCATGGCTGCCGCTTCTGTTCCGTGTTATTATCTTTCTTTATGTCCCGCCGGCTTCCCGACATCACGGGGATACCGTTCCTCGGCCGGTGTTGCCCGTCGGATGCTACTCCGTGCCGCCTCCGGACTCATTTTCCTTCTCCAAACCGCTTTCATACGTTCCGTACGCGCCGGCCGCATTCCACAAAAGCCACCCCGTATAGCCCGCATCGTAGGTCGCATTGATCTGGTCGCGCAGTTCCTTGCCGCCGTACTCGATATGTCCTTTGACCCATGTCGCGGTAAATGCCTGCAGCCACGGCCGCACCTTTGCGCACCGTCCCTTTGCCACATTGACGGCCAGACGCTTCTTGGAGTCCTGCATCGCATTGTAAATGAGCGGATACGGTTCCGCATCCGGTACTTTCAGATTATAATATCCGTTTCCGTAATGGGACGGATATACCATCGGACAAATGTAATCCAGGTACGACGACATGTCCGCATAATTCTGTCCTACGGCCGCCGCGTCGATTTCACTGCTCAAAACGACACCGAATACGTCGACGGATACAAATACGCCGAGCGGCTTCAGATTCTCACAGGCGTACCGGACAAAGCCCGTAATGGCTTCTTCCTTATTTTCACGGGTCAGTTCTTTGCCGTAATCCGCCTCCTTCACCTTACTGTCGGTGGAGAATCGGCAATAGTCGAAGTTGACCTCGTCAAATCCCATTTTCGCACATTCACGGCCGATTTCCGTCAAATACTCCCAGACATCCTGATTAAACGGATTCATCCAGGTATAGCCGCTGTTATCCTTCATCATGGACCCGTCCGGCATATGCACGCCGAATTCCGATTTGTTTCGCACCGTGAAAATGTCACGGAAGCATACAACCCGGGCGATGCAATACACCCCGTGTTCCTTGAAGGTCTGAATCAGCGCCGGCATATCCTGAATCAGAATATGCGTGTTGTTAATCTCGGCCAGCATCGGGGAATCGGTATGAACCGTGATGGAGCCGTCATCATTTTTCACGTCGATGACAATCGCATCCAGCTCCGTGGTGTCCAGCAGATTCAGAATATAATCCAGTTTTTTGTTGACAACATCCGCCGTCAAATACATGCCCTTGATATTGCGGGCCTTGCGGGTATCGTCAAAATCCTCCATCCAGAGGGCATCCTCCGAAAATCCGCTCGTGTACCGTTCCGTATACAGCCGATACGGCAGCGCCACCTCCAAATCGGTTCCGGTCATGTCCTTTACCTTAACCGGCGGAGTCGGCGTCGGCAAAATGATTGCCGGCTTTTCGGTTTTTGCAATGGAACGGTACGTCCAAAAGCCCAGACCCGCGCAAATCACAAAGCCGATGCAAAGCAACAGCAGCTTGCGTCTTCGTCTGGCCCGCTTGATTCCGGACCTTCGCCCGGAACGAACCGCTCCCGCATATCGATTTTTCTGCGCCATATGCGTCTCCTTTATTTGGTCTCGGCGTCATCGGCTGCGGTCTCCCGCGCCGTCTCATCGGCAGGCTCCTTCGAAGCTGCTTTGGCGGCATTGGCCTTCTCCTGCTCTTCCTGCATTTGCAAAATCAAATCCTCATCGGCATGAACCCGCTTGTAAATCGCAAGCATGACCCAGGAAAACATCGGAATGATGATGACGAAGAACATTCCAAGTTCCCACAATCCCTTAATCTGTGTAATCCCTCCAACAAACATCACAACGATGCCGGCCAGCACAAGCAGAATGGTCAGACCTGCCAGCACTTTCGGAAATTTACGTCTCATTTCGGTCTCCTTTCGCGCCCCGCTTCAGCCACTCCATCCACTCCTTCATGGTCTTTTCGTAGCCAAGCTCACCGGGCTTATAAAATACGGTTCCTTCCAGTTCCTCCGGCAAATACCGCTGTCCGGAATAATGGTTCGGAAAATCGTGTGAATACAAATATCCTTCCCCGTGTCCGAGTCGGGATGCCCCGCCGTAATGCGCGTCCTGCAGCGGAACGGGAATTTTCGGGTTGCCCTGTTCCCGTACCACACGCAATGCCTCAAAAGCCGCCGAAGACGCCGAATTGCTCTTCGGTGCGCAGGCCAGATACGTCGCAACCTCTCCGAGAATATGAACCGATTCCGGCATGCCGATCCGCTCTGCTGCCAACGCTCCCGCAACCGCCATCTGCAGTGCCTGCGGATCCGCATTTCCGACATCCTCGCAGGCGGAAATCATCATACGTCTCGTTATGAATTTCAAATCTTCCCCGGCCTCAATCATCCGGGCCAGATAATACAATGCGGCGTCCGGGTCGGACCCGCGAATGCTCTTGATAAAGGCCGATACCGTATCATAATGGTTATCGCCCGATTTGTCATACTTCAAAGCTCTCCTGCGAATGCACTCTTCCGCCACCGCAAGGTCAATCCGGATCACGCCGTCCGTTCCCGGATTTGTGGTCAGTGCCCCGAGTTCCAATGCGTTCAGCGCCTTCCGCGCATCCCCGTTGGCCATATCCGAAATATGCTCAAAAGCCTCCTCGCTGACGTCCAGCCGAAACATTCCGAGCCCGTGTTTCTCATCGGAAACGGCCCGTTTCAACAGTTCCCGGATATCCTCCCGTGTCAGCGGCTTCAGTTCCAAAATAATGGATCGTGACAGCAGTGCACCGTTCACCTCAAAGTACGGATTTTCCGTCGTCGCACCGATCAAAATGATGGTTCCGTCCTCTACAAACGGCAGCAGATAGTCCTGCTGACCCTTGTTGAACCGATGAATTTCATCGATAAACAAAATCGTTCTCCGGCCTTCCAGCGCAAACCGCTGCCGGGCCTCTTCCACCACGTCCTCCATATCCTTCTTGCCGGCCGAGGTCGCGTTGATTTGGCGAAATTCGCTTTTCGTCGTGTTGGCAATCACCTTGGCGATTGTCGTTTTTCCCGTTCCGGGCGGCCCGTAGAAAATGACGGAGCTCAGCCGGTCTGCGCGAATTGCCCGGTACAGAAGCTTGTCTGTTCCGATAATATGATCCTGACCGACAATGTCTTCCAGGGTCTGCGGACGCATCCGGGATGCCAGCGGAGCCGTTTTTTCTCCGTTCTGTTCCTTCATATATTCAAATAAATTCATTGTTTTCTGTTCCTAACTGTGTTACGATGTTGTCGGTTACGGTCTGAAAACCGGACCGAATTTATACCGAAAGGACTGACTGCCATGCTTCCATCCGATCCTTCCATGCTGATAAGCTACATCAATATGAAGCTACGCGATTACGATTATACGCTGGAAGAACTTGCGATCAACGAAGGCATTTCCGAAGAAGAGCTGTCGGAACGGCTTCGTTCCCTCGGAATCCAATATATATCGGAAATCAATCAGGTACGCTGACTCCCGTCAGGGAATTCCGGTTCTGCCGTATCGACGGGTTCCGCTCCGGTTCGGACGGTTCTGCCACGTCGACAGGTTCCGCTCCGGTTTCGGACGGTTCTGCCGTGTCGACAGGTTCCGCTCCGGGTTCGGACGGTTCTGCCGAACTCCTGCAACCGCATTCCCATCTGTTTCAGTTTACCATAAGTCACAAAAAAGTCAAGAAAACACACCGACGAAAGGAGCTGCCGTGAAAGCACCGATTCGCTATCTGTATCGGGGCGGCTGCGGGGAAATTATCGAGAAAAAATCCCGCTTTATCGCCACCATCGAACCCGTCACAACCGAAGACGAAGCCACAGCCTTTGTGGAACGCATCCGAAAGCAGTATTGGGATGCCCGTCACAACTGCACTGCCATGATTCTCGGCAATTCCGGCGAGCTCACCCGCTGCAGTGACGACGGAGAACCGCCGCACACGGCCGGACGCCCGATGCTGGACATTTTGCAGCACGAGGAACTGCACGATGTCTGCGTTGTTGTAACACGGTATTTCGGTGGAATTCTGCTGGGCACCGGCGGGCTCGTCCGCGCATACGGCGATGCCGTCCGCGAAGGGCTTCGGAACTGTATTGTCGCAACGAAAGCGGAAGCCGTACCGGTTACCGTTCGAACCGATTATAACGGAATCGGAAAGCTTCAGTATCTGACGGCGACCTCCGGCATTCCCGTTCTTTCGACCGAATATGCGGAATCGGTCACGACATCCCTGCTGCTTTCCGAAGACGATTTGGCTTCCTTCCGATCCGCCGTATCGGATGCCACTCAAGGAAAAGCCGTCCTGGAATTCGGCGATCCGGTGATGTACACCGACGTCGAAGGAGAGTTCCGGATTCTCGGTCCGGCACCGTCAAAAAAACAGAATTAACACTTTTGTAACAGCTTTTCCCCCATCTGTAACACAACTGTAACAGTTGTCCGGTTTACTTGTCGCGGCAATCGTGTTATACTTTGTGCATGGGAAAAATTTTGCATTTGGCTGTCAGAAAGGAATTATAAATGAACTTTAATCACTACAATACAATCAAAAAGCAGAAATCCTTGAAATCTCCGTCGAAACGATTTCTGACCTTCGGGCGGGTTATGCTGATCCGTTTAGCCCTGGTCGCGGTCGCGCTGATTATCGTGGTCGGATCCATTGCCGCCTACGGTGCATTTGAAGGAATTCTGTCCGTCGCTCCGCCCATCGACGACGTCAAGGCTGCCCCTCAGGCACACGCATCCGTAATTTACGATGTCCGCGGCAATGAAATCAAACAGCTCGCCGGTCAGGGAACCAACAGTATTTATCTTCCCATCGACGAGATTCCGGTAGATATCCGAAACTGCTTTGTTGCCATGGAGGACGAGCGTTTTTACGAGCATAACGGAATCGATATTCGCGGTATTTTCCGTGCCGCATTTTCCGTTATCAAGGACCGTGATCTGAAATACGGTGCCAGTACCATCACCCAGCAGCTGCTGAAGAACACGGTTTTCGGCGGTGGTGACGAGCAAAACCGAATCGACAAGATCAAGCGTAAGGTGCAGGAACAGTATCTGGCCGTTCAGCTGGAAGACAAGCTGTCCAAGGAAGAGATTCTGGAATATTATCTCAATGGTCTCAATCTCGGTAACGGTGCTACCGGTATCGGAGAAGCGGCCGAGAAATACTTCGGCAAAACCGTTTCGGAGCTGACGATTTCGGAAGCTTCCGTCATTGCGCCGATTGCATACTCCCCGACCTTTTTGAATCCGCTTCGAAACGAAAGCTGCGAAGAGGACAACCGGATACGTCGCGAAGCCTGTCTCTCCAATATGCTGAATGCCGGCTTCTGTACCCAGGAACAGTATGACGAAGCAATCGCCGATACCGAGGAAACCTATGCGCGCCTGCATGCGCAGGCGGAAGTCCGTTCGGCCATTGAAGACTCGACCAACTCCTACTTTGTCGATGCCCTGTTCGAACAGCTTTTGGCCGATCTGATTGCACACGGAAAATCCTCCGTGGAAGCCAACCGTCTCCTGTACACCGGCGGACTTACCATATATTCTACACAGGATCCCGAAATCCAGGAAATTATGGACCGGTATTTTACCGACGAATCCAACTTTCCGGAACTGGTTGGCGGCAAGAACACCACGAACGGCGGAAAACCGGGTTCCTATTATGAACTGACTCACGATTATGCTATGTCCATCGTTGCCAAAGACGGCTCGGTTTCCAAGCATTTCCACCGGGATGATTTCCTGAACTATTTCCGGAATTTCAAAGACAGTCAGAAACTTTATTACCATGAAACCGGCTCCGGATCGTCCGGAATCAGTCAGTATACGGTTAATGTTCAGGATTTGAACGACAAACTGGAAGAATTCCGTGCCGCCTGTCTGGCCGAAATCAAGCTGGACTATCCGAACACCGAATTTACCGTGGTGGAAAACCGCCCGATTATTCTGGAACCGCAATGCGCCATGGTTATCATGAATCCCAAAAACGGAGATGTCGTTGCCCTCTACGGCGGACGCGGTCCGAAGGAAGGCCAGCGTACCACAAACCGTGCTACGCAGGGACATCTGCAGGCCGGTTCCACATTCAAGGTTCTGGCTTCGTTCCTTCCGGCGATCGATGCCTGTGACTGTACACTGGCCACCGTATTTGACGATTCCTATTATCAGTACAAAGGCAGTGACAAAGCGGTCATCAACTGGTACAGCACCGGATTTGAAGGACTTTCCTCCATTCGTAGAGGCATTTATCATTCCATGAATGTCGTTGCCGTGCGCTGTCTGGACTATGTCACGCCGAAAATCAGTATCGACTATCTGCAAAAGCTCGGCTTCAAGAATATCGTTACCGAAGGACCTGCCAACGACGTCAACTCCGCCCTTGCACTCGGTGGTCTGACCAACGGTTGTTCCGTATTGGAAATGACCGCTGCATACTCCGCCATCGCAAACAAAGGTGTGTACAACGTCCCGAGATTATATACCAAGGTATATGATTACGACGGTAATCTGCTCCTGAACAATGAGGTTTCGTCCACTCAGGTTATGAAATCCTCGACGGCATATCTGCTGACCAACGCCATGGTGGATACCACCAAAAGCCCGCAAGGTACCGGTACCGCCAGTGCCTTCTCCAAACTGAAGGTGGACGTTGCCGGAAAAACCGGTACCGCACACGATAACGTAGCTCTTTGGTTTGCCGGATTTACTCCGTATTACTGCGCTGCCATCTGGTCCGGATTCGATTACGAGTTTGAGCAGAAAAATACGACCTATTACCGGTATATGTGGAGAAATATCATGGAAGAAGTTCATTCCGTCAAGGAATACACAACCGGAACCTTTGAACGACCGTCTTCCATTGTATCCGCAACAATCTGCCGCAAATGCGGTAAGCTTGCCGTTCCCGACCTTTGTGATAAGGATCCGGAAGGCAGCTGTGTTGCAACCGAGTATTTTGCAAAGGGTACGGTTCCGTATGAAACCTGTACCTGTCACGTGAAAATATCGGTATGCCCCGACTCCGGAATGCCTGCAAGCGAAAATTGTCCGAACGCGGTGGAGAAGATTTACCGAACCAAGATTGAAACTCCGTATGCCCTCGAGCATGGCGGAACATGGGATACCAAATACATTATCCCGGAGACGCTGCGTACCTACTACGAAAGCAATACGATTTGCAATGTTCACACCGGAGGTGCCGGCGGCGATGTGGATCCCGGTACAACACCCACCGAATAAGCAATCCGCCAACCAGGAGGTATTTTCATGAACGAATCCAAAATCCCTGCCAATTGCGACTATTGCATGTATTATGAATACGACGAGGATTATGAATGCTACTGCTGCGGCAAAGATCTCGACGAGGATGAAATGGCACATTTTATGCTCGGTCAGACCTTTGATTGTCCCTTTTTCCGCTACGGCAATGAATATACCGTGGTCAAGAAACAAATGTAAACAAAACATTCGCCCGGAAGACTTCTCTTCCGGGCGATTCGTTTTTGTTTGGATTATTGAATTTTTATTTGATTATTTTTTTCCTTTTGCTATAATAATAGTAATACAAATTTTGAATCGGAATGATTGGTGATATCCATGCGAAAAAAACTGATTGTGTTATTGATACTGACAGGACTGCTGTTCTGTGCGGGCTGTTCGAAATCCGAACCACGTACCGATTCGGAAAATGTCCCGACCGGTTCCGGCATCCAGACGGACAATCCGTCTCCCGAGCCGACCGAAACACCGGCTTCGACCGAGGCACCGGTTCCGACCGAAACTCCGGCTCCGACCGAAACTCCGGCTCCGACCGAAGCGCCGTTTGTTTTGTGGGACACCTCGTCGATTGACCTGTCCGGCATCGACACGTCCAAAAAACTGATTGCATTTACCTTTGACGACGGTCCGACCGTCCATTACAATACGATATTGGACATTTTGAAAGAGCATGGTGCTCATGCGACATTTTTTATTTGGGGAAGCAAATATACCAAAGCCTACGAGGATGAACTGAAGCGGGTCATCGCGGAAGGCTCGGAGCTTGGCAATCACTCCTGGTCTCACAAATACCTGACTCAGAACACCAAAGAATTTGTTGCTTCCGATATTGAAAAGACCCGCTCGCTGTTGGAGTCGATTACGGGAATTTCACAGTTTCTGGTACGGCCTCCGTACGGAAGTTCCAATTCGAGCGTACAGTCCGTAATCAAAGTTCCGCTGGTCAACTGGAGTCTCGATACCGGTGACTGGAACAAAGGCTCTTACGAGTCCGTATACAACCAATTATGTAAAGCCAAGGACGGCGACATCATTTTGATGCATGCAACCTATCAGTTCACCGTGGATGCGGTGCGGGATGCATTGCCGTATCTGATTTCAGAGGGATTTCAAATCGTATCCGTTTCCGAACTGGCTGCTGCCAAAGGCAAACGCCTGATTTCCGGAACCGCCCCTCTGACCCAAATTCGCTGATTTTCTTTCCTCTTTATATTACGCGCAGGGGACTGCTAGCAATCGGCTCTACCGTGATCGGTAAAGCCCGTTGCTAGCAGTTCCCTTTTTATCGCGTTATAAGAGTTTTCGTTTTACAAAGGGCCCCGTTTCATCACATCGTAAAGGTTCCCGTTCCGGCAAATTACTCCGTACAGTACATTTTCGTACTGAACACCGCCGCGCCGCCGTTCGATGTTCTGACCCAGTAAACCGTATCACCGACCGCAATATCATCGTAATACGGCCGTGTTTCCTCGGCAATCTTCAGCTTTTTCCGACTGCCGTCTTCAAACTCCGCCTCGATGCCGGTTTCGGTCATTTCCGTAACCGTCACCGAAACCACTTCTTCCGGTTCCCCTTCCAGATATCTCCGCAGGAAATCCTTGGTCAGATAGCATTTTCCTTCCGCATTGTACCAGCCGGAATTGGCCGGAATCCGGTCACCGTTATAGCTGAATTTCTCCATGTCGCAAAGGATCGGATTTCTGCCGATAACCTCAATCCAGTACACATGCTGCCCGACCGAATAAGTCTCCTTCGTTCCCACCGAATTCGGAAGGCCCGCCGTCGCCTCAAAATAATACCGGTCACCGACAATTTTCGTCACAACACGCTCAAAAACAACATACTCCGGAAGGGTTTCCACGGAACATCCGACACTTTTGGCGATGAGTTCCTCCGTAAGTTCCCCGTCGGACGAATTTTTGCTTTTATTTATGAGAACAACTATGAAAATCACCATTCCGACCAACAGACAGACGCTCAAAATAATCGAAATCCGGCGATACCATACTTTGACCCGCCGAATTTTTTCTTTCTCTTTCTCCGTAAATTCGGTTGCCTTATTTCCTATTATTTCAATTTTTTTATATGATTCGTTCGTTTTCTTCTCCAAGGTTTCCGGATCGGAAAACAGCGAAATAAATGCCCCCATCAGGCAGAGAATACCGATTGCCATCAATACGATGAGCGCAATCTTTTTGAAGAGGGTCAATTCCACATGCAGCAGAAATACCCCGACCGGAATTCCGCAAAAAACCGCCGCAATAAAAATGCCGGTCAAAAATCCGCGAAGCTGCGGCGGAATGTTCAATACGACGTTGACGAGAATCAGCAGTCCGATCGCGCCGAAAAAACCGCCCATAATCAGAAGCGGCAGAAACAGGCTGCTTGTGCGGTCATCGGTATATGCCTCATTGGGATTTTCCGGATCGTAATAAATCGTCACATGCCGTCCGACCTCGATTTGCACTCCGGAGGAACTGTTCGCCGTGTACCGGTACGTCTGACCGTCGACAACATATTCATACACCGGATACTGTGTCGTTTTGCCTTTGTGAAAGGTCTTCTCGACATCCGCAATCCGTCCGGTCACCTTCTGATAGCGTTCCGCTTTCCGCTTATGACTGATTCGCTGTCCGAACGCAACTCCGATACAGGCCAGTGCTACCACAAGCGTAATAATAACTGCCGCAATCGCGGAACCGTACGACTTCCCCGTATTGTTTTCGATCTCCATTCCAAATACCTCCACCAATAAGGATTCATAACTGAAATTACAGGATATATAGTACGCTATTCTTGCCTGTCAGTCAACTGTTTTCGTCATTTAAATGATGTCCCAATCGTCCCTCCGTGCCGAAAACCCGGGATGGCATATCGCCTGCGATATGCCGCGCCGCTTTTGCGTCGCGACAGCGACAAAATACCGCTGCAAAAGCGTGCGCATCCCCGCGGAGCGTTTTTACGTTACGGGATGATGTCCCGTAACGTAAAAAGACGAGGCCTTTTCAGCCTCGTATCATTACCGTATTCACATTGTATCGATGCAGGACGCGCACTTTCGGCAATCCGCGCATCCGACGTCCCACACCGCCTCGGAACAAGGTCCGTTGGCAACCCGACGGCTTCTTAGAACCGGTTTCCTCCGGTCTTGCGGTTCCAGTACAAAAACAGAACAATCAGCATGCCGATGGTAATGCCGCTCGCCAGAATTACCCCGAGTGCATATTTTTCCATCACAAAATTTTTTCTGTTCTGGACATCCTGCTGATTCACCGGTGTCGGCGTTGCTTCCACAGGTTCCGTATCCGGCCGGATTTCGTCGGTCACTTTGCTCACAGCATTCGACCCGGTCGTTCCGTTTGCCGCCGCAACCCGGTCACACACACTTGTCGGAAGCATCACAGCCCGGTCACATGCGTCTGTTTGAGTCATCGCAATCCGGCCGCTCCGACTCGGTTCCGCCGTATCCGCAGCACAACGCTTCGCCAGAATCAACGTCCCGACAACAACACATAAAAGCAACATCATAAATGATCTTGCCCATCGGATTCTATATGCACTTGTCATTCTCTTTTCTCTCATGCATACCTCGATTTGTGTGCAGTCTCTCTCAATTCACCGGATTTCCGCCTCCGCTTTCGAAAGGCACCGTCTTTCGAAAGCCGTATACAGGATTTTCACGGCCTTATCAAACCGTGTTTCCAAAGAAATTCCAACTTCTCCGGTGATACATTATTATAACATAAAAGACCGAAAAAAGTAAACCAATAATATGTTCCTTATGCTCATTACCACAAAAAATTCACATTATTATGCAACATTTCACGGAAGAACGACGCTTTCCGGTCCGCCGGGTGCGGCAGCGGCACGTCATTTTCAAAACAGAACTCCTTTACAAAACGTCATAAACTATGTAAAATATCATAGGATGCGCGGCGAATTCCGTTCCCGCAGTTCCGCATTTCATCATGCATGTACAAGGAGGGTCATCATGCCCGAAAACGATGCTGCAAAAGTTCCCGCACAGAAGCCGGCCAAAGCCTTTCTGCGCGATTCCGCATATTACAAAGTCATTTTGATTGCCGCCGCGAAGCTTGTGCTTTACGGCCTTTTGTTCTATACCGTTTTATACGATTTTCTGAAGGAATCCGATGTTTTCCGGACAATGACCTCGGACTTTTACCGGCTGAACGACTGGCTGGCGTCGCATTCGCTGCCGCAGTTGTCCTATTCGCTGTATTTCCTCGGCGGACTGGCTCTGGCGTCCGTTTTGTACCTGTACACGGTCGCTCTGATCGGCGTTACGGGCCGAATCCGGTTTTTCCTCTATTCCCTGCTGCTCGGGCTGGATCTTCTGTTCGTCCTTCAGCCGTCAAAGCTGCTTCTGACCGTTCTGTTCTGCGCCGTTCTGATGACCCTGCTGCGCATTCGCAGCGCGGTAATCCGGTACACGCTCAGTGCGGCGCTGATTCTTTTGTACGGCATTTTCCTGTCGCACACGGTTTTGATGCTGATTCCTTTGTATGCACTGGTTCGGCTCTGGCAGAAAAGCGATATTTGGGGCATCCGCGTCGTTGTCGTTTTGGTTGCGGTGTTCTGCCTCCTGTACCAGGACGGTCATTTCACCGAAAAGCTGTTTGCACTCCGTCCGAACAATATGTCGGAGGTTTCTCTTCCGCGTGTGTTCCCGGATGAAAATTATATGGCGCATGTCACTTATTTTCTGCTGGATTCCCTGTTTACATGGCTGCGCTGTCTGTTCCCCGTAGAAGTCTTTTTCAAGGCCACCAATCCGGTGCTGCCGATTTTGGCGGCGGCTCAGATTGTCACCGTCATCGGACTCATTTCCAAATTCCGGATTATCATTCGCACCGACTGGCGCAATGCCTCCCGGGAGGAGCGTTATTTTGCCGATGTTTTGGCGTTGGTCTGCATCCTGCTCTGCGGCTATACGTTCACGGCCAGGGAATATTTTGACATTCTCCGACTGTATTCCGCATTTTACCCGATGTACCTGTATCTGTTCTTTGCGGCACCCGACCGGATTACCTACCCCGTCATCGACCGCGATCTGACGGGCCTTTGCCCGGTTGTATTCTTCCACAAGGGCCGGGAACCGTATCTTTCGTCGGTTCTTCGTCAGGCCGGTTCCGTTTGCGGCTACCGCAACATTGTTCTTCTCGGAAATGAGGACAACCGCGGCTTTATCGGCAACTGGTACGACGCCGACCTCTGCGGTGCGTCGGAGCTTGAGGAATTTCGGTCCGTCTATAAACCCATCGGGGAAGCGAACGGTTCGAACGAGCTGGACCTCCTGCGTATGGAACGTCATTTTTCGCTGTACGCATTTATGAAACAGAAAAATCTCGACCACTGCTATCTGTGCGACAGCGATGTTCTTCTTTTTGAAAATCCCGGCAAAATTTCGATGGACGACACCGATTTTGCCTGCACCTGCACGGAGAGTTCCGAATTTTTAAACGAAATCGCTTCGCCGCACTGCACCTACTGGACGCAGGAATCCCTCCGCCAGTTCCTGGGATTCATTTTACACGTTTACCGCAGCCAGACCAAATGGCTCGAGGAAGTCGTTCACAGGCAGCAGGAATCCCGGTCCAGTCCCGGCCGAATTACCGATTTTGTGCTGCTGACCGCATGGCGCAAACTCACAACGCAATACAACAAAACGTTTGCGTTCCGAAATCTCTGCAAGGCTTCCGACGGAGTCGTCTGGGATTTTGCGGTATCCTCACCGGACAATATGGAGAAAAATGAGTACGAATTCAACCGCGGTGCGCAAATCAAGAAGATTCGCTTCGTTTCCCGGCATCCGTACATCATACGAACGGACGACCAGGTTCCGGTTCGCGCCGTCTGCCTGCATTGCAAAGACTGTCATTCCTATATCCCGCTGCTCATCAAGCGGGTCACATCGCCGTTCTGGTACAAGCTGCAATCCCTTCTGTACTGATTGCCGGTGTACGGACCGGTATCGGACCGTTCGCAGCCGGCCTCGGGTCACTGCCGGCCGGACAACGGAACCGCACAATTTCATGACAAACAAAACGGATGCTGCCCGCTTACCGCGGATGGCATCCGTTTTCCGTATCCGAACGAACCGTCCCGTTCGGCTTATTTGTTCAATTGTTCGATCAAACCGGTCACGCTGTTGACGTACTTTCCTTCGGGGAATCGCTCCAAATACTCATTGTAGTATTTCAATGCGTTCTCGTTGTCGTTGACCTGCTGATAGGTTCTCGCCAGATAATACATGTTTTCTTCGTTATCGGCCGATTTCTCATAGGAATAGATAAAGCATTCCAGCGCATCGGAATATTTGTTCTTGTCATACATCTGACGGCCCATGTTGTACAGCTCGGAGCTCGCCATCGTCACCGTCTTGGCATCCGGATAATCCGCAATAACCGTATCGTAAATGCTCTTGGCCGAACTGTTTTCCAATTCTTCCTTCGACACCGCATCAATTCGTTTCTGCAAAATGAACAGCTCCTCACGGGTCGGCTGCAGCTGCTTCTTCAGATTCAGGTAGTACGCCGTCATGTTGAAGACGTTGATACCGCCCGCCTTGTCACGCAAATCCTCCAGTTCCGAATTGGACGACTCGAGTTCCACTTCCTGCAGCTCGATCTTGTTTCGGAGCGACTGGGCCTCCTTCTCCAGGGAATCGATATCCGTCAGATACCGGGATGCCTGCTCCGCATATTCGGACTGCGTCTTTTTGAATTCTTCCTTCATGCCCGTCTTCACACCGGGAATCACCAGGAAATATACAACCATAATCCCGATGAAAATGCCCGCCAGCATGGAAATCAGAGCCTTGTAATCGATGTGATCCGTTTCCTCCAGATAGGAGGCATACGTCTTGGTCACCGCTGCCGGTGTCATTTCCTCTTCGTCCGGTTCCGACGTCGTCACCTTCAGTCTTCGATTCGCCCGGTTCATGGCACGAATTTCCCGCAAATACCGCGTTGACGTCGTATTGGCTGTATCAATCGCCAGGGTCTTTTTCAGGCAGGTTCTGGCCTTATCCATCTCGGCATGCTTCATGTACAAAATCGCCAGCATTTGCCATGCACGGATAAAATTCGGATTCAGACTGACCGCCTTCTTCAGCTGCAAAATGGCCAAATCATCGCCATCCTGCGCAACCGCATCCACCGCACCGTTGTATTTCCGTATCGCCGTATTCAGGCTGTCAAGCTTGCCCGGATTCTGGTGAAGCTCCTCCAGATACCGGATTGCCGGATTATTTTCCTCCAGAAAACTCTTGCTGACGATCCACTCCTGAATCGCGGAAACCGGGTCTCCCATCTCATAATAAATCAGACCGAGAAGATTCCGTGCATCGACATTTTTCTTATTGGTCTTCAGAGCACGGCGAAGCATATCGGCAGCGCCGGACAAATCGCGGTTTCTCGCTTTCTCCAGACCCCGATTGTAAAAATAACAGGAATACTTTCTCGTCTTCTGATTTACTTCAATATCATAACCGCATTTGGCGCAAACACCGCGGCTCATGGTCATATTCGCACCGCATTTAGGACAAATCATACCGTTCCTCCAATGTTGAAATCCGCTTTCGGTCTCTTACAGTTCCTTCTTCTCCTGCAAAATCCGCTCAATCACATCCGCTGCGTCGGTAATATCGCGGCTCAGAACCGCCTCCTCCGCCTCGCTGATTTCCATACTCGGAGCAAACTTTTTCAATTCTTCCTCAAAATCAATCATTTTGTCACATATCATCCGATTCTCCCAAACGGGCATCGGATTTTCCTTTCTCCCAAAATACACCTCGGAATTGTTCTTTCGGGTATCAATCAAATCATATCACATTCCGTTCCATCCGACAATTCTTTTTCATTTCCCGCCGTCCCGTTTTTCGACCGGGTCGGCAGCTGCGCCAAAATGACGCCGGTAAACACGAGGACACATCCGAGAATCTCCTGTTTCGACAACGTCTGATGCAAAATGACAAAACCGGCAATCGCCGACCAGACGCTCTCTAACGACATCAGCAGTGACGCCGGAGTCGGCGGCAGATTCTTCTGTCCGACCAGTTGCAGCGTATACGCAATTCCGCACGACATAACGCCGGCGTACAGAATCGGAACCTTTGCGTCAAGCAGGCTCTGCATCGACGGCCGCTCCGCAATCATTCCTCCGAGGCAGACAACCGCACTCGTGAAAAACTGAACACAGCTCATCGCAATCGGATTGGCATGCTCCACAAACCGGTCGATTACGAGAATCTGAACCGAAAACAGCAATGCACAAACCAGAAGCAGCAAATCTCCGCGGTTGATGCTCTCGTATCCGCGAATACTCATAACATAAAAGCCGACCACCGCAATGACGGCACTGATCCATTGAAACAGCCCGGTTTTCTTCTTCAGGAAAATGCTTAAAAACGGCACCAGAATAATATACAGCGCCGTGATAAATCCGGCCTTTCCGACACTCGTTTCGATAATTCCGTACTGCTGAAACAGGGATGCGCTCGCAAGGCAAAGACCGCTCAGGATTCCGCCGACGATCGTCATTTTCATCCGCCCGGAGTTCCGTTCCGCAGGCTCCTCCGAACGTCCCGCCGTGCAGTCCGGATTCGATTTTCCGCCGGCTCCGGCCGTGTTTCCGGGTGTTCTGCCGGTTCCGGCCGCAAGTTCCTCCGCAGTCCGTTTCGGGCGGAACAACAGCACCACCGGAATCAGCACCGTTCCTCCGATAACAAATCGCGTACAATTGAACGTCCAGGGCCCGACATAATCCATTCCGGCCTTCTGTGCGACGAATGCCACGCCCCAGATCAGTGCCGTCAGTGTCAGTTGAATCGTTCCCGCAAGTTTCCTGTTCATGACCGTTTACAGGGAGGCAAATTCCTCCTCGATCCTCTCTCTCATCCTGATTTTTTCATCTTCCGATGCAAATGATGCCGTCACGGCATTCTGAAGCAGCTGCCGCAACTCCTCCGTCGTCAAATGAAATTCGTTCCATACAAGCGTCAGTTCCTCCGCCTCGGTAGTGCCTTCAATCGACGGATCATCCGTATTGACGGTAACGCAAACGCCCGCGGCCAGGAAGGCTCGCAGCGGAAATTCCGCCATATCCGCAATCGCACAGGTTTTTCGGTTGCTCGTCGGACACATTTCCAAAGGGATTTGCTTTTCGGCAAGTTCCCGGACCAGGTCCGGATCGGAGCAGGCGCGAACTCCGTGACCGATTCGGCAGGCTCCCATCGCCAGTGCCGCACGCACGCTGTCCGGTCCCGCCGCTTCTCCCGCATGAATCGTAATCGGAAGTCCGAGGCTTCCCGCAACTTCCATCAGCATCCGATAATCCGACGTCGGAAACAGTGCTTCCGCACCGGCCAAATCCACCGCACAGACACCGTTTTTCCGGTATTTTGCCGCAACCGAAACGGTTTCCAGATTATCCCCCGGATTCCCGCCGCGCATGCAGCATAAAATCAGCCGCACCGGAATCGGAGACGTCTTCATCCCCTCCAGCACGGCTCTCACCGCATCCTCCTGAGTCAGCCCGCAATCGGTTGATTTCTGCGGTGCAAACCGGAGTTCCGCATACATAATTCCCTGTGCCGTCAATTCCCGGAGCAGATTTTCCGTTGCCAAGCGAAGCCCCTCCGCCGTTTGCAGCAGGGAGCACGGAAACTCAAACCGTTCCAAAAATTCATTCAGACTGCAGCAGTCCTCCGGCACCCGGAGCATGCGTTCCAGTTCCTCGTCCGACTCCGGCACGGAAATGCCGGCAATCTCTGCCAGCTGTCTGGCCGAGGACACCGAAACGGCCCCGTCCAGATGCAGATGCAGATCCAGCAAACATCCCCGAATCGGTAATTTTCTTGATTTCATAGCGTTTCCTCAGGTTTCTTCCGTCCGTAATTAATCATATAGCCGGCAAATAAATCCGGCTCATCCTCTTCGTTGCTGTGCAGAATGGAACCGTGACAGGTGCAATAGACATACTCGTGCTGATCGTTCAGTGCCCGATACGAACACTCATGATATTTCTTTTTCCCGCTCAGCACGCCCGTCACATCGTCCATATACATCTGGCGATCTTCGGGATGAATCCGGTTGACCCATACGGTATTGAAATCCGTCTGAAACTCCGACGACAGACCGAATTCCTTCTGCCATGCCGGAGAGACACGGGTTACATTGGTTTCCATATTGCAAATAAACGGATAGCTCTTCTCATTGGTAACACACATGGCATCAAACAAGCGGTTGGTCAGCCCCTCCGGATTGACCATCGCTCCGTGCACTTTTCCGGTTGTCTGATTGGAATGATACTCCGTTTTGTTCTGATACATGGCATAATCGGCCGCCTTGATGACCGCATCCAGGCTCTTGTATTCGGGATTGGACAGCGCATACCCGACGGACACACTCGGTTCGTACGGCAAATCCGTTCCCGACACCTGCAGATTGGCCTGAACCGCTTTCAGCTCGCGGACCGCCGTCTCCAGAGGAACATTTTCATAAACGATGACAAATTCGTCTCCGCCGGTCCGGTACATCCCGCGCGCGCTGACCAGGCATTTGACAAGCTGTGCCGCCACAAGGGAAATATAATGATCGCCCTCGTGATGACCGTACCGGTTGTTGACCGTTCTCAGGCGGTTAATATCGCAGAACGCAAACAGATATTTTCGGCTCTTATCCTTGGCGAATTCCTTTTCCATGTCCTTCAAATCATCTTCGTAGCTGTGCCGTGAGCCCATTCCCGTCAGGGCATCGGTCAGCATTTTCTGTCGAAAGACATGAATCGGGTTTTCCAGCGAGAAGAAGAAACTGATTGTGACAATCGTAATGGCACCGCCCGTAAACAGCAGCGCTTTATACGTTGCCTGAACCCCGCTGGCAAGCAGCAGCAAAAGCAGAATCGGGACCAGAACGGCCGTTACCGTTTTCTTCAGTTTCTTTCTGTTGACAACAATCAGCACCAGACCTACCAAGAAATAAAATACTGCAACCCCATAGCCCGCATACGCCGCCGGGCCGGAACTGGAATACGTTCCGTCACACTCTACAAACCGAATGGGAAGCAGCGGCAGTGCCAGCACATACGCAATCGGCAAAATGAATCCGAGCCGGTACAGCGACTTCGCCTGCTCCGGATAACAGCGGTCGATCACGTACTGGCAAATGGTCTTCGCATACAGAATCGCCGACATGAAAAACAGCAGATGAAACGTCTTGTTCACGCTGTACGACACTTTCAGATTATTGTTTACCATCAGCACCGTGACAATGTCCAGAACAACATGAATCAGGGCATAATAAATCAAATGGTTAAATGTTTTGCTGTCGGTTCCCATGTCGTAGCTTTTCGCGGTTTGCCACAGAAAAATCAACAGAACCAGACATACCAATTCCTCACGCAAAATCAATACCGGATACATTTCAAATCCTCCCGATCACACCAAACCCCCGCCGATCAGTCCTCGATAAGGACGTCGGTCAACACGTCATTGACATACACAAGCTTCACCGAAAAGAAACTTTCCCTTGTCTGCAAAAGCGGCAGAAATACCCGGTCGCCTTCCCATAGCGGAAGCTCCGGCACACGTTCCACCGGCACCCAGACCAGTTCCCCTTCGTCACATTCCCGGCATTCCCCTTCAAACTCATCACAGGTATAAAGGAATGTATATTCATCCAAATCATCGATAACGAACGTAATCAGACCGCGCAGTTTCGGATTCTTCAGCGTCAGCCCGGTTTCTTCATAGGCTTCCCGGACGATACACTCGTTCGGCGTTTCTCCGTGTTCGAGATGCCCACCGATTCCGATGTATTTGTCCCTGTTGATATCCTGTTCCTTGCGGTTTCTGTACAACATCAGATACTGCCCGTCACGTTCCACGTAACAAAGCGTCGTAAATGCCTGCTTTCCCATATCCGTCCTATCCGCTGTTACTCCGGCTTGATTTCGCCGCGTTCAATCAGTTCCAGGAAAATGTCCGTAAAGTTCGGGTCAAACTGCGTCCCGCGTCCCTTGCGGATTTCTCCGAGAACATATTCCATATCCATTTTTTTACGATACACACGGTTTGCCGTCATGGCATCAAAGGCATCGGCAATTCCGATAATTCGGGCAAATTCGGGGATGTCTTCTCCCTTCAGGCCGCTGGCATACCCCCGTCCGTCATACCGCTCATGATGATACAGCGTTCCTTCGTGAATATGCGGCAGCAGCGAAAAGTCTCCGAGAATCTCCGCTCCGATCGTGACATGCGTCTTAATAATCGCATATTCCTCATCGGTCAGCCGGTCCGGCTTCTTCAGCACGCTGTCCGGAATTCCGATTTTGCCGATATCATGCAGCAGTGCCGCCTTCTTCAGACAATCCAGCTCCTCCTCGGAATACCCGAGTTCGCGGGCGATTTTCACGGCATATTCCGAAACCCGAACCGAATGATTGCTCGTATTTTCATCCCGCGCATCGACCGCACGGGCAATCGCCAGAATCGTCTGGTCACTCATTTCCACTTGCCGCTTGGCAAGTGCCAGCTGCAGTTCCTTGGCCGTGATTTTCCGTTCCGCGAAGAAGCTGACCAAAAGCCAGGTGTACCACGTCACAATCAGCATCATTTCCAACAGGAAAAATGCCCGGAACCATTTGGTTTCGTAGATTACGCCGCCTTCTCCGAGCGCAAACGGATTGGATTTCGTCTGAATCATACAGGACACCAGCACATCACAGTAAATCATCAGTGCCGCCAGCAGCACAAAGCCCGCAATTCGTCCGCTTCTGTTGCTTTTCTGCATCGGTTCGCTACGAATCAGCCGGACGAAAACGCCCATGACGACAAACAGAATCAAAAGCGTCAGCGTTTTGTCGATGGCATCAATATAATATTCCGCAATAATTGCCGACGGAATCTGCGGCGTGCCCCATTTACGAAGCAGCTCGAAAATGCCGTCACCCCAGACATTTCCGGTTTTTCCGTCACTCAGCACCATGTTCAGCGGTGTGGACAAAAACGCGCAGACCGGAGTAAACAACCGGCTCGCAACCATCACATCCCGAAGATCGCGAAGCTTGCCTTTTTTCGCCCGCAGACCGACCATAATACCGAAAATGATGTTAATCGGCGCGTAATACAAGGCCGTCGTATCCCAAATGCCGTATATGACATTCACCACGCCGCCGGTCACCGCTCCCCAGAAGGGACCGTACAGAAAACCGGCAAATGCGGTTCCGACCGAGTCCAGCCAGAACGGAGCGGAAATGCGGGAAATGCAATATTTTCCGAGCCAGTTTATAAAAATGCAAAGCAACAGCATCAAAATTGCCGTTGCCAACGGTTTTCCTCTCAGTTTCGTCACCGAAATCACCGTTCTTTCCGCTGCTTTTTCCGCTTCTTTCACGGATTTCTGCGAAGTCCCCGCAATCGGCTCCGACGTTACGTCAATTCCTGCTTTTTCCTTTGACAGCATACCGTTTTCTCCTTTCCGCACACCACACAAAAGCCCCTTGCGGGACCGATTTTCATCCAATCATCCCGGCCGCCCAGTTGTTCCGCCCGGTTGTTCCGGCCGGCCGCTCCGTCCGGTTTTCCCGCCCGGTCTCACAGCCACGTCGCCGCATCGTCGTTATCGAACCGTTTCCAAACGAATCGTATTCGTATTTCCCGACGTTCCGCTTGTCTGACCGCCCGTCAAAATGATGTTGTCTCCCGGTGCCAGTGCAAACACGGATTTCGCATGCCGTACCGCATGGTAAAACATAACGTCCACGGAATCGAATTCCTCGCTGAGTACCGGTGTAACACCCCAGCTGAGATTCAGCTTTCTCCATGCCTTTTCGGACGTTGTCATACCGATAATATCCACCGGCGGGCGGAACCGGCTGACCATACGAACCGTAATTCCGGACAGAGAACTGATGACGATGCCCTTGGCCTTCGTATCGATGGCCATGGCACAGGTTGCGTGAGACACCGCATCGATGTTGCTCTTGATCAGGTAATCGGTCGTTTTGAACCGTTTCTCGTAATCGATGTTTTTCTCGGTATATTCCGCGATTTCCGCCATATTGCGAACCGCTGCAACCGGATATTTTCCGGAAGCCGACTCACCCGACAGCATAATCGCGGAGGAACCGTCATAAACCGCATTGGCAACGTCGGAAATCTCGGCACGCGTCGGTCTCGGATTGTGAATCATCGATTCCAGCATTTCCGTTGCCGTAATGACTCGTTTACCGCGCAGACGGCATTTTTTAATCAAATATTTCTGAATCGCCGGCAGTTCCACAAACGGAATTTCCACACCGAGGTCGCCGCGGGCAACCATGATTCCGTCCGCAATATCGCAAATGTCATCCACGTTGTCCACACCGGCCCGATTTTCGATTTTTGCGATGATATCGATATTCTGTCCGCCGTTTTCGTTCAGGAAATTACGGATTTCGCAAATGTCGTTCTTGCCGGACACAAAGGACGCCGCCACAAAATCGACATCATTTTGAATTCCGAACAGCAAATCCTCCTTGTCCGCATCGCTCAGATACGGTCCTTTCATCACGTGATTCGGAAAATTCATGCTCTTTCGGTCGGACAGTTCTCCGCCGGCCAGAACATCGCACACGGCATCCGTTTCGGTCAGCTCGCGAACCTGCAGAATCAAAAGACCGTTATTGATCAAAATGCGGTCTCCGACATTGATTTCCTTAATCAAATCCTTGTAACTCACGGAAACCCGCTCCTGATTTCCCTGAATATCGTCCACCGTCAGGGTAAACGTATCTCCGTCTTTCAGCGTAACGGAATGATTTTCAAAGGTCTTGATTCGATATTCGGGACCTTTGGTATCCAGCATAATCGCAATCGGAAGGTTCAGTTTCTCACGAACCGACTTAATCAGGTTGATTTTGTTCTGATGCTCTTCGTGTGTTCCGTGTGAAAAATTCAGTCTCGCGACGTTCATACCGGCCAGGCACATGCCCGTCAGAGTTTCTTCGTTTTCGCTGGCCGGGCCGATTGTACAGATAATTTTGGTTTTTCTCATGCATACTCCTTTATTCGGAAGCCTTTGCTTCCCTGAAATTGTAAATTCCCTTCGTTACGGTCCCCACTCCGCTCCATATATGTCAAATACCCTCCGGGCTTTGCGTTTCTCACGTTTTCCTTGTGCGTCCCTCGCCCGGTTTCCCGTTTCTCACGTTTTCCTCGTGCGTCCCTCGCCCGGTTTCCCGTGTCTCACGATTTCCTCGATGTGTGCTTCCTTCTCTTCTTCTTTCGCTTCATTTTCCTGCAGATAATCACTGCCGCAACGGCAGCGGCAAGAAGAATCGCAATCCAGACAAAGAAACAGATTCCGAGCGGCTGTACCGGACAGATTCCGCACAGCCCGCAGACGTTCTTCTCTTTTTTCTGTTTTGCCGTCCCACCGTTCGGATCCACCGGTTCCGTATTCTCCGGTTCCGGGGTCGGTGTCGGGGTCGGATCGTTCGCCGGTCCGTTTTCTCCGCAGCGATTGATATAACTGTACAGCATCAAATCCTTGCCGGTGTTCCCATATCCTCCGCCGGCGAGTTCACAGTCCACTCCGTTAAACAGGATGAGGTTGGAACTCCATACATTCAAATCGGAACCGTCCTTAGCGGACAGCGACCCGATAAAAACACCATATATACCGCCTTCTTCAAAAACATCGTCGTCGTGCATGGAAACCGCATAAATGCCCAACGATTCGTTCTCATAATCATATTTCACACCGTCTTCCCGCTGAAATACGGTATGAAAGAAGCGGATTGTCATTCCGTTCTTCAGTTTCGTTGCATTGCCGGTCACGACGAAGAACTCTTTCGTCCGGTCCGTCAGATTCCGATGCTCCGGATCTTTTGTGGAAAATATCCGAACCTTTGTATCGGACACCTTCACTCCGGGTCTGAGCCCCACTTCAACATGAATCGCCGTATACGGCTTTCCCGCCTCCGGATCCATCGGTTCCGGTGTCGGCGTCGCGAGGCCCGCCTCATTCCAAACCAGTGTATTCGAATATCCGCTGCTCCGGCTCCCGTCCAGACGATTGCGGACACATACCCGGAATTCCAGAACGTCCCTGTCCGACAAACGATTCAGTCGGAAATGCTTTTGTCCGGATTCTCCCGCCGTTTCCAACGGATCGACGGATTGCCAGTCGTCCCATGCATTTTCCCTGTAAACGCGATACTCCAAAACGGTAATCAGGGCATCGTCGCACTGCTCCTTCAGCCGGTAATACGTCTCTGCCTGAATGACGCTCGCCGGATATTCCACAAACAGTCTCCAGTCGCTGACCGTCTCTCCGTCCCCGTTCTCGCCGACCTGTTCGCAACCCGGATTACCGATAATCGGTGCGCCGATTGTCTCGGGATTTTCCGGAATGTCATCCCCGATATCCGGTTCGGGTTCATCCTTGGTTTCCGATATTCCGTCTTCCTTCGCCGATACCGTCACGCAAAAAACCGTCAGGGCAAACAGAACCGTAAAAAGCAGCTTTTTTATCTTCTTCATGGTGCCCTCCTCAAATGATTGCAGTCGGCTTGTCCGAAGCCTCTCCAAAGCATTCGGACCCGTTTCGTCACGGAACATAGGTAAATTTACTATAGCAGAAAATCCCTCAAAAAACAAGCCGGGTTCCTCCGGTCCTCAACGAAAAAGAACGCCCGACCGGATTGATTGTCGGTTTCCCTCCCTACCGGTTTGTCCGGTAAAGCGGAGACCCATCATCTGGTTGGACGTCCTTTTATTTCATTTATTTTTTAAAAAGTACGGAAATTTCATCGGTAAGCACACCAAAATCAATACTTATACCAATGATTGTTCCTTTTGTCAAGCCTCATTTTACATATTCCGCTGTTTTTGTAAATCCCGTGTGCTGCGTTCGGCTACAGACGGAAGTTCATTGCGAAGAACAATGCCGTAATATGAACGACAATCAGAAGCGGCATTCCGACCGTAAAATACGCTTTTTTGGTTTTGTGCCGAAACAGATACATGGCACCCCATCCCGCCAGTCCGCCGCCGATTGCTCCAAGCCCGAGCAGCACCACAATCGGAATTCGCTGCCCGTTCTTTCGCGCACGTGCCTTATCCAGCCAAAAGCACACAAAGGTCACAACCGAAATCAGTGCCCAGTAATACAGCAGCCATTTGCGTTCCTTCAGATACGAAATCACATTGAAATTCCATCCGTCCGCATGATGTTTCCACAGTGCAAGAACCAGAATCCATAAAATCGTTATGCAAATGGTCCACACATGCACCAGCATATTCTTCTTGTCGGATTTGCGATCGGCCAAAAGCAGCACCAGAAGCATTCCCGGCGCCGCACCGAGAAGACCGAACACCATAACCGGTATATCCATCGGTTCCAACCGGTCTTCCGTCTGCCGGCGGTGCCGTCTCATGTCCGCCAGATACAGCAAAATTCCGAGTGCATTGACAATGCACAAATACCATTCCACCGTTCCCATGAACGCCTCCCGTTTCGTTATCTCATGTATTCATACATCTGCAGATATGATAATCCGGATAAATATACGGTTTCTCCTTTGGAATCCAAAAATTCAACGTATACATATTCTTCCTCCGGCTTAATCGTGTACGCCATTTGGGACAATTCTTTCTTCAGCTTTTTAATATACGATGCAATCTCCGCTTCCGTGCTTCCGCCTTCTTCTGTTTCCTCTTTCCAATAGTCGTCATAAATTTCTTTGGCCAGAAGTTCGTAATAATCCACATCGTCCCGGAACAGCATCCGGAATGTGAACGTCACTTCTTTCCCTTGCGAATCCACAAAAAATTCCTTTCCCGCCATTCCTGATTCTACCCAATAAGTCTCTCCGTTTTCATTGACTTCCTCGAAGTCAACGTACGACCACTCATCATTTTCAATATTCTCTTTCGGCATCATGACTTCAGAAACAGAAAGGCGATAATACGGTCCGGCATTTGTGATCAACACCTCTTTTGCAACTCCCCGACACTTGTCGGCATCTTCTTTGTACTGCTTCTTTACCAGATCCTTTGACAACACTTCCTTCTGTAAAACACCCGAGTGGATAACTGCCTCGGGAATGTCCGAAGCAAGCTTCATTTTATGAATATACAGATTTCTCTGAACTCCCGAAAGGCCGAGATAATCCTTGGTTTCCTCTTTGAAAATCAGTTCCGCCGTCGGCAGCCCATACGCTCCCCGATAATTGGGAAGTACCAGCTGACCGTCTTCCGGAATGCTGTTAATATCGAGTACGCCGTTGCGAAAAATCGTATCTTCCCATAGTTCTTTGACCGGAACAGGACACAATACAAAATCACTTATTGCTCCGTAAGTGTACTGTGAATCCAAACAAGCGGTTCCCCGTACAACCAAACATAATTGGGCGTATTGACCAAACCCGTAAATACAGAATTCCGGATTCGGCAGCAAGCCGTCGAACTTCATCATATTTTCCTGAAGCATAAATGTTTTTTCGATTTCGGAGTTCATCAGGGAAGCATAATCGACATCGTCGTAGAAGAAGTCCCGAAGCGACATCTGTTCGCCGGTATTCCTGTCAAATGTCCTGTAAATCACATACTCGGTTGAATATTCATCATCGCCGATATACATCTGTCTTTCCTGCATTGATGTCTCCGTGGGAAACCGTCTGACACATTGCGCAATTCTCAGCGTCAACCAGTCACCGCATTCGCCGATTACCTCCCAGGTACAGTCTTCCGTAACCTCATACGGATATTTTCGTTTCAAAATCTCACTGCCCTGTTCGTTCCGTTCCGACTCATTCCATACGGCAACCGTTTCTTCAATCTGCGTTTCAATTGCGGTCCAAATCTGCGGATTCAGTTTTTCCTGCATTACACTCCATTCATAACTTGAACGAGTACGGGATACTCCTTGGGTCAAATAATCCCGCAGTCCCGTTTTCTCCGTTTTCTTTTCGGGGCGTTTGACACTTCCGAAATTCCACCGCTCATCAATCGGTTCCGGTGTCGGTTCCGGTGTCGGCTCCGGTGTCGGCTCCGGCGTCGGTTCCGGTGTCGGCTCCGCGGTCGGTTCCGGTGTCGGTTCCGCGGTCGGCTCCATGGTCGGTTCCGCGGTCGGTTCCGCGGTCGGTTCCGCCGTCGGAGTTATGTCCCGAGACGAATTTCCCGTTGTTTTCTTCTCCGCACAACCTGACATCATCCAGGCAAACACCAAAATTACAAGCCCCAATACTATTGTTCGGCTACGTTTCATCGTATTTTCCCCCGTTGCTCATTTTGCATTACGATTCACAACATATCCCAGAGACGATGCCAGTTCTGCTCCTTCGTCACTCAGAATCCAGTCAATGATGGTATAAACCGGGCTGGTTGCCTCTGTTCCCTTTCTCACAACAACCAGATTGGGGTTGCAGAACGGGAATGTCCCGTTTCCGATGGTTTCGTCATTCGGCTCAATTCCCTCGATTTTCAACAGCTTGATCTGATCGTTTTTCTTCATATTGACAACATAATAGTAATAGGAATACCCGATGGCATTCAGGCCGTTATCATACTCCTTATTACTGTCGCTGAATGCGTCTACAATCTGATCCATCGTGTTAAAATAATACTCCTTCGGGGCTTTCATCACTTCATCCTTGGATACGACATACCGGTACAGGCCGCTCTGAGAGCCGGAGCCTTCTTCTCTCTGGTATGCCGTAATCGGCTCATCATTTCCGCCGACTTCCTTCCAGTTTGTAATTTCTCCTTTGTAAATGCCCTTCAGCTGCTCGACTGTCAGGCTGTCAACCGGGTTGTCCTTATTGACAAAGAAAACAAATGCACCGGTCAGAATCTGATGATACTCAAATTCCACGCCCTTCTCCGCAGCTGCCTGCACCTGTTCCTCCGACGGATATGTGACAAAAATCATATCGGCCAATCCATCGACCAAATTGTTATACGCACCGGATGTCGTAGAGCAAAGAACATATTTCAGGGCTTCCTCTTCGCTCAGGTTGAGAAGTTTTCCAACCACTCCCTGGTACAGCGGCAGATTTGCGGTTGCTCCGTCAATCACCGGAAGATTATCCTTTGTAATCACCGAATTGTCCACCGGAGTCGGTTCCGGAGTCGGCTCGGGCGTCGGTTCTGCGGTCGGTTCTGCGGTCGGTTTCGGAGTATCGGTCGGAGCAATGGTCTCGGTAGGGGTGACCGTTTCCTGTGTCGTCTTGTTGTTCTCTTTCTTACCGCATCCCGATACGTTCAGCATCAGCAGGCTCAGCATGGTTGCCGTCATCATCATTTTCAAAATCATCTTTTTCATCGAAAAAGTCTCCCTTTATGTTTTTGCCCCGAACATCGTTTTTCGCAGCAAACCAACCATATCACATCATTTTGTAAAATACTACCCCTGCCACACAAATGTAACAAAAGTGTACGCAATCCGTAACAACTGTGTTACAAATATCATAAGGAGGGACCCATACGAAGTATGGGAGGATTCCTTATGATCTACGCACCGCCTTCGCGCTAGCGAAATATAATGGCGGTGCTTCCCGTAGAGAAAAGGAGGGACCCGTTGCGCAGCAATGGGAGGATTCCTTATGATCTACGCCTCGGCACCGCGAACTTGTCATAAGGAGGGGCCCGTTGCGAAGCAATGGGAAGATACCTTATGACCTGCGCACTGCCATCGCGAACTTGTCATAAGGAGGGGCCCATACGAAGTATGGGAAGATACCTTATGACCTACGCACCGCCTTCGCGTCAGCGAATACTAATGGCGGTGCTACCCGTCAGCGATTTATTATGGCAGTGCTTCCCGTCAGCGAATACTAATGGCAGTGCTTCCCGCTAGCGGTATTGTAATGCCGAGGCTTCCCGTCATATATCAGCACCTGCTAAGGTGATGATATATATTCCGCAAGTATGGGAGGATTCCTTATGATCTACGCCTCGGCGCAGCAAAGGGGCTGTGAAAAAACAGCTCCCCATAAAAAAGAAGAACCAATGGTTCAAAAATGAGCCAAAGGTTCTTCTTTTTGTGTTATAATTAAACTGCAATGATTAATAATAACAATGCTTATTCTAACGCAAAACAAGGATTTTTACCACTATTTATTTCAGATTGTTTAGATCTTTTTGACCCGGTTTTCACTTTTGACCAATTCATGGAGGGAATTGATTTAAATAAGTATCTAAAAAATGTTCCCAAACACATCACGGGAAGAATCAGATATAATCCGGTCAATATGTTGAAAACGGTGCTCTTTGGATTCATGACAAGTGGTTACTGCTCTTTACGTGAACTGGAAGACAACTGCAGGGTTAATCTCAGGTTCATGTATCTTATGGACCGCCAAACGCCATCTTACAGAACCTTTGGCTACTTCATCAACGAGGTTCTTCAGGATTCCATTGAACAAATCTTTTATGACATTAACCAGGCCATCTTCGAGGAAGAACATGTGGATCTGCAACACATTTACATTGATGGTTCTAAGTTCGAAGCCAATGCCAATAAGTACACCTGGGTATGGAAAAAAGCCACAGAGAAATCAAGATACCGTCTCTTCGAAAAGATAACGGCACTGTTGGAACAGATAAACGAAGGGCTGGTCTGGAGTGGTGTAAAGGTTTCAACCAATACGGAATACGTACCCGATTATCTTTCTGAAGTAGCAGCAAAGTATGATGAACTATGGCTTATAGATGAAACTTCTTTTGTCCACGGTAAAGGAAAACACAAGACGGTTCAGCAAAGACAGTACGAATTACTGCTTGAATACAGGGACAAGCTTGAAGAATACGTAGAAAAGATGAATACCTGTGGGGCAGATAGAAACAGTTACTCAAAAACAGACAGTGATGCAACGTTTATGCGCATCAAGACCGATTACATGGGGAACGACCAGCTTCTTCCGGCATACAACGTGCAGATAGGGGTTGCTGACGAATACATCGCCGTAGTTGACGTGAACCATTACAGGTCCGACATGGATTGTTTTGTGCCACTTATGGAGGAATTCAACAAGCAATACGGTTTCTATCCCAAGTATCCCGTAGCTGATGCTGGATATGGAGCATACAACAACTACATCTACTGTGAACAGCACGGAATGGAAAAGTACATGAAGTTTCCAATGTTCAAGAAAGAAACAGAGGATGAGAAATTCCATAACGACCCTTTCAGAGCAGTAAACTTTCCTATTGATTCTGACGGAATCATGAGATGTCCTAATGGCAGGGCATTTAACCTTCTATACCGTAAACATGTTTATGGCAATCAGTATGGCCGGCAGGAAGAAGTATATCAGTGTGAGGACTGTAACGGATGTCCCTATGCGGAAAAGTGTAAGAAGACTGAAAAAAACAGAACTGTCCGAATAAACCAGGAACTAACTGGAATGCATAAGGAAGTAATCGAAAATCTTGAGAGCATCCAGGGTGCGCTGCTTCGAATGAACAGATCAATCCAAGCTGAAGGTACTTTTGGCATCATGAAAAATGACCGCTGGTACAAAAGAATTGTTCGAAGAGGAATAAATTCTGTAAGGTTAGAGGTTTTTCTGGTTTCTATAGGTCAGAATCTTTATAAATATCACAATAAAAAGAATAGAGTTGAAAGAGCCGCATAAAATATAGGAAGCATGAAGATATGGGGTAAGGGGAACTATACCCTTATCCACAATTAATGTGCAAAAACAAGCGTTCTACACACAAACAAGGGCGCATAAAAAAATGAT
>JAZUGQ010000053.1:0-189888 GCA_045641285.1 Lachnospiraceae bacterium
GCCCAGCAAGCATTCTCAAAGCAAATAGGCTGAATCTTCTTAACCTGATCGTAAACATTCAAGCCGGCATCCTTGGTGATCTTCTCAGCCTCTTCGATGGAGGCGATGCCATAGCTGTTCAATACGGAATTGATCTTGTCAATTCTTCTTTCATATGATTCGAATAATGCCATTGTCGTTACCTCCTAGTTTAATGCCAACTCTTTATCGGTTCTCGGGTCGATAATCTTAACAGCATCATCTACACGGCCGTACTGACCGCAAGCCTTTTTGTAAGCTTCGTTGGGCTCGTCACCCTTCTTGATGAAGTCTGTCATCTTACCGAGAGATACAAACTTGTAGCCGATAATTTCGTTGTTCTTATCCAATGCGATACCGGTAACATAACCTTCTGCCATTTCCAAATAACGGGGTCCCTTCTTGAGAGTTCCGTACATGGTACCAACCTGGCTTCTGAGACCCTTTCCAAGGTCCTCAAGACCGGCACCGACCGGAAGACCGTCTTCGGAGAATGCACTCTGAGAACGACCGTAAGCGATCTGAAGGAACAATTCTCTCATAGCGGTGTTGATGGCATCACAAACAAGGTCTGTGTTCAATGCTTCCAAAACGGTAAGTCCGGGAAGAATCTCAGCTGCCATAGCTGCGGAATGAGTCATACCGGAGCAGCCGATTGTTTCAACCAGTGCTTCCTGAATGATACCCTCTTTAATGTTCAAGGAAAGCTTGCAGGCACCCTGCTGAGGTGCACACCAGCCGATTCCGTGTGTAAAGCCGGAGATGTCTTTTACTTCCTTAGCCTGAATCCATTTTGCTTCTTCAGGAATCGGAGCACAGCCGTGATGTACGCCCTGTGCGACGGTACACATTTTTTCTACTTCTTGAGAATAAATCATACGATGAAAAACTCCTTTCGTTTAATAAAAATACATCGTTAGTATTGTATCATAGAGAAATAAAAAATACCATATCAAAATATCCTAAATATGATGAAAAATTTGTATAATAGTGTGGCTATTAAACACAATATGTGGTAAAATAAATGTGTGTATGCAGGAAAATGGTATTAGCGATAAGGAGAATCTATGGAATTGCAGGATGTACGCGTAACGGTTGCGGGAGCAGGATATGTGGGGCTGTCGCTTGCGGTTCTTCTGTCACAGCATCAAAAGGTAACGCTTATTGATGTCGTGAAAGAAAAAGCCGATATGATCAATCAACGGATTTCACCGATTCAGGATGAATATATCGAACGGTTTTTACAGGAAAAGAAACTGAATCTGCGGGCAACGACGAATGCGGATGATGCATATTCCGAGGCGGAATTTGTAATTGTTGCCGCACCGACGAATTATGATACGGAGACGCAGCATTTTGATACCTCCGCGGTTGAGGCTGTGATCGAGTCGGTCCTGAAGGTCAATTCAACAGCATATATTATCATTAAATCGACAATTCCGGTGGGGTACACGAACAAGGTTCGCGAAAAGTATCATTCGGACCGGATTCTGTTTTCTCCGGAATTTTTACGGGAATCCAAAGCGTTATATGACAATCTGTATCCGGCCAGAATCATTGTCGGATGCGATGAGGAATCCAAAGAGGCTGCCGTGAAATTCAGCGAAATGCTTCGGCAGGGAGCATTCAAAGAGCAGATTGACGTTCTGCTTATGGGATTTTCGGAAGCGGAAGCGGTAAAATTATTTTCCAATACGTATCTGGCACTGAGAGTGGCGTATTTCAATGAACTGGATACCTATGCGGAAATCAAAGGACTGAATACAAGAGAAATCATTGACGGGGTCTGCAAGGATCCCAGAATCGGTGATTTTTACAATAATCCGTCATTCGGATACGGCGGATACTGCCTTCCGAAGGATACGAAGCAATTGCTGGCAAATTACAACGACGTACCGGAAAATCTGGTGCGTGCGGTAGTTGAGAGCAATACGACAAGAAAAGATTTCATTGCTTCGCGCATTTTGAAAATAGCCGGATTTCGCAATGCCTACAATGATGATTTTGCATTTAAGGAAAATACGTGCGTTGTCGGCGTGTACCGACTGACGATGAAAACCAATTCCGATAATTTCCGCCAGTCCGCCATTCAGGGCGTAATGAAGCGGATTAAGGCCAAGGGAGTGCGGGTTGTCATTTACGAGCCCACATTGGAGCCCGGAAGCATGTTCTTCGGAAGCGAAGTAATCGGGGATTTGGAATCATTTAAGAAAATGACGGATGCGATTATTGCAAACCGTTACGACAGTTGTCTGGACGATGTTATGGACAAGGTATATACCAGAGACATTTTCAAGAGAGATTAATGCGGTGATTTCGTCAGAGGGGCTTTTCAGACGATGGTGCTTCTTATGACGTGCGCATGGGAATGGAGATTTGTGAGTATGAAGAAAACGGTGAAAGGTCCGTTGGTTACAATCATTGTACCGGTATATAATGCAGAACGGTATCTGAGACAAAGTCTGGATTCCATGCTGAATCAGACGCTTTCCGACATGGAATTAATCTGTGTGGACGACGGATCCACGGACGCATCTCTCGAGATACTGAACGAATATGCCGCAAAAGACTCACGGGTTACGGTTATTCAGCAGCAAAATCAGTATGCCGGCGTCGCACGAAACAACGGAATGAAACATGCCAAAGGCGAATATCTCTGCTTCTTTGATTCGGATGATTTTGTGGAACCCGACATGCTTGAGAAAATGTATGGGAAAGCAAAAGCAACCAAGGCCGATCTGGTTGTCTGCGATACCTGGATGTATATGAATCTGAGTCAACAGGACATGGAAACGGATTCGTATTTGATAAAGCGGTATTTGCCGGAAAAAGAAGTGTTTAGCCGGAAAGATATTCCGCAGTATATTTTCAATTTTGTTTCCCCGGTTCCGTGGAACAAAATGTATAAACGTTCGTTCATAGAAAAAGAGGGGCTTCAGTTTAAGAATACGAAAACCAGTAACGACGTATTTTTTGTAAGAATGTCACAGGTTCTGGCCGGTCGGATTTCCTGCGTCAACGAACGGTTGTATCATTTGCGGAGACAGACCACAACCAATTTGCAGGCAAATACGGACAAAAGCCCGCTGGACGGACTGACAGCGATGAAACAGGTATATCAGGAACTCTGCAGACGTGGATTATTTGAGCAGGTGGAGCAGAGCTTTTGCAATGCCCTTATGACGATTACGTATTATCACTGCAGACGGTATGAAAAGCTTGAAACCAAATGCCTGTACTGGGATGAATTGTTAAAGGACGAGTTTCAAAACCCAGGATTTTTCAATCATCCGGACGATTTCTACTTTGTCGACAAAGCGATTTATGAATCGGAAAAGAATATCCGGCTTCATCGGGATTACTGCATGTCCTATGCGAATAAAGAAACAGCGGAATTCGGGCTTTGGAAGCACCTGAATCCGAAAAAGAACATTTTGCTGTCGATGATTTGCACTCCGGATACGGATTTGCAGGTTCTTGCCGAGGAAATGAAGGCGTGCACGGAGAAGATCAAAAAGTCCATTGAAATTCTGTTCGCAGGCTCTGCCGAGGCTTGCAGCGATTGGGAAGCAGTGCTCGGGAACGATGGTAATCTGGCATTGTATCAGTGTGACAGTAACCATTCGAATTATATCCGTCAGAACCTTCTGAATGAAGCAAGCGGAAAATTAATTTGCTTTGCGAAGAAAAAAGAACTGAAACCGGACAGAATCATCGCGATGCTGACGGAGGATTCGTCTCATCAGATGTATCAGATTGATGATGAACGCAATGATGAATGCGGCTGTATGAAGGGATATCAGGCCTTATTCAATAATGAACTGGCAGAAAAATCAATGGATAACCTTGAATTTCTGTTTAACAGACAGTACATTTTGAAGAATCATTTGACGCTGATTGAGAAGAGTGATTTGCTGGATTCATTTTCCTTAAAATGTCTGTTGAATTCCGATGATGTTTATGTGCCGGAAGAAGCAATGAGCGTAAAAGTCATTGATACGGAGAACGACAGTGCGGAAACAGCATACGAGGAAGAAACCGGGGAGACCGAAGACATGATGGAGTCCGTTGTCGGTACGGAAGAGGTAACGGAAAACGGCACGGAAAAAGTCCCCGGAGACGATGCGGAAGACGGTATGGAAGAAGTCATGGAAGACGGTACGGATGAAGTCACGGATTCCAGGATTATTTATTCCGATATTACCAAGACGAATGTGGGAGGAATGACTCACAGATTATTTTCGTTGATTGAAATCAGAAATCTGTTGATACAGTACAGCGGGGCGGATATGGCCAAATGCTATGGGACATTGACTAAGTATTTCAACACCTATCAGAGAAGCTGTATTGAGGAATTCAGCAACTTAAAGAGAGTTGAAAAAAATGTCCTGTTTTTGCTGGAAAAGAGAGTAAAAATAGATTTTGTTTCGCTGATTTTTAATCCGGTTAGCGCAAAAGGAAAATTTACAGATGCGGAAATACGGAATTATATACAGAATATTCGATTGCTGGAGTATCGCTCGTCTGCGTTGGGAGAAAAATTAAGTAAACTTCGCGAAGACAGTACGACATACTGGAATCGGATGAAGATGCTGGAAGAACGGGAAACCCTGTATAAAGAGGATCTCAAACAGACGAAAGAGAACAATACCAAGTACTGGAACCGCGTGAAACTGCTGGAAGAACGCGAAATGCAGTATAAAGCAGATATCAAACAAACGAAGGAAGATAATACCAAGTACTGGAACCGTGTTAAGCTGTTGGAAGAACGCGAAAAGCAGAATAAAGCGGATCTCAGGCAGACGAAGGAAGATAATACCAAGTATTGGAACCGTGTAAAACTGCTGGAAGAACGGGAAAAGCAGAATAAGGCGGATCTCAAACAGACGAAGGAAGAGAATACCAAGTACTGGAACCGCGTGAAACTGCTGGAAGCCCGTGAAGTTCAGTACAAAGCGGACATCAAACAGACGAAAGAGGACAATACCAAATACTGGAACCGTGTAAAACTGTTGGAAGAACGGGAAAAGCAGTATAAGGCGGACATCAGACAGACAAAAGAAGACAATACCAAGTACTGGAACCGCGTGAAGCTGCTGGAAGCCCGTGAAGTTCAGTACAAAGCGGACATCAGGCAGACGAAAGAGGAGAATACCAAGTACTGGAACCGCATTAAGCTGTTGGAAGAACGGGAACGCCAATATAAGGAAAAAATCGCCGAGATGCAGGACGATATCAACGGCAAAAACCGCATCCTGGGCGGCTTCTTTGTTCGGGTTGCAACCAAACTCCAGAACCTCTGGTGGAAAATCAGGAAACCGAAGGATTGATCCCTGACCGGCATTCATGAAAATGAATGTAACACACGGTACGTGATACAGGGAACGGAATGCACGAAACGGAACGTTCGGGACTTGTTTTCAGAGCATGAAAAGCATCGAAAACGGGAATGACAGTGCAAATCAGAAAGAACAGGAGGAAAACCGTATGAAAGAAAAACGACCGATCGAAGAAATTCGAAAAGAGCGGGAAGAAAAACGACAGGCAGTATTGCAGGAATCGGAAGAAAAAGCAAGACTGTCGGAGTATAAGAAGAAACGCTCCAACTGTTGCTGGAACTGGATTATGATGATTTCCTCAACGGTGTTTGTCATTTGTATCATCGAGCTCGGCTGGTATTATTACAAGGGCGCCCAATACAAGAAAGACATGAATGAAATTGAAGAACTGGTTGTCGGCGGTTCGATTGCGGGAAACGGAGAGATTGAATTTGATCCGGACAACGGGGATGTACTCATTTTCCCGGATGAAGAAGAGTATGTTGTCAGTGCCGGAATCCGTAAGTACAAGAACGTCATTTCCGACCGTTGGAAGGAGTCCTATCAATATTTGTCGGAAGCAAACCCCGACTGTTTCGGATTCATTGAAATTCCGGATACTATTATCAAGTTCCCGGTTATGTTTACTCCGGACCGGTATGATTACTATTGCTGGAAGAATTTCAGCGGCACGTATGAGACGCGCGGAACGCCGTTTATGGACGCGGCAACGCGGCTCGGAGAAAGCCAGAATTATATTATTTATGCCCATAACATGTATGACGGAAGTGCGTTCGGAACATTGCCCAAATATCTGGATGAATCCTTCTACGAAAAGCACAAATACATTTATTTCAATACGGCAATGAGCGAAGGCATTTATGAAGTAATGGCGGTATGCAAGTCGCAGCTGTATAATCAGAACGATAATGTTTTCAAATATTACAAATATGGGGGAAAACTGAATCAGCTTCAATTTACGACATTTGTAACGGAAGTGAAAAACATGGCTGAATACGATACCGGAATTACGGCGGACTGGGGCGATGAACTGATTACGCTGTCGACGTGCTATCATATTAAGGAAAATGATAACGGACGGTTGTTCGTTGTCGCAAAACGAATTAAGTAGGTTGAATCAGTATGGCGGTTGAAATTATCCGACCCAAACTGGATGAATCCAGACGGGTCATTATAATCAGTGATATTTTCGGACATTATGAGACGTTTCGAAGATTACTGAAGAAAGTCCGGTATAATCGGGAGGATTACCTGATTATTCTCGGAAATTGTATCGAAAAAGGTCCGGAAAGCCTGAAAACTCTAAGATATATCATGGAGTTAAGTGAGAATAAACGGGTCTTTGTTCTTTCGGGAGATTACGATCCGATTTGCAAAGAAGTATTTCGGATTGACCGGAATCGGGAGCTTCTGCAGTATACCTTGAAAAACCGGACGATTATCCGCGATATGTGCAGGGAACAGGGGATTCCGTTGTCGCCGGAGACCAATATGCATCCGATTAAGCTGGCTCTTCGGGATTATTATCAGGACGAACTGAACTTTATCACGACGTGTCCTCACATCATGGAATTGCCGAATATGATTTTGGCTCATGCGCAGATTTTGCCGGGAGAACTTACGGACATGAAAGTCAATGAAGTGATTCGGGCCGAAGCATTTCTGGAAAAGGGATTTTCATTTGAGAAGTACGTTGTGGTCGGACACTGGCCGACGCTTCGATATACGGAATACAAGAGAAATGCCAATCCGATAATTCACAAGGGACGGCACATCATTTGCATCGACGGCGGAATGGAACGGGTTCGGGACGGACAGCTGAATGCGCTGATTTGGAATCCCGGAAATGGCGATTCGCCGGAATTTGCATCCGAGGACGATTTTCCCAAAAAGGTGGCATTGAACAGTCAGGTCGCGGGAATGGAACGCAATATTATTCAGTGGCCGGATAATCGCGTCAAGGTGCTGAAACTGTCCGGAGATATGGCATATTGCCGACATGAATCCACGGAACGGAATTATTGGATTCCGAAGCAGTTTCTGTCGGAAACTGCAGACGGATGGATCACGGAGGACTATACCGATTATCAGATCAAAGTGACCTGTGACGATATTGTATCACCGGTGCTGGAAACGTCTAGGGGGACGTTAATCAAGAAAAACGGCGTTACGGGATGGTATTACGGGATGCTGAAATAGAATGTCATATGACATGTATTGTTATTTTTACAAGACGAATAGTTTCGATTCTGAGCAAACAAAATGACGTATCATTTTACATATTTGCATTTGTTCAAAACGAGACGAAATCCTGTTGGGGCATGCTTGATAATGTGATATAATACAAATAACCGATAATTAGAGAAGATATTTTTGTGTGCATAATTTTGCTTATGGAGGTAAAACGATGAAAAACAAGCGGGTTGCTGTTTTCGCCAATGGGTGGAGTAATGAATTTCTCGGATACGTATTGGAAGGAATACGGGAAGAAGCAAAGAAAGATAATGTCGATGTATTTGTATATTTGACTTATATACTGCACAGTGAAATGGAGTTGCAGAGCAAATGCCAGCTAAACATTATGCATCTTCCGAATCCGAGTGATTATGACGGAGCCATTATGTTAACCAATACCTTCAATCTGGACGATGAGCAGGAGCGTGTTCGTGCGCTGTTCCAGCGTGCGGGAGTTCCGATGATTTCCACGGAGGTCAAGGTACCCGGTATGGCCGTTGTCGGAACCGGAAATTATCAGGGCGTTTATAATATGGCAACGCATCTGATTGAAGTTCATAATGTCAAGCGGGTTATTTATGTCAGCGGAATCAAAGGAAACCGTGAGTGTGCCATCCGAAAGAAAGCGCTGATGGATGCGTTGGCGGATCATGGTCTTGAACTGATGGACACTCTGGACGGAGACTTTGGATTTTTCCGAGGGAAAATGCTTTGTGCAGAATATCTGAATGAAGGAAAGCCGTTGCCGGACGCATTTGTATGCGCCAATGACCTGATGGCACTGGGACTGTCCAACGAATTGTACAGCAGAGGAATTGATGTTCCGAAAGACGTTATCGTAACGGGATTTGACCATGTAAAAGAGGCCAGCTCGACATTTCCGCTTCTTGCGACGGTATCCAGAAACTGGGACAAGCTCGGAAATCTTGCATATAAAGAGCTGAAATCCCAGATGCAGCATCAGGATGCCGATGTGGAGCGTTGGCTGGATTCCAGTTTCCTGCCTTCGGAATCCTGCGGATGTACACCGAGTCCGGAAAGCACGGCGAAACGACTGGATATTCTGAGAAATTCGTATTTTGAGCAGGTGAACCATGATATCATGGACATTTTCTTTCAGCGCCTTCGAATCGAAACGTCAAAATCAGACAGTATCGAAGCGTTCAATGAAGCCGCCACGAAAGTCTTCAATGACTACGGATCCGTCGGAAATGATTTCGCCATCTGTGTGGAACCGGATTTCTTTGAACTGGAAGACGAGGAAATGCCGAAGCGAATCCGTGGCTACAGTGATGTGATGAAAGTAATTTTCAGCAAGTCGAAGGGCGTTGTCGAAAAACCGTATTCCTTCTACACTTCGGAAGTTGTACCGAAGTATCATAAAGAAGAGAACGAATCCAATATGTACATCATAACGCCGTTAAATAATATGGAAAATATTATCGGATATCTGTGCATAAAGAATTCGCCGAGTATGATATATGATTTGTCTCTTCGAAAATGGATGCTCAACATGAATACGCTGTTTTTGAATATGAGACAATACATTTTCTCACAGCGCCTTAACAAGAAACTGAAAGAGATATATATGACCGACTTCCTGACCGGAATGTTTAACAGAACCGGATGTGAGAAGGAGCTGTTCTCATTTATCGAGAAAGAAAAGGCAGAAGGGCGCACCACAATTTTGCTGTTTGCGGATATTGACTGCATGAAGACGATAAATGATGTGTACGGCCATCTGAACGGCGACCTGGCGATAAAAGCTACGGCGGATGCAATGAGAAAATCGTTGCCGAATGACTGGCTGTTCGGGCGGTACGGTGGAGACGAGTTTGTTGCAGTCGGCCCGTGCACGAACACGGAAGTGATTGTGAAACAGCGCGCCAATCTTGCCAATTCCATTAAGGCCCTGATAGAAAGCTTTAATTTGTCATTTGAATTGTCTGTCAGTGTCGGATATACGGCAATTCGTCCGCATGATGAAGGAACCATAGAAGACTTTATTCGCTGCGCGGATGAATCCATGTATGAGGCAAAACAGCTTGCGCATGAACGAATCAGAGCGGGACGAAACAAGATGAATTAGGCTCGACCAAGAATTGTTTTGATGACGAAAGAAACAGAATATGAAACAAGGGCGTGTGAAAGAATGATTTTTCACACGCCCTTAAATTATCAAGCGTTCAAATTCCACAAAGCATGACGGATTATATCGCCGTTAATCATACACAATCCTTAATTTTCTTAAGTCATATTGACTTAACGGTCGCCGGACGAGGATTTCAGTCGTTTTTGCGCGGTGGAGAGCATCAGCTTGATTCGATTCAGCTGATTGACTTCGCTGGCACCGGGATCGTAGTCAACGGCTACGATATTGGATTCCGGATGACGAAGACGAAGCTCTTTGATAACTCCCTTGCCGACAATATGATTCGGAAGACATGCAAAAGGCTGGGTACATACAATATTCGGAGCGCCTTCTTCGATCAGTTCCAGCATTTCCGCAGTAAGGAACCAGCCTTCGCCGGTCTGATTTCCGACGGAAACAATCGGAGAGGCCATTTCTGCCAAAACCTGAATTGTGGACGGTGCGGTAAAGCGGGTACTTGCGTTCAAGGCTTTTCGCATCGGTTTACGGAACCACTCCAACACGCGAATGGCAAGATTGTTATAGAATTTCTCTTTTTTGCTCTTTCCGAGAAAATCCGCTTTGAAATTCGTATCGTAACAGCAGTACATAAAGAAATCAAGCAAATCCGGACAAACCGCCTCCGCACCTTCGGCTTCCAGTAAATCAACCAGGTGATTGTTGGCAGTCGGAAGGAATTTGACCAAAATTTCTCCGACAACACCGACTCTCGGCTTAACGAGACCTTCTGTCAATTCCAGCTCATCAAATGCTTTGACAATGTCTTTACAGTTTTTCTTAAAGGTACGCATCCGACCTTTTTTGAGATCTTCGATACATTTCGCATTCCATTGTTCATACAGTGCATTGGCAGAACCCGGCACTGCTTCATACGGCCGGGTGCGATATAAAACACGCATGAAAATATCACCGTAAATGAGTGCCTGAACGACTTTGACAAGCATTTTCGGAGTATATTCGAGACCGGGATTTTTCTCGATTCCGCTTGTACTGACGGATACAACCGGAATTTGCTCCATACCGGCTTTTTTGAGCGCACGACGGATAAATCCGATATAATTGGTAGCTCTGCATCCGCCACCGGTTTGAGAAATCATGACTGCCACTTTATTCAGATCGTAACGGCCGGACAGAAGAGCACTCATAATCTGACCGACAACAATCAGGGACGGGAAGCAGGCATCATTGTTGACATATTGAAGTCCGGTGTCGATGGCTTCGCGGTTATCGGTAGAATCGAGTATTTCCAAATTGTAGCCGTGTGTCCGCAAAGCAGGAACCAGCAAACGGAAATGAATGGGAGACATCTGGGGGGCCAGAATCGTATAGTCTTTTCTCATTTCCTCGGTAAATACAACCCGATTGTGAGCGGAACTGAATACCGGGGATGTAATATGCTTGCGGTCGCGTTCCTTGACTGCGGAAAGAAGGGAACGAACCCGGATTCTTGCGGCACCGAGGTTGTTGACTTCATCGATTTTCAGAACGGAGTAAATCTTTCCGGCGGATGTCAGAATATCGCTGACACCGTCGGTTGTGACTGCATCCAGACCGCATCCGAAGGAGTTCAGCTGGATGAGATGAAGATTCGGCTGAGTCCGGACAAAAGCGGCGGCATTGTACAATCGGGTATGGTACATCCATTGATCCACAACAATCATCGGACGGTCCACACAGCCGAGATGGGAAACCGAATCCTCGGTCAGTACGGCAACACCGTAGGAACAAATCATGTCCGGGATACCGTGATGGATTTCCGGATCGATATGATACGGACGTCCGGCTAAAACAATACCGATTCGTCCCGTTTCTTTCAGATACTGAAGGGTTTCTTCGCCCTTTGTCCGAATATCCTGTTTTACCGCCATCTGTTCCTGCCATGCCAAATGAGCGGCTTCGGTAATTTCCGCCGTATCAATGCCCTTGGCCGAGAAATGACGTACCAGGCAATCGGTGATAATGGTCTCATTTTCAAACGAAAGGAACGGGTTTTCGTAAATAATATCGGTGGTTTTCAGTTCATCCACATTGTTCTTGATATTTTCCCCGTAGGATGTGACAATCGGGCAGTTATAGTGGTTGCCCGCATTGGCATCTTCCTTGTGTTCGTAAGGAATGCAAGGATAGAAAATATACGGAACCTGATGGCTGATTAACCAGCTGATATGACCATGAGCAAGCTTGGCGGGATAACATTCGGATTCACTCGGAATGGACTCGATGCCGAGTTCATACACTTTCCGGTTGGAAAGCGGTGAGAGAATGACGCGATAGCCGAGCTTGGTAAAAAAGGTAAACCAGAAGGGATAGTTTTCGTACATGTTCAGAACACGGGGAATACCGACAACGCCGCGAGGGGCCTTGGTAATCTCCAGCGGTTCATAATCAAAGGTCCGTTTCAGTTTATATTCAAACAGATTCGGGATATGGTCTTTGTTCTTTTCTTTTCCGAGACCTCGTTCGCAACGGTTTCCGGATACAAACTGACGTCCGCCGGAAAACCGGTTGATGGTCAGAAGACAGGCATTGGTACAGCCTTTGCAGCGTGCCATGGTGGTTTCGAATTTCAGGTCATTTAAATCGTCCGGAGAAATCAGAGTGGTTGCTTTGCCTTCGTAGTGGCTGCGGGCAATCAGGGCTGCTCCGAAGGCACCCATGATACCGGCAATATCGGGACGAATGACTTCGCATCCGGCGATTCGTTCCAGACTCCGAAGTACCGCATCGTTATAGAACGTGCCTCCCTGAACAACAATTTTGTTTCCGAGCTCGCGGGCGTTCGTAACCTTAATGACTTTGTACAACGCGTTCTTAATGACGGAATATGCAAGACCTGCGGAAATGTCCGCAACCGTGGCCCCTTCCTTTTGCGCCTGCTTTACCTTGGAATTCATGAATACGGTACAACGGGACCCGAGGTCAATCGGGTTTTCCGCAAACAGGGCAATTTTGGCGAAGTCGGCAACTTCGTAATCGAGACTCTTGGCAAATGTTTCGATAAAGGAACCGCATCCGGAAGAGCAGGCCTCATTGAGCTGGACCTTGTCGACGGTTCCGTTTTTGATCTGAATACATTTCATATCCTGACCGCCGATATCGAGAATACAGTCCACTTCGGGATTGAAAAATGCGGCAGCATGATAATGGGCAACGGTTTCCACTTCTCCTTCATCGAGCATGAGAGCCGCTTTCACAAGCAGTTCTCCGTAACCGGTGGAGCAGGTGCGGACGATTCTGGCACTGTCCGGAAGGAGAGAATATACTTCTTTCAGCGCCTTGATTGTGGTTTTCAGAAGGCTGCCGTTATTGTTGCTGTAGAAGGAATAGAGCAAATCTCCGTTTTCTCCGACCAGAGCCAGCTTGGTTGTGGTGGAGCCGGCATCGATTCCGAGGAAGCAGTCGCCCTCATAATCCCGGAGATCCCCTTTCCGTACGGTATGTTTGCTGTGGCGTTGACGGAAATCCTCATAGTCCTGTTCGGATGCGAACAGCGGTTCCATACGGTTCACTTCAAATGCCATCTGAATTCCGGTGGAAAGACGATTGTGCAGTTCGGACAAAAGAACCGTGGAAGTACCTTCGGCGGACATGGCAGAACCGATGGCAGCAAACAAATGAGAATGATCGGGTGCATAGACCTGCTCATCCGTCAGTTTTAACGTGCGGATAAACGCACCGCGCAATTCGGTCAGGAAATGAAGCGGACCACCGAGAAAGGCAACATTGCCGCGGATCGGTTTGCCGCATGCGAGACCGCTGATGGTCTGATTGACAACGGCCTGGAAAATGGAAGCGGCCAAATCGGGCTTGGTTGCGCCTTCGTTGATTAACGGCTGAATATCGGATTTGGCAAATACACCGCATCGAGCGGCAATCGGATAAATCGCCTGATAGGATTTGGCATATTCGTTAAGTCCGGATGCATCGGTTTTGAGAAGACTGGCCATCTGATCGATGAACGAGCCGGTACCGCCGGCACAGATTCCGTTCATTCGCTGGTCGATACCGTTGGAAAAATAAATGATTTTAGCGTCTTCACCGCCCAGTTCGATGGCGACGTCCGTTTTGGGAGAGTAGAATTCGAGCGCATTGGAGACGGCAACGACTTCCTGAATAAACGGAACATTTAGATGCTTGGAAATGGTCAGCCCGCCGGACCCGGTAATCATGGAATGAACTTCGAAATCGCCGAGTTTTTCAATGGCACGGCCAATCAGCATGGCAAGCGTCTGCTGAATATTTGCAAAGTGACGTTCATAATCGGAAAAGAGCACGTCACCCGATTCGTCCAAAATCGCAATTTTAACTGTGGTGGAGCCGATATCGACTCCCATTTTGAGCACCTTACTCATAAAAAGACTTGATAACCTCACACATACGTAATATTTTTTTCCTCTGTTTGAATGGAAATCCGCACGGAGAAAGACAGTCTTTTCATTTCGCTATCGATATCCGGGCAAATTTGCACACAAATACTATTATACCGAGAACAGCGTAGTTACGCAACTAAAAAAAATATAAATGATAGTGCCGCAAATGGATTTTATTTTTGTAAGATATGACATTTTTTTGCCTTTTGCTTGCGTATAAAATGCCTCTATGGTAATATTATAGGCGTGTGCGTAAACGAAGAAAAATGATGAAACCGCACCCCAATAAACTGAAATCGAAAGAGGATACCGGTTATTTATGAAAACATACGGAAACGGAATCATACTGTCGACGGAACGGCTGCAGGAAGGCATTTTCAAAACGGTGCTCCGGGTGCCGGAAATCGCAGAATGCGCGGAAGCGGGACAGTTTGTTTGTTATTATTGCAAAGACAACAGCAGAATGCTGCCGAGACCGATCAGCATTTGCGACTGTGACAGGGATCGGGGAACCATTTGCCTGGTGTATCGAATTGCCGGATTCGGCACGAAGGAATTGTCGGAACGTCCGGTCGGCGATGTCGTAACGATTCTGGGACCTCTCGGAAACGGATATCAGTCACCGTCCGAAGCATTTTCGGACAGACGCGAGAGAATGGTTGTCGGAGGCGGAATCGGAATTCCTCCGATGCTTCTGCTGGCGAAGAAGTGGAACGCCGAAGGGTGTCATGTGACGGCGGTTCTCGGATACCGTACGAAGGATACGTTTTTGCTGGAGGAACTGAAGGCAGTGGCGGATTGCTATGTTGCAACCGATGACGGAAGCCTCGGAACACACGGAACCGTATTGGACTGTATTCGGGAAAATGCGTTGACGGATGGAACGAAGGACCTGTTAATCGGTGCCTGCGGACCGATGCCGATGCTTCGCGGTTTGGCTTCCTTTGCAGCGGAACAGGACATTCCGTTATTGGTTTCGCTGGAAGAGCGAATGGCCTGCGGAATCGGAGCATGCCTCGGCTGCATTACGAAATCAAAAGACATTGACGGACATTCTCATGTTGCCAATAAACGAATTTGTACGGAAGGACCGGTCTTTCTCAGCACCGATCTGAACTGGTAAAGGAGGAGAAGAATGAATACAGGTGTTACGATTGCCGGAGTATCGTTAAAAAATCCGGTCATGACAGCATCCGGAACGTTCGGCTCCGGAATGGAATACAGTGAATTTGTCGATTTGAATAAACTCGGCGGAGTTGTGACCAAAGGCGTTGCGGTAACTCCGTGGGAGGGAAATCCGACACCGAGAATCGCCGAGACCACCGGCGGTATGCTCAATGCCATCGGGCTTCAGAATCCGGGACTGGATGTGTTTATCGAACGCGATTTACGCTTCCTGTCAGGATTTGATACGGCGGTTATGGTAAATGTCTGCGGCCACTCCAAAGAAGAGTATACAGAAGCGGTTGCAAGACTGGCCGATACCGATGCCAAGCTTCTGGAGATCAACATTTCCTGCCCGAATGTTCGGGAGGGCGGTATTGCGTTCGGTCAGAGCGCATCCAAGATTGAAGAGATTACCAGAGCCGTCAAGAGCGTAGCGAGACAGCCGGTTATCATGAAACTGAGTCCGAACGTTACGGACATTACGGAAATGGCTTTGGCCGCACAAAACGGCGGTGCGGACGGTGTGAGCCTGATCAATACGATTACCGGCATGAAAATCGATATCAACCGAAGAACCTTTGCTTTGGCCAACAAGACCGGCGGACTGTCCGGCCCCGCAATTAAGCCGGTTGCCGTTCGTATGGTATATCAGGTTGCTCGGAAAGTTTCGATTCCGATTATCGGAATGGGCGGAATTGCCTGTGCGGAAGATGCATTGGAATTCCTGATGGCCGGTGCCACGGCGGTGTCAGTCGGAACCGCGAATTTCCGAAATCCAAGGGTAACGGAAGAAATCGTAAGCGGAATCGAAGAATATATGCGCCGGAATCATGTCGAAGACATTTCGGAGCTGATCGGTTGCGTGAAATAGTTCATTTTCATAAACAATTATGTTTTTCAGGAGGATTTGTATGGAACAGTATAAGCAGGACTTTATTCGTTTTATGGTGGATTGCCAGGTTTTGAAATTCGGTGAATTTACGTTGAAGAGCGGTCGGAAATCCCCGTTCTTTATGAATGCGGGTGCATACATTACCGGCTCCCAGCTGATGAAGCTCGGGGAGTATTACGCAACGGCGATTCACAATACCTACGGAGATGATTTTGATGTTTTGTTCGGACCCGCCTATAAGGGAATTCCGCTGTCGGTTGCTACGGTAATTGCGTATTCCAAGCTGTACGGCAAGGAAATCCGGTACTGTTCCAACCGGAAGGAAGAAAAGGACCACGGAGATGTCGGCATTTTGCTCGGAAGCAAACTGAAGGACGGCGATCGTGTCGTTGTGATTGAGGATGTTACGACATCCGGTAAATCCATGGAGGAAACAATTCCGATTCTGCGTGCACAGGCCGATGTGAAGCTGGTCGGTTTGATGGTATCCCTGAACCGGATGGAACGCGGAAAGGGCACCAAGTGTGCATTGGATGAAATCAGGGATCTGTACGGAATGGAAACGTCGGCAATTGTCAGCATGAAGGATGTTACCGAGTTTTTGTACAACCGGGAGATTAACGGAACCGTTATTATTGACGATACCTTAATGGATGCAATCCGCAGCTATTACAAGGAATACGGTGCAGAGCAGTAAAGAAGGCGCAGCAATGTTGAAAACAAGTGATTTCTATTATGATTTACCGAAGGAACTGATTGCCCAGGATCCGCTCAAGGATCGTTCCGCATCCCGACTTCTGGTTGTCAATCGGGAAACGGGAGAGCGGACGCATACGTCATTTTCGCATATTGTGGACTATTTGAATCCGGGAGATTGTCTGGTTATCAATGATACGAAGGTTATTCCGGCCCGGTTGCTGGGAGAACGCCTGCCTCGGGCGGAGGCGGCACGGTACATGGAACCGGATGAGGAGCATGTCGGTGCGCACATGGAACTGCTTCTTCTGAAGCGTCTCGGGGACCGTCAGTGGGAAACCCTTGCCAAGCCCGGAAAGCGGGCAAAAGAAGGAGACCGGATTTCGTTCGGCGGTGGCAAACTGATTGCGACAATCGATACCGTATGCGAAGACGGCAACCGAATCGTCAGCTTTGAATTTGACGGTATTTTTGAAGAAATTCTGGATGAACTCGGTCAAATGCCGCTGCCTCCGTATATTACCCATGAACTTCAGGACAAGAACCGCTATCAGACGGTCTATGCGAAATACGAAGGAAGTGCGGCAGCACCGACGGCGGGACTTCATTTTACCGAAGAACTGTTACGGCAAATCGAAGAAAAAGGCATCCATATTGCGCATGTTACGTTGCATGTCGGGCTCGGAACGTTTCGTCCCGTGAAAGAGGAAAATATTCTCGATCACAAGATGCATACGGAAAGCTATCGGGTATTGCAGAAGGATGCTGATATGATTAACGAAGCTCATGCGACCGGACACCGGGTTATCTGCGTCGGAACGACAAGCTGCAGAACCGTGGAATCGGTTGCGGCGGAGGACGGTACCATGACCGCCTGCGAAGGAGATACCGGAATCTTCATTTATCCGGGATATACGTTCAAATGCATGGACGGACTGATTACCAATTTCCATCTTCCGGAGTCCACATTGATTATGCTGGTATCTGCTTTTGCGGGGAAAGAGCATGTTATGGCGGCTTATGAGGAAGCCGTTCGGGAACGGTATCGGTTCTTCAGTTTCGGAGACGCCTGCCTGTTCATTTAATTTCATACCAAAAACAATCCCCCTGTGGACCCGGAGCCGAATATCGGACGTGACCGCAGGGGGGATTTTTTACTTTATATACCCGGAAAATGAGTCGGTAATGATCGGATTTATATGTGCTTTATCGAAAAATACCTGCCGGGTAAGGTTTGTTCTTACAGATTGTTTAAGAATTTTTCGTTCTCGGCAATCGTATATTGAATGGCTTCCGGGCCGGGGGCTCCGATGGTATTTCTCTTTGAAACACAGGTGGAAAGAGAGATTGCATCGTACACGTCGTCATGGAATACGTCGCAAATCGAACGATAGTCGTCGAGAGAGAGCTCATCCATGGAACAGCCTTTTTCTTCACAGAGAAGCACCAGACGTCCGATGATTCCGTGTGCATCACGGAACGGAACTCCGTTTTTGACAAGATAGTCGGCCGCATCCGTTGCATTGGTGAATCCGCCGGACGCACTTGCCTTCATCGTATCTTTATGGAACACGGTCGTTGCCAGCATGCCGTTAAACAGAGTAATGCAGCCCTTGACGGTATCAATCGCATCGAAGGTCAGTTCCTTGTCTTCCTGCATATCCTTATTGTAAGCGAGCGGAAGACCCTTCATGGTTGTGAGCATGGATGTCAGAGCACCGTACACACGTCCGGTCTTTCCGCGAATCAGCTCGGCAATATCGGGATTTTTCTTCTGCGGCATGATGGAACTTCCGGTTGAGTACGAATCATCAACGGTGATGAAACGGTATTCGTTGGTGTTCCAAATGCAATATTCTTCGCAGAACCGGGACAAATGCATCATAATCAGAGCGCAGGCATCCAGAAACTCAATGACGTAGTCACGGTCGGATACGGAATCCATACTGTTTAAGGTAGGTCCGTCAAAGGAGAGAAGCTCGGCGGTATAGGCACGGTCCAGAGGATAGGTGGTACCGGCCAAAGCACCCGAACCGAGAGGACACAGGTTCATGCGTCTGCGGACATCGGTAAGTCTTGTATAGTCGCGCTTGAACATTTCCATATAAGCTCCGAGATGATGGGCAAGCGTCAGAGGCTGAGCCTTCTGCAGATGCGTAAAGCCCGGCATAATCGTATCCGTATGCTCTTTCATCAGGTTGTGAATCGTATGTAAAAGGGTCTTCAGAAGCTCTTTGGTTTCGTCAATTTCGTCACGGACATACAGCTTCATGTCGAGTGCCACCTGATCGTTACGGGAACGTCCGGTGTGCAGCTTTTTTCCGACATCACCGATCCGTTCAATCAGATTGGCTTCCACAAAGCTGTGAATATCTTCGGATTCTTTATCGAACACCAGAACACCGCTGTCGATGTCCTGACGAATGCCGTTCAGACCGTCAATGATGCAATCCCGTTCGGATTCGGTCAGAATTCCCTGTTTTGCAAGCATGGTAACATGAGCAATGCTTCCGCGAATATCCTGTGCATAAAAACGGCTGTCAAACCGAAGCGAAGCATTGAAATCGTTGACTAATTGATTTTCTTCTTTGGTGAAACGACCACCCCAAAGTTTCATTGGAAGTACCTCCCGGGCATATAGATTCAGTACCCGTCGACGGGACTGTGAAATGAACCGAATGAACGGAACATCATTTGCCTTATCAAATGTAACATTAAAGAACGATTTCGTCAAACAAAAAAGAAAAACAGAGAAAAAAATATTGTATTTGACATTGCTTTTACGAATGATTGAATTGACAAGGAATAAAAAAAAGACTATATTTATATTTGTATTTGCATTTTTTAAAATGCACGAATTATCATCAAATATGATGGAAAGAGGATTCAGTATGGCAGAAAAGAAGATTATGCTCGGAAATGAAGCCATTGCCCGAGGTGCATGGGAAGCCGGCGTCAAGGTCAGTGCCGCTTATCCCGGTACTCCGAGTACGGAAATCAGCGAGAATATTGTAAAATACGACGAAGTGTATGCCGAATGGTCCCCGAATGAGAAGGTTGCGATGGAAGTTGCAATCGGTGCCTCCATTTCGGGTGTACGGTCTCTGGCATCCATGAAGCACGTCGGTGTCAATGTTGCCTCCGATCCGCTGTATACGGCATCGTATATCGGTGTCAACGGCGGACTGGTATTGGTTGCGGCCGATGATCCCGGCCTGTATTCCAGCCAAAATGAGCAGGACAGCCGTGCGGTGGCAAGAGCTGCCAAGATTCCGGTCATTGAACCGTCCGACAGCAGTGAAGCAAAGGAATTTATGAAATTCGCTTATGATTTGAGCGAGAATTACGATACGCCGGTTATGCTGCGTACAACGACCCGCCTGTCACATTCCCAAGGACTCGTTACCCTTGAGGACAGGAATGAGGTTGAGGAGAAGCCCTACGTTAAGGATTTTAAGAAAAATGTTATGATGCCGGGTTGTGCAAAGGCAAGACATATTCATGTTGAAAAGCGGGAACTGAAGATGGCGGAAGATGCCTGCACGTTCCCGATTAACCGCGTAGAAATGCGCGATACCAAGGTTGGTGTGATTACCTCCGGAATTCCGTATCAGTATGTTCGCGAAGCCATGCCGAACGCTTCCGTACTGAAACTCGGTCTGGTAAATCCGCTTCCGAAGAAAATGATTCAGGAGTTTGCTTCCAAAGTGGAGACTCTGTATATCATTGAGGAACTGGATCCGATTATCGAGGAACAGGTTAAATCCTGGGGAATCGCATGCAAAGGAAAGGAACTGCTGACGGTGCAGGGTGAGTACAGCGCCAACCTGCTTCGCAAGAACATTCTCGGATTGGATCTTGCGATTGAGGATGCCGCAGATGTACCGCAGAGACCTCCGATTCTTTGTCCCGGATGTCCTCATCGTTCCACATTCTATACCTTGCAGCGTCTCGGAATTCATGCTGCAGGCGATATCGGATGCTATACGCTCGGTGCGGTGGCTCCGCTGTCGGTTGTAGACACGACCGTCTGCATGGGTGCAAGTATCAGTACTCTGCACGGTATGGAGAAGGCAAAGGGCAAGGATTATATCAAGAATTGGGTTGCCGTAATCGGCGATTCCACATTTATGCATACCGGAATCAACTCGCTGATGAACATGGTTTACAACCAGTCCACGGCAACGGTTTTGATTCTGGACAACTCCACCACCGGTATGACGGGTCATCAGGACCATGCCGGTACCGGAAAGACTCTGAAGGGTGATATTGTCAATGCAATCAATGTTGTGGAATTATGCAAAGCAATCGGTGTTCCGAATGTCAAGGTCGTCAATGCCTTTGATACCGTCGCCCTGACGGATGCAATCAAGGAAGAGACCCGGAGAGAGGAACTCAGCGTCCTGATTGTCAAGGCTCCCTGCGCACTTTTGAACAAAGCAAAGGTTACCGTTCAGTATCGCGTCAATCACGACATTTGCAAGGCATGCGGCTCCTGTATGAAGCCCGGTTGCCCGGCCATGACCCGCGGCGAGGACAGAAAGGTAGTTATCAACGATACGATGTGCAACGGTTGCGGTCTGTGCTCACAGCTCTGCAAATTCGGTTCTATCGAGAAAGTTGAGGTGTAAGCATGGAAACGAAGAATATCATGATTGTCGGTGTAGGCGGACAGGGAACCCTGTTGACTTCGAGAATTCTCGGAGGAATTACGCTGGATGCCGGATATGACGTAAAATTATCCGAAGTTCACGGAATGGCACAGAGAGGCGGAAGCGTTGTTACCTATGTACGGTACGGCGAGTCCGTTACCGAACCGATTGTTGAAGAAGGTCAGGCGGATGTGCTGATTGCATTTGAGCGGTTGGAAGCCCTTCGCTATGCTCATTTCCTTAAGAAAGACGGCGTTTTGATTGTCAATGATCAGAGAATCGATCCGATGCCTGTTGTTATCGGAAATGCGGTATATCCCGAGAATATTCTCGAAGATCTTGCCAAGAAATATAAAGTTTTGAAGATTGATGCCATGAGTGAAGCAAAGAAACTCGGCAATGTGAAGGCATTTAACACAATCGTACTCGGAATGGCAGCCAAGCACATGGATTTCTCCAAGGATGCATGGCTTTCCGTAATTGAACGTACCGTTCCGGCCAAGACCGTGGAATTAAATAAAAAGGCATTTCTTGTCGGTTATGAAATGTAAGAGGATTTATGTATAAGATAGAAACGCATTTGCACACCAGCGAAGGAAGTAAGTGCGGTGCAGCCTCCGGGCGGGAACAGGCGGATGCCCGGTTTGCCGAAGGCTACAGCACGATTTTTGTAACGGATCATTTTTTCCGGGGAAATACGAGACCGGATCGGCGACTTCCGTGGAAGGATTATATCAATGAGTTCTGCAGCGGCTATGAGCATGCGAAGGAACGCGGAGATGAAATCGGTCTGAACGTACTGTTCGGGTTTGAAGACAATTTCCACGGAGCGGAATTTCTGATTTACGGAATTGACAAGAACTGGCTGCTGGCTCATCCCGAGATGATTCAATGGACTCCCTGGGAAGAATATGCCAAAGTTCATGAAGCGGGCGGTTTTATGGTTCAGGCGCATCCGTATCGGGAGGCTCCGTATTTGTTCGGAATCAGTCTGTATCCGAAGTACTGCGATGCCGTGGAAGTCATCAATGCATCCCAGACGAAGGCAATGAATGACCGTGCAAAGTGGTATGCGGAGCAGTATCATTTGCCTGTTACCGCAGGGTCCGATATCCACAGCGTAATACCGATCGGAGGCGGAATGCTGGTTCCGGAAGAGATAACGACAACGGAACAGTATATCGAACTGATTCGCTCGGGCAAACAGAACTATGAACTGATTGATGTCAACAGGCCGGAATGGTAATGCGGCATTGTGACATGGTTACAAACGGAATATCCGCACGTCCGGGACAGCGGAACGGATGTGCGCAAACAAAATAATCGGAAGCAACACCGGGAAAGCAGATTATGAATCAACGGATTGAACAATTGAAAGAACAAAGAGAGGTTCGTGAGAACCTCTCTGAATTGTATGGGCTTCTCAAAACAAACGGAGCGGATTATCTGTCTCCGGAAGAATGGGAGGCTCTTATTTTGATGGCAAAGGAGTTCTTTGCCATGGACGATGCGAAAGTCCGGAAAAATGCGGCTAAGCTGTTTACGGGATTTCATGAAACGGATTGCCGGATCACGGAATGTCTCGTCGATGCGTACCGCAAAGAAACGGTTTTATTTGTCCGAAGTGCGTACCTGAATGCGCTCAAAGGACGGGACACGGAGGCGTTCCGGACGATTTTCACGGAGCGAATGAAGGAACTTCAGGCGGCGGACGTAACCGATGAAACGAGAAAGCATCTGAATGAAGAATATCGGGCATTGCAGGAATTGTGCGGAACCGAAAAAGAGGTTCATGCTTTTTGCGGTGACACGGTAACGAACGAAGTGCTGCTGGTAGTGAATCCCAAATATCGGGATTCTCTGTATGAAGCGGTGGAGGAACCGACGAAGAAAATCGTTGCGGGCGGTGTTTTGGTTCGCACGGGAAATGTCAAGCGGTATCGGTCGGTTCGATACGTTCGGGACATTTTGTTTCTGGTGCCGGGACATTCCTGCATTTCGGAGGACCCGTATAAGGCAGCCGCGATTCTCGGAGGAGATGACATTTATGCCTTCATCGGACGTCGTCTGAGCGGAAGCGGAACCTATCGGTACCGAATTGATTTTCGATGCCGCGATGAACATAAGAAAGCACAGTTCGTAAAACGGTTGTCCATGGAAACGGACCGAATCAGCAAGAACCGGTTACGAAATTCCACCGGAGACTATGAACTGGAGTTTCGGATTACGGAAACGAAAGAGGATACGCTTCGGCTGTTCCTCATTTTCAAGACGATGCAGGATACCCGGTTTGAGTATCGAAAAGGAACGGTGGCCGGCAGCATTCATCCGACCGACGCGGCCTATGTCATCGAGTGGGCCGGCGACTATCTCCGCGATAATGCACAGGTACTGGATCCGTTCTGCGGAGTCGGAACGATGTTGAAGGAACGTGCGATTGCCGGACCGATCAAAACCGCATTCGGTGTGGACCGGTTCGCGGACGCAGTCAAACAGGCACGAATCAACGTGACCGACGACAATATAATGTTTATCAACCGGGATTTTTTCGATTATAAACAGGATCATATGTTTGATGAAGTCATTACCAATATGCCGTTTACGACCGGTGAAAATGAAACCGAAATCCGCGATACCTATCGACGCTTTTTCAAAAAACTGCCGGTTCATTTGAGAAAGAACGGAATTCTCATTCTGATTTCTCACGATCCGGATTTTGTCGATGCTTATATGACGGACGATTTGGAAGTGATAAAGCGGATTTCGTTGAAGGAAAATGACACGATTACGGCGTCGCTGATTCGGTTTCGTCAGGAGGGACTGCCCGGTTAACGAAACGGACGGATGACGAGTCGGCCGAAGGTTGAGACGGACAGATGACGAGTCGGCCGGAGGTTGATTCGGCCGGATGACGAGTCGGCCGGAGGTTGAGTCGGACAGATGTCGAAGCAGCCGGATGCCGTACAAGAAAGGATGAAAGATGTTACTCGGTTCACATGTAGGAATGGGCGGAAAAGAACAGTTTGTCGGCTCCGTAAAGGAAGCGCTGTCCTATCATGCCAATACATTTATGCTGTATACGGGGGCTCCTCAGAACACCCGAAGAAAACCGGTGGAGGAATTGCGGATTCCGGAAGGAACCGAACTGCTTCGGCAGGCGGGAATTACCGAATTCGTCGTTCATGCTCCCTATATCATCAATTTGGCCAATACCGTAAATCCGGATACGTACGAGCTGGCGGTAACGTTCCTTCGGGAGGAAATCAGGCGGACGGAAGCTATGGGAAGCAAAGTGCTTGTGCTGCATCCGGGAGCGCACGTCGGGGCCGGTGAGGATGCCGGAATCATGCAGATAATCAAGGGACTCAACGAAGTGCTCGAAGAGCGGCAGACCGTATCCGTGGCATTGGAAACGATGGCCGGAAAAGGAAGCGAGCTGGGATCCCGATTTGAGCAGATGGCGCGGATTTACGACGGGGTGCGTCTGAACAGCAAACTGAAAATCTGTATGGACACATGTCATTTAAATGATGCCGGATATCCGGTGAAGGATGATTTTGATTCCGTTTTAAATGAATTTACAAGGTATTTTCCGCTGAACAGGATTGCGTGCATTCATTTGAATGATTCGAAAAACGAACTCGGCTCCGCAAAAGACCGCCATGAGAACATCGGATTCGGAACGATCGGATTCGACCGGCTTTGCGCCATTACGAAAATGCCGGAATTCGATACGACGCCAATCATTTTGGAAACGCCGTATGTTGCCAGGGAAGGGGAGAAGGAGCGGGCATTTGCACCGTATCGGTATGAAATCGAAATGCTTCGAAACGGGCAATGGAATCCTTCGATGATAGATTTGATCAGAGCCGAAAATGAATAACGAACAGCCTTGGTCGAGATAAATAACGAACGGCCTTGGTCGAGATGAATAACGAACGGTCGGCCGTAAATGAAAACGAATGGAACGAAACATGAAAATATATGTCAGAAAAATCGATGAGTTGCAGGACAGACCCGAAGAACTTTTGGAAGATATCCGACGCGGAAAAATCAATGCCTGCAAACGGGAGAGCAAGAAACACGAACTGATTGCAGCCGGTCATTTGCTTCGGGAGGCTTTGAGCGATTACGGATACGCGCTGCCCGAAGGACCGCTTGAGTTTGTGTATAACTGCTACGGAAAGCCTTATTTGCAGGAAAATCCGCTGTATTTCAGTCTGTCCCATTCGGGAGACTGTGTTCTCTGTGCCGTTTCGGAAGAGGAAATCGGCGCGGATATCGAGAAAATCGAACCCGTTTCGGAGGGAATTGCGCGAAAGATTCTGACGGAATCGGAAACTTTGGAGTGGGAGTCGCTTCCGAAAACGGAGGATGCGGAGATGCTTCGAACCGACTGGCTGATACAAAAATGGACCGAAAAGGAGAGCATTGCCAAGCTTTTGGGCGGCGGACTTCATATACGGTTCCAAACGTTGTCCGCAAAGGACTATGATGTCGTTACGGAAGTACGGGACGGCTATCGGATTACGGTCGCGAGGAACGCGGGGAAGTAACCTGCCGGAGGAATCTGGACACCGGGACCGAAGAGAAAAGCGGTCATTTTGACATTGAGCCACGAAAAAAACAACAATGAAAAAAGAAAAAAGCCATATCGGAATTTCCGATATGGCTTTTGTTTCCGTCAGAACAATCAGTCTTTGTTGACATCCTGCATATTCATGGCACGAACCTTCAAAGAGAGACCGAACAGGTTGATGAAACCTTCGGCATCCTTATGGTTGTAAAGTTCGCCGGTTGTGAAGGATGCGATGCTTGCGTTGTACAGGCTGTACGGAGAAGTGGTACCCTGCTTAATGATGTTGCCCTTGTAAAGCTTGAACTTAACTTCACCGGTAACATATTCCTGAGACTTCTCGATAAATGCCTGAAGGGATTCGCGAAGAGGAGTAAACCATTTTCCTTCGTAAACCAAATCCGCAAAACGTGCGCTGATAATCTTCTTGAAAGCCATCATATCACGGTCGTGAATGAGTTCTTCCAGCTGCTGATGAGCTTCCATCAAAATGGTTCCGCCGGGTGTCTCGTAAACGCCGCGGGACTTCATACCGACAACACGGTTCTCAACAATATCGATAATACCGATACCATGCTTGCCGCCGAGCTTGTTCAAATCGCGGATGATATCGGAAACTTTCTTCTTAACGCCGTTGATGGCAACCGGAACACCCTTCTCAAAACTGAGGGAAACGGTCTCGCCTTCTTCGGGAGCCTTCTCGGGAGAAACACCGAGAACAAGCAAATGATCGTAATTCGGTGCATTTGCGGGATCTTCGAGTTCCAAACCTTCATGGCTGATGTGCCAAAGGTTGCGGTCACGGCTGTAGCTGTTGTCAGCGGAGAACGGAAGTTCAATGCCGTGCTGCTTGCAGTATTCGATTTCCTCTTCACGGGAGTTCATGGTCCAGTAAGGACTTCTCCATGCAGCAATAATCTTAAGATCGGGAGCAAGAGCCTTGATACCGAGTTCGAAACGAACCTGATCGTTACCCTTACCGGTAGCACCGTGGCAAATAGCGGTAGCGCCTTCTTTTCTGGCAATCTCAACCAGCTTCTTGGCAATCAGCGGACGTGCCATGGATGTTCCAAGGAGATATTTGTTCTCATATACGGTGTTTGCCTGTACGCAGGGAACAATGTAATCATCCGCAAACTCATCGTTTACATCAAGAATGTAAAGTTTTTCGGCGCCGCAGTACTTCGCACGCTCGTCCAAACCATCGAGTTCGCTTTCCTGACCGCAGTCGATGCAGCAGCAAATAACTTCGTAATCGTAGTTTTCCTTTAACCACGGGATGATTGCGGTAGTATCCAAACCACCGGAATACGCAAGAATGACTTTTTCTTTCATAGGTGACCTCCTGATATATTGCCAATGCATAAATTTGCATTGAAATTTAATATAAAATGATTGATAACGAAATGAATTCCTTATTAAAAAAACGAATGATTTCGCTACCTCAATAAAAGTACACCAAATAAGCAGAATATGCAAGCGGTTTTTGATTATTTTAAAAAATTTGTCAGATTGCATAAAATTGCAAAATTAATCAAAAATATTGTTGCAAATTTAATAATTCGGGTATATTATACCAATGAATTGGATAAGGGGCAGTACGAACATACAAAATCTGCTTCGCAGATGGCAGTATGCAGATTGTTACCTTTCGGGTGACGATATATAAGGAGAACAAAAATGGAACAGACGTTACCTTGCATTTTGGCCAGCGCGTCTCCGAGACGAAAGGAAATCATTTCCATGCTCGGTATCCGGTATACGGTGGATTCTTCCGATATAGAAGAACATACCGACCAAACCGAGCCTGCGGAAATCGTGAAGGACCTTGCAAGACAGAAGGCATCTGCCGTAGCAAACAGACATCGGAACGAACAATGCTTTATATTGGGAAGCGATACCGTTGTTTCGATTGACGGAATGATTCTGGGAAAACCGAAGAACCGGGAGGAGGCCGTTTCGATGCTGCGGAGGCTGTCCGGCCGGACGAACACGGTTTATACAGGAGTATGCATTTTAATACAGAACGGAAACCGTACGGAATCCGTCGTGTTTTGCGATTCCGCGGAAGTTTCGTTTATGACGATGAGCGATCGCGAAATCGAATGGTATGTGGATGAACTGCAGCCGTATGACAAAGCGGGCGCGTATGCGGTACAGGGGCCGGGAGCACGGTTCATTTCCGAAGTCCGCGGTGATTTTTATACGGTCATGGGGCTGCCGGTTAATGAATTGTACAAAAAATTAAAGGAATCCGGACTGCTTTTCGTATAAATGCGGGTTGATTATTCGGGTATTCGGTTTATAATATTCAATGGACAGACTTGCGAAGAAAAAAGCCTGCCCCGGCAGTTTTGTGACGGGAAACGGCGATAACAATACAGGAGGCTTTTTATGAGAAAATTCAAAGGAAACGTAACGACACCGAAGGGCTTTTCGGCAGCGGGTATTTATGCGGGAATCCGCAAGAAGAAAAAAGATATCGCGCTGGTATATTCCGAAACCGATTGTGTTGCAGGAGCAACCTTTACCACCAACCGTGTGAAGGCTGCACCCGTTATGTGGGATATGGAACTGTTAACAAACGGAAAGGCCAAGCATGCGGTTGTATTGAACAGCGGAATTGCCAATGCCTGCATGGGACAGCAGGGAAAGGATGATAATCTTGCAATGGCAAATGCGGTTGCCGAGGCATTGTCCTGCAGCGCCGATCAGGTATTTACCGCTTCGACCGGTGTAATCGGCCAGCCGATGCCGATGGATATTATTACAAAAGGAATCGCAGCTGCGGCAAAGGAACTCGGTTCGGAGGAAGAGGACGGCCAGAAGGCGGCAGAGGCCATTATGACAACCGATACGGTATCCAAGACGGTTGCCTGTGCATTTACCGCAGAGGATGATATTGAAGTCCTGCTCGGCGGAATGAGCAAGGGCTCCGGTATGATTCATCCGAATATGGCAACCATGCTGAGTGTTGTCACAACCGATATTAATATCGACGAGAAGCTTTTGCAGGAAGCGGTATCCGAGGTTGTAAAGGATACATTCAATATGATTTCCGTCGATCGTGATACCTCGACAAACGATACGTTTATCGTGCTGGCAAACGGACTTGCCGGCAACGCAAAGATTACGACGAAGAATAAAGTATATGAGGATTTTGTTCTGGCATTGTTCCTTGTCTGCAAGGATTTGGCAATGAAAATGGCGAAGGACGGCGAAGGTGCAACCAAACTTCTGGAAGTTAAGGTCCGTCATGCAAGAACCAAGGAGGATGCGGTTAAGATGGCAAAATCCGTCATTTCCTCCAATCTGGTTAAAGCGGCTTTCTACGGAAGCGACGCCAACTGGGGACGTGTTCTTTGCGCCATGGGCTATTCGGGAGCGGAATTCGATCCCGAGAAGGTGGATATTTATCTGCAGAACGGGGATGACCGCTTCCTGCTTGTCAAAAACGGTATGGCCATCGATTATTCCGAGGAAGAGGCAACCAAGCTGCTGTCGATGGAGCAGATGACGTTCCGAATCAACTGCAATGACGGATATGAAAAGGCAACGGCATGGGGATGTGATTTGACCTATGATTATGTCAAAATCAACGGAGATTATCGTTCCTAATCCGGTCGTTTACAATGACGACCACCGTTCGGAAACAGGTCATTTTCAACGGAAAATGCCGTTCGGAAACAGGTCATTTTCAACGGAAAAGCCGTTCGGAAGCAGGTCGTTTTCAAAATAATAATACAAAAAACAAGAGGATATCGGCATGAGTGAAGAAATGGATTTGATGATCGGAAAGGCCCAGACACTGATTGAGGCTCTTCCGTATATTCGTGAATTTAACAATAAGGTTGTTGTTGTCAAATACGGCGGCAGCGCAATGCTGGACGAGGACCTGAAGAAAAAGGTCAGCCAGGATATTGCGCTTCTGAAACTGGTCGGCATGCATCCGGTCATCGTACACGGCGGCGGCAAGGAAATCAGCAAATGGGTAGGCCTGCTCGGCAAGGAACCGCAGTTTGTCAGCGGACTCCGGGTTACCGATTCCGACACGATGGAAGTTGCGGAAATGGTTCTGAACAAAGTGAACAAGAGCCTCGTATCGCTGTTGGAATCCAACGGTGTCAAGGCTGCCGGTGTGTCCGGAAAAGACGGCGACATGCTGCTGGTTCGCAAAAAGACGGTCAACGGCGAGGATATCGGTTTTGTCGGTGAAGTAAAATCGGTCAATGCCAATCTGATCAATACGCTGATTAAAAATGATTACGTTCCGGTCATTGCACCGATCGGTATGGATGAAAATTATCAGACCTACAATATCAATGCCGATGATGCCGCATGTGCGATTGCACAGGCTCTCGGTGCCGAAAAACTGGCATTCCTGACGGATATTGAAGGTGTTTACAAGGATCCCAAGGATCCGGCTACCCTGATGTCGGTACTGACACTGTCCGATGCGGAGGATTTGATCCGCGACGGATATATCGGCGGCGGTATGCTTCCGAAGCTGAAGAACTGCATCGATGCGGTAAACTGCGGAGTATCCCGTGTGCATATTCTGGACGGACGAAGACCTCACTGTCTGTTGCTGGAATTCTTTACCGAGAAAGGTGTCGGTACGGCGATTATAGATGATATCAGAGAAAGTCGGAACGGAGACCGGTAAGTCCTGTTCCCGGAGGTAACGAAAATGGAAAAACAGATGATAATCGACAATGCGGAACAGGTGCTGATGCATACCTATAACCGGTTCCCGCTTGTGCTCGAAAAAGGCGAGGGCGTGTATCTGTACGAGACCGACGGCACAAGGTATTTGGATTTCGCAGCCGGAATCGCGGTTTTCGCACTCGGATATTCGGTCCCGGAATACAATGATGCTCTGAAGGGACAGATTGACAAGCTTTTGCATACGTCCAATTATTACTATAATGAGCCCTCATTGCATGCTGCGGAAGCGGTTGTGAAAGCATCCGGCATGGACCGGGTATTTTTCACGAACAGCGGTGCGGAAGCAATTGAAGGTGCGATTAAGGTTGCCAGAAAATATTATTACGAAACCCGCGGCAGTCATGACAGCAATATCGTGGCAATGAATCATTCGTTCCACGGTCGTACGCTCGGTGCCGTGTCGGTAACCGGCAAAGCGGCTTACAGAGAACCGTTTGAACCGTTGATCGGCGGCGTCCGGTTTGCGGAATTCAATGATTTTGATTCGGTTGCAAAGGCAATCGATGACAAAACGGCCGCAGTCATTTTGGAAACCGTTCAGGGGGAAGGCGGAATTTATCCGGCGGATCCGGAGTTTCTGAATAAAGTACGTGCCCTGTGCGACGAGAAGGACATTTTGCTTATTCTGGACGAAATCCAGTGCGGCATGGGACGGACGGGTACGATGTATGCATATCAGCAGTACGGAGTGCTGCCGGATATTATGACAACGGCAAAGGCACTCGGTTGCGGTGTGCCGGTCGGTGCGTTTCTGGCTCGCGGAAAAGCGGCAAATTCGCTGAAGGCAGGAGATCACGGCTCCACTTACGGGGGCAATCCGTTTGTCTGCAAAGCGGTGGAAACGGTATTCGAACTGTTTGAAAAGAAGCAGGTTCTTCAAAATGTCAATTGCGTTTCGAAGTATCTCTGGGAAACGCTGGAGCAGATCAAAGAGGAGTTCCCCTGTATTGTTGACCACAGAGGACTCGGACTGATGCAGGGACTGGAATTCTCCGTTCCGGTCGGAACGATTGTGAAGAAAACAATGGAGAACGGATGCATTCTGATTGCGGCAGGTACCAACATTATCCGGTTTATACCGCCGCTTGTGATAACCAAAGAACATGTGGATGAAATGGCCAAAGCTCTTCGTAAGGCAATTTCGGAGTGCTGATCGGGAATACGGATTACGGAACGGGTTGTGTCGAATGAACACAACCCGTTTTTTGCATTATAGGAAATTACGTTCCATAAAGCAAAAAAATGCTCCGCGGGGATGCGCACGCTTTTGCAGCGGTATTTTGTCGCCAACGCGACGTAAAAGCGGCGCAGCATGTCGCAATCAACATGCTTTCTTGTAAAAATAGTTTGAAAATGAATTTTTTCGGTTGTATTTACCGTGTAAAACCGATATAATAAATATGCTGTGGAATTCGTATCGGAAAGAGGTTTTCGATGCGAAAAAAGAATATCGCAAAAGTCCTGGCAACGGTTTTGGTATTTGCCGGAATCAGCATTACGGGTCTGCTTTTGGGTGAAAGGGGGAATCGGATTGTCTTCCCGGAAGAAATCAAAGAAAAAGAAAATTCAGTGGCCGCGTCCGATTCGGATTGTGAAACGAATTCACAGGATATTGGTTCTTTTGTTACGCCTGGCAGCTCTGATATTATCGAAACTGAAGCTTGCGTCTACGTGTGTGGACAAGTTGGAAAAGAAGGGGTCTACTACCTGAAACAAGGCTCCCGGATTGCCGATGCCGTGGAAGCGGCGGGCGGCTTTACGGACCGGGCCGACCGGGTGTACCGGAATCTTGCGGAACCGGTTGTCGACGGGATGAAGATTTACATTCCGTCCGTGGAAGAAGGTCTGATTTCGAAGGATACTCCGGGAACCGATGACGGCTCTCAGGGGGCGGTTCAAACGAAGGACGGAAAAGTAAACATCAATACCGCAGACAAAACGGAACTGATGACGCTGCCCGGAATCGGAGAGCGAAAGGCCGAGGATATTCTGACATTTCGAAAGGAACACGGATCATTTGCAAATATTGAAGAGATTATGCTTGTTCCGGGAATCAAGGACAGTTCCTATCGAAAATTACAGCCCTATATTTGTGTGAAGTGAGGATACTATGGTTAAGCGGATTTTGGTTGTCGATGATGAAAAACTGATTGTCAAAGGAATCAAATACAGCCTGGAAGGCGAAGGAATGAATGTCGATTGTGCATATGACGGCGAGGAAGCCGTTCGGATGGCACGGGAGACCAATTATGATATTATTTTGCTGGATGTCATGCTTCCGAAACTGAGCGGCTATGAGGTGTGTGCCAAAATTCGTGAAAAATCCATGGTTCCGATTATTATGCTGACCGCAAAAGGCAATGACATGGACAAAATTCTCGGCCTGGAATACGGTGCCGATGATTATATTACGAAACCGTTCAATATTTTGGAGGTTAAGGCCAGAATCCGTGCCATTCTCCGAAGAAGTGACGCCATTACGAAACAGGAAACGGATACTTCCAAAGAAATCGTTGTCAAAGGGCTTCGGCTCCTGCGTGAAAGCAGACAGGTATTTATCAACGGCGAAGAAATCCGTCTTACCATTAAGGAATTTGATGTATTGGAACTTTTGCTGACGCATCCGAACAAAGTATATTCCCGTGAGAACCTGATGAATATCGTTTGGGGATATGATTATCTGAAGGATGCCCGTACCGTGGATGTCCATGTACGGAGACTGCGCGAGAAGATCGAGCCGGATACGAACAATCCGATTTATGTTCAGACAAAATGGGGAGTAGGATATTATTTTACCGATCATGAGAAAACTTCGATCTAAAATAAGCATGTCACTGGTGGTATTCTTCGTAATTGTTTTATGCGGCATTTCGTCCTGCGTTCTGATTTCCGTGTTTTTGATTCGATACAATCAAAAGCATATGCTGGACGAGATCGAAAACAATGTACGGGAAACCGTCGGTATTTTGTCATATGATATCAAAAACTCAGGGTATTTCAATGAATACAGCAAGTCTGTCGAAGACGAACTGAACGCGATTTCGGTCAGCTACGACGGACGGCTTGTTGTGACCGATTCTCAATTGTACGTAACATACGATTCCTATTATTCTTTGCACGAATACGACGATCCGGAGAATAAGGGACCCAAGCGGTATCTTCTGATACCGGAGGTGTCCAAAGCATTAAAAGGCGAGCGGACCTTTCTGATTTCCATGGAACGGGAAACGGCGGCCGCGTATTTGCCGGTGTCTGTCCCGGATACCAACAAAGTGCTCGGAACGTTTTATCTCGAATTCCCGATTCACAATGAAATAGTTCGTCAGAAGGTGGTAAAAAACACCTGTATTTCCGTATGCGCACTGATATCCGTAATTGTTGTCATTGTTGCGTTTCTTGCTTCGCTTTTGCTCAACAAACCATTTCGAAAACTGAATCGACAGCTGGTATCGATTAAGAACGGAAACCGAAACGACCGTCTGTCGGTGTATTCGCATCGTCAGGTGTCCGAAATTACGGAGTCCGTCAATCAGATTCTGGACTCGGCCGGAGAAATGGAGCGCAATCATCAGGATTTCGTATCCAACGTATCTCATGAATTAAAAACTCCGATGACATCCATAAAGGTATTGGCGGAATCCCTGCTGATGTACAATGAGGATCTGCCGGAAATGGTTCGGGAGTTTCTTCAGGATATCAATACCGAAATTGACCGTGAAAACAATATCATTTCCGACTTGCTGACACTGGTTCGGATGGACCGGAATGCCAACACCGCAACATTTACCAAGTGCCACATCAATGCGATTATGGACGTCATTTTGAAGCGGGTGTTCCCGATTGCGGAACAGAAACAGGTCGAAGTGGTTTGCGAAAGCTATCGCGACGTATATGCGGAGGTGGACGAGCCAAAGCTGTTGATGGCACTGACGAATATTGTGGAAAATGCGATCAAGTACAACCGGCCCGGCGGAAATGTTCATGTCACGCTGAATGCCAATATGAATTATTTCTTTGTGACCGTAAGAGATACGGGATTCGGAATTGCCGAAAAAGAAATTTCCCATATTTTCGAGCGGTTTTACCGTGTGGATAAAGACCGTTCGAGAGAAGCGGGAGGCACGGGACTGGGACTTTCCATCTGCAAGGAAATTATTAACCTGCATAACGGACAAATCAAAGTGTACAGCAAGGAAGACGAAGGAACCACATTCACTGTAAAGATACCGCTGATACGGCAAAATGAGGCATAGAATGAGAACACGATTATTGGCAATTGCATTCGTCGGAATATGGATTGCGCTCGGGCTTTGCGGATGCTCCTTAAAGGAGGACGACAAGCCGACGGAACAGCCGGACTATCCGGTGTTCTGTTATGCGGTCGATGAAACCGAAACGTATATTTTCAAAACGGAATATACATTTCGTTCCGATTTACAGTACGAACGGATGAATGAACTGTTTGAGGAACTTCATCGGGACAATTCCGAGGGAAAATATCTGGCGGCAATCCCGAAGGACGTTCAGATTGTGAACTGGGAATTGGACGAAGAGGGAATCCTGACCGTCATTGTAAATGAGAATTATTATAAAGTGTCCGAAAAACGGGAAATTCTTATGCGTGCGGCACTGGTACGAACGATGTGTCAGATGGAAGACGTTCATTATGTTCAGATTTATGTGGAACAGAGTCCGCTGACCATCAATGACATCGAAGTCGGACAGATGAATGAATATATGTTTGTGGATTTCATCGGAATGCCGCATAAGGTATATGATGTGACATTGTATTTTCAATATACGGAAAATGAATCCCTGATTGAAGTCTCGAGAAGGCTGTTCCCCGATAATTACAATACGGTGGAACAGGCTGTTTTGGAAATGCTGATCCGGGGACCCGAAAATTCGGAAGGAAAAGCGAAGCAGATTTTGCCTTCGGATACCAAAATCAACAGTGTCAAGACACGAAACGGCATTTGCTATATTGATTTTTCAAAGGAATTTCTGAAGGAATCGTTATATGACAAGGCTGAAATTCTGTTGCAGTCCATTGCCAATACCGTAATCAAGAATTTTCATTACATTACTTCGGTTTCCGTCTCAATGGACGGAAAGAAACTGCAGACCTACGGATCGTATAAGGTTCCGGAACTGCTGACTCTGTCCATGACCAACGTATTCGAAGCGGAGGCCGAAGAAAACGAATAACCGTTAATTAAAATATTTTTTCAAGAGGGTTTATGAAACGTCCGCTTTGCCGGGCGTCCCTGGTCTTAATAACCGGAATTCTGATTCCTATGGCGGAACGTAGCGAAGCGGAAGTTGCGGTTACTCTGTGTGTCTGTCTGGCGGCAATCGGAATGAACCGGTTCCGGCATGACAAGCATTCCTATCGAATGATATTGATTTATGTAATCGGAGTATTCATCGGACACTGTTTCCTGAACTATGAGGCGGCAGAACGGAATGCTCTGCTTCGTGCGCCTCAGACTACGGCGATGGTGACTGCACTGCATAACGGGTCATTTGAGGCGGCTCCGGTTAAGACGTCCGGTGCGGTTCGCATGTGGTTTGGAAAACCGAAGGTGCTGGTGTACGAATCGGGAGAGCTGCCGCGCATCGGTCAGTATATTGAAATAGGCAACGTGAAGGAATTTCGAAAACCGACCAATGACGGTGAGTGGGATACCCGTTCGTATTATCGAAGCTGCGGTATATACGGAACGGCAGAACGCTATGTCACGCTGGAACAACACAAGGAATGCGTCATTCCGAATCTGTTTGTGCGGATACGAAACGGGTTGATACAACGGATTCGGGAACTGTTTCCGGGAGAGTCTGCAGGAATGGTCTGCGGGCTTCTTCTCGGTGACAAAACCGAACTGGATGACAGCGTCTATGAGGATTTTCGCGAACTCGGACTGGCTCATATACTGGCTGTCAGCGGAATGCATGTGACGCTGCTTGGCGGAATTCTGATGGCGTTGTTATTGAAAATAATCCGAAAACCGTATGCGGCTGCAATCACGGCGGGATTTCTTCTCGGGTACGGAATGCTGACCGGATTTCCGGTTTCCTGTATACGGGCCGTGTTTACGGTTGTGCTTACGGCATTTGCAGGCATTTGGAAAAAAACGCCCGACCGGATTACCGGGATTATGCTCTTGATGTCGATTATGATTCTGAATCGCCCGACAATCGTGCTGCAAAGCGGATTTGTATTGTCATTTTACTGTGCCATACTGTTGACGGGGCTGACTCTGTGGACGAAACAGGAGAAGAAAATACAGGACGAAGCGAAGAAGGAAGCCGGAGAAGACAGGCAAGGCGCAAAGCGAAAAGGCAGAATTCTGTCATCAGCAGCTTCGGCAATTCGGACATCGCTGGTACTCCAGACCGGAATGCTTCCGGTTCAGGTCCTGTTCTTTCAGACGATATCGCCAATCGGTTTTTTGATGAACACGCTGCTGTTGTCCGGGATTTCCGTAATATTCGGGGCGTCTCTGTTGGCGATTGCGGTTTCGTATGTGTCAATGCCGGTCGGAAGAACGGCGGCACTGTTTCCGCAGGGACTTCTTCAGTCGATGATGTATCTGGTTAAGAAGATACGAAGGATTCCGGGAAGCGTGCTGGTGACGGGACATCCGGGAATCGTGAATGGGCTGTTGTTTCTCATTGCAATCGGTATCATAATCGGGTTACGGGTTCGGAAATCCGGATACTGCTATATGATCATGGCGGTCCTCTGGCTCTGTTTTGTTCCGATTCGAAATTCCGATACCATGATTTACAATCTGGATATTGGACAGGGGGATTGTGCGGTCATTATCAGGAAGAACACCTGCATTGTCCTGGACTGCGGAAGCACCGATCGCAGTCGGGTCGGAAGCAGGGTGCTGAAACCGTTTTTGCGTTACCACGGATTTGCCGAACCGGATCTGTTGATCGTCAGCCACAGAGATGCGGACCATACAAACGGTCTTGCGGAGTTTTGGGACGGTGAATGGGCGGACGTTCCGATTTTGCTTCCGGAATGTGAAAAGAACAGCGATTGGAAGGAACATCCCGGAAAAGCATCAAATGCGGACATCCGGTATCTGGCGGAAGGAGATTCCTGGAAAATGACCGTGGGCAACGGAACCGAATTGGAGTTTCGTGTTCTCTGGCCGCTCCGATATTCGGGTGATGACCGGACCGGAAACGAATCGGGTCAGCCTGCGGAGTCCGGCTTCGGCAAAATGAAGGAAACGGATACCAATGCACAGGGACTGGTGCTTTTGTTGTCCGAAAACGGGAAACAGGCAATCTTTACGGCGGATATCGGAGCCGAGCAAATGAAGTATCTGACGGAACAGCAGGATGAAATGACGGATGTTACGTATGTCAAGGTACCGCATCACGGCTCTTACGGGTCCTGCTGCGAACCGTTTTACCGGCGTTTCCGTCCGAACATCGCGATTTGTTCCGCCGGTAACAACAGTTACGGGCATCCGTCGGACCTGACGCTTGCAATATTGCGAAACTGTTGCGACACGGTGTTTATTACGAAAGAGAACGGACAGATAACAACGGATTTTACGACGGGAGAGGTCAGAGTCTTTCGGGAGCCTTGAATTGACAGTTCCGTTATATATTCAACAGAATATGGGTTGCTTTTTACACCAAGTAATGGTAAAATATATAATATATTGAATGAATTTAGGGTGGTATTATGAAAGAACAGAAATTTGTAGGATTTTATAATCCGTCTGTCATTTTGACGTATTGCGGAGTGACCTGCTCCTTTATCAGTATGTATTTTGCATGGAATGCACAGGATTACAATTTCCGTTGGAGCATTTTCTTTTTGATGCTTGCGGGACTTTGCGATATGTTTGACGGAACCATTGCAAGAATGGTAAAGCGGACCGAACAGGAAAAGAAATTCGGTATCCAGTTGGATTCTCTTTGCGATGTGGTTTGCTTCGGTGTCACCCCGGCAACGATTACGTATATGATTTATCAGGGAGAAGATACCAAGCTGATCGGTCTGATTTGCGGTTTGGTGCTGACCATTTGCGGTATCATTCGTCTGGCATACTTTAACGTAACGGAAGAGGAGCGTCAGTCGGAAACCAATGAACGCAGAACGTATTACCAGGGACTTCCGATTACATGCTCGGCAGTCGGTGTACCGGTTGCCTACATTATCGGCAAACTGCTGGTTATGATTTTTGACTGCGAAATGCTGCTGCCGTACTTCTTCAGCGCATTTATGCTGTTCGTATCGTTCCTGTTTATTTACAATTTCCCTGTTCGGAAAATTCACGGCAAGAGTTCGGCATTTCTGATTGTGATCTGCCTGTTGCTGTTTGCGGGAGTACTTCTTTTATGATTGAAAAAATGATGAATGAGCAATATTATCTTGACCGGGATGGCAGACAGGTGCCCATCCCGGTTTCTAATAACGGAATGATTGAAACAATGTTTTCCAATCCGTTTACCAGAATGATTATGAAACTGGTTTCTTCCAAATGGTACGCCAATGCACAGCGGGCCGTCATGAGTTCGTTTGTGTCTTCTTTTTTCATTACCGGTTTTGTCCGCAAGAACGGCATTTCCCTGAAAGAATACAAGAAGAAAAAATATACTTCCTTCCATGATTTTTTCAAACGTGAAATCAAAGAAGGAAAGCGGCCTTATACCGTGGACGAGACGAAACTGTTGTCACCTTGCGACTGCAAGGCAAGCGTGTATCCGATTTCTGCGGAGTCCTGTTTTTCGATTAAGGGCGTTCCGTATACGGTCGGAGAGGTACTTGCCGATGAGTCTTTGGCATTTGACTACGAAGGAGGATACTTCTTCCTGCTGCGTCTGAGTCTGGATGATTATCATCACTACATGTATCCGGTTACGGGCGAGAAATCCGAGGATGTCAAAATACCCGGAAAGCTGTATACGGTACATCCGTTGATACATAAGTATCAGGCGGTATATCGGGAAAATGCAAGACAATACTGCACCGTGACCGATCAGTACGGTCATCGTGTCCTGATTATGCAGGTCGGAGCGCTCGGAGTCGGTAAGATTGCCAATGACTGTGAGACCGCGATGCCCGTCGAACAGGGACAGGAGCAGGGTCATTTTGAATTCGGCGGCTCCACGATTCTTGTGCTGGTACCGAAGGATTCCTATCGTCCTTCCGAGGATTTGCTTCAAAATACGGAGGAAGGATACGAAACGATTGTAAAGATGGGTGAGATTATCGGAGGATTCTGATGAATACCGTTCGAAATGATTTGAAAACCGGCCATATTCGAAATCTGTACGTATTAACCGGCACGGAAGATTATTTGCGTCGATTGTATTGCGATAAGCTTGCCGCGGCCATTTTGCCGGAAGAGGATACGATGAATAAGGCAGTGTACGACGGAAGCAAAGCGGATCCGATGGAAGTGCTTGATTTTGCACTGACTCTGCCGTTTTTGGCCGAACACCGGCTGATTATCATGAACGATTCCGGATGGCTCAAATCGGCCGGAACATTCGCCGACCATATTGAGGAAATACCGGATACGACGTACATGATTTTCATGGAAAAGGATACCGATAAACGGAACAAATTATTCCGGTATATCGAGGAACACGGGCATATTGCGGTGTTTGAGGCCATGAAAGAGCAGGATACGGTCAGCTTTATTGCCAACCGGTTAAAGTCGCATCAGCTTCTGATCACGGAAGACAATGCCATGCTGATGATTTCCCAGTGCGGAAACGATTTGACGGCACTGAGCAACGAAATCGATAAAATCGCGGCATATTGTTACGGACAAACGGAGGTGACCCGAGAGGATATTCTGACCATGACGTCCGTTATGTCGCAGGGACAGATGTTCAAAATGGTGGATGCCATCGTTGCGGGAAACAAAAAGCAGGCGATGAAACTGTATCGGGATTTGCTGATGGATCAGACGAATCCGGGAACGATTCTATATAATCTGATTAACAATTTTTATCAGTTTTCCATGATTCTGAGATTGAACAAAAAAGGATTGTCGCCGGTCGAAATCGGTTCCCAGCTGAAAATGAATTCCTATGTCGTAACCAAGTTCCTGAAAGTCAGCAGCAAAACAAGTATCGACAAAGTGACGGCGGCCGTGGATTACGGAATTGAATTGGAAAATCGGGTGAAAACCGGAAATATGATCGATACCATGGCAGTGGAATTGTTTTTGAATTCGCAATGTACGGAGCGATAGCGGTGTATGCGTGCTCACCATGTGACGAATGGGTAAAAGTGTATGTCTCCGTCATTTGGACAGGTAGTGATGCCTGCGTGCTCACCGTGTGAAAGGAACATGAAATATATTTTAATTTGCCTATTGACAACCGAATAATAGTATAATAAAATAGCCTCATGTGTGTGCAAAACGTCCGTGTCCGGGTTTGTGCACAAATTCATGCGAGAAAATAGACTTTTTACAGGAGGTGTGAATATGGCAAATATCAAATCTGCTAAGAAGAGAATTCTTGTTACTGAAACTAAGACATTAAAGAATAAGATTATTAAGTCCAAGGTTAAGACTTTGATTAAGAAGGTTGATGCCGCCGTGGCTGCCGGTGACAAGACCGTTGCAAGTGCAAGTCTGAAGGAAGCCGTTGTAGCAATCGACAAGGCTGCTGCAAAGGGCATTTTCCACAAGAACAATGCCGCAAGAAAAGTTTCCAGACTTCAGTTGGCTGTTAATAAGTTGGCTTAATGTTTGGCATTAAGGCGGGCAGATGATGCCCGCCTTTTTTTCGTAATACAAATCAGTAAGAATAGTGCACATCTTCGCGGAGCGTTTTTTGATTTCCGTGAACACTCATGAGAATCAAAAAAAGCCCCGGAAATCCGAGGCTTATTGAAACGGAGGAAAAGGGATTTGAACCCTTGCGCCGGCGTAACCGACCTACTGGTGTTCGAAGCCAGACCCTTCAACCACTTGGGTATTCCTCCATATGCAACGATTGACATTATACAATATAAGTCCTTATTTGGCAAGAGTAAATTTGGAAGGTAAAAAAATGGCAAAAACCGATCAAAGCAAAATCCGCAATTTCTGTATTATCGCGCATATCGATCACGGTAAATCGACCCTTGCGGACCGTATTATTGAAAAAACAGGATTACTGACAAGCCGGGAAATGCAGGAACAGGTTCTTGACAATATGGATCTGGAACGGGAACGGGGAATTACCATTAAGGCACAGACGGTTCGTACCGTGTACAAGGCCGAAAACGGAGAAGAATACATTTTCAATCTGATTGATACACCCGGTCATGTCGATTTCAATTATGAAGTATCGCGAAGTCTGGCTGCCTGTGAGGGGGCGATTCTGGTTGTCGATGCCGCACAGGGAATCGAGGCGCAGACATTGGCAAATGTATATCTGGCACTTGACCATAATCTGGAGATTATGCCGGTCATCAATAAAATCGACCTTCCGAGTGCAGAGCCGGAACGTGTAATTAAGGAAATCGAAGACGTAATCGGTTTGGAAGCACAGGATGCACCGCTCATTTCCGCGAAAATGGGGATTCATATCGAGGATGTTCTCGAACAGATTATTACGAAGATTCCGGCACCGAAGGGGGATGCCGACAAGCCGTTAAAGGCACTCATTTTCGATTCGGTATATGATTCGTATAAGGGTGTCATCATTTTCTGCCGAATTATGGAAGGAACCATTACCAACAAGACAAAGATTCATATGATGGCAACCGGCGCAGAGGCGGATGTTGTGGAAATCGGAACGTTCGGTCCCGGAAAATTCATTCCCTGCGAGGAACTTTCGGCCGGCATGGTCGGTTATATTACGGCCAGCCTGAAAAACGTCAAAGAAACTCGGGTCGGTGATACGGTAACGGATGCGGCGAATCCCGCCAAGGAGCCGCTCCCCGGTTATAAGAAAGTAAACCCGATGGTATATTGCGGTCTGTATCCGGCGGACGGAGCCAAATATCCGGACCTTCGCGATGCCCTCGAGAAGCTTCAGTTAAATGATGCGTCGCTTCAGTTTGAGCCGGAAACGTCCATCGCCCTCGGATTCGGATTCCGTTGCGGCTTCCTGGGCCTGCTGCACCTGGAAATCATTCAGGAACGGCTGGAACGGGAATATAATCTGGACCTGGTAACAACGGCACCGAGCGTTATTTATAAGGTGTATAAGACAGACGGAACGGTTCTGGATATATCCAATCCGTCCAACCTTCCGGATCCTTCGGAAATCGAACATATGGAAGAACCGTTTGTCAGTGCGGAAATTATGGTGACCACGGAGTACGTCGGTTCCATTATGAAATTGTGTCAGGACCGCCGGGGAATTTATCTCGGAATGGAATATATGGAAGCCACAAGAGCACTTCTGAAATACGATATGCCGTTAAATGAGATCATTTACGATTTCTTTGATGCGTTAAAGTCGCGGTCCAAAGGATATGCGTCATTTGATTATGAATTCAAAGGCTATCAGCAGTCCAAGCTGGCAAAACTGGATATTCTGGTCAATCATGAGGAAGTGGATGCACTGTCCTTTATCGTTCATGAAGAAACCGCATATGAACGTGCAAGACGTATGTGCGAGCGTCTGAAGGACGAAATTCCGAGACAGCTGTTTGAAATTCCGATTCAGGCGGCAGTAGGAAGCAAAATCATTGCAAGAGAAACCGTACGTGCGATGCGCAAGGATGTATTGGCAAAATGTTACGGCGGCGATATTTCACGAAAGAAGAAGCTTTTGGAGAAGCAAAAGGAAGGAAAGAAACGAATGCGTCAGGTCGGAAATGTGGAAATTCCGCAAAGCGCATTCATGAGTGTTTTGAAACTGGATGAAGAATAATGAAAACAGGTGGGACAAGCTCCCACCTGTTTTTGAAAGAGGATTTTATGGAGCTGTATATTCATATACCGTTTTGTGTCAGAAAATGTCTGTATTGCGATTTTTTATCTTTTCCGATGGGAGAAGAAACGTGGGAAGCATACAAAAAGGCTTTGATACGGGATATTCGAAATCAGGGAATTCAATATCGCGATAAAAGTATTTCCAGTATTTTTATCGGAGGCGGAACCCCTTCGTTAATGCCGCTCGGATTTTATAAGGATTTGTTTACGGAAATTAGGAATTCATTTTCCGTCGAACAAAACGCGGAAATTACGATAGAATGCAATCCCGGCACGGTGAACAAAGAAAAATTGCTCGAATATCGTGAGGCCGGAATGAATCGACTGAGCTTCGGACTGCAGTCGGCGGATGAGAACGAATTAAAGCTTCTCGGAAGAATACACACCTTCGATGATTATCGGAAGTCCATGGATGAGGCTATTAAGGCCGGCTTTGAGAATATCAATACAGATATCATGATGAATCTTCCGGAACAGACGGAGGATTCGGTTATTGATACTTTAAAAAAGGTGCTTGAATGGAAACCGAAGCATTTATCGGTCTATAGTCTGATTTTGGAAGAAGGAACTCCGTTTTACGAGACGTATCATAATCGGGAAGACCTGCTTCCGGATGAAGAAACGTGCAGTGATACGTATCTGAATGCCGTAAAGTTCCTTGAAGAGAACGGATACCGACAGTATGAAATTTCGAATTTTGCCGTTCCGGGATATGAATGCAGGCATAATATGGGATACTGGACAAGAGAGGAATATTTGGGAATCGGGCTCGGTGCATCCGGTCTGGTCGGAAATGTCCGCAGAACGGTCACTTCGAATTTCGGGCAGTATTTGGAAGGGCTTCGTTACGAGACCGAGGAATCCCTGACGGAGAAGGATGTTTTCAACGAAATCGTTATGCTCGGACTTCGTACAACGAACGGAATCGATTGGCAGAATGCATGGAAAACGTTGTTTCCCAATCCAAATGAGGCGGCATCCGGGGAAGCCTATAAACGGTTTGCGGAAAAGGTGCGGAAATACCGGGAAGAAGGATTTCTGGAGGAAGAGAATACGAAAATTCATTTTACCAAACAGGGATTTCTGGTAAGCAATCCGATTTTGGCCGATTTGATACTGGATTGAAACCGGCAACGGTAAAGTAAAGACACATTAATGAACACAGTTAATGGTTACGGTAAAGTCGCATCCCATACATGGCGGTGCGACTTTTTTTATGGGAACAATGAAAATTGTATTGACAAAATCATTTTCCGGTAGTATTCTTGTGAAGGATGTTAGCACTCGTAATATTTGAGTGCTAATAAAATGAAAGAGAGGGAACAGACTTGGAACTGGACGAACGAAAATTGACCATTTTACGAGCCATCATTCAGAACTACCTGGAAACAGGCGAGCCGGTCGGTTCCCGCACAATTTCCAAGTATACCGACCTGAATTTGAGCTCAGCGACAATTCGAAACGAAATGTCCGACCTGGAGGAACTCGGCTATATCATTCAGCCGCATACCTCGGCCGGCCGAATTCCTTCCGATAAGGGATATCGTTTGTATGTTGATATGCTGATGAAGGAAAAACAGGACGAAATGGACAGCATGAGGCTGGAACTGAATGCAAAATCCGAAAAGCTCGACAGCATTTTAAAGGAAGCGGCAAAGGTTATTGCGGTGAATACCAATTATGCATCGGTGATTACCGCTCCGAGATATCGCAGCCGTCGGATTAAATTCCTTCAGTTGACCATGGTGGATGAGAAAACACTTCTGACCGTTGTCATTCTCGAAGGAAATATTGTGAAAAACATGATGATTCCGACCGAAGAAAATCTGCCCGCCGATGTTCTTCTGAAACTCAATCTTATGATGAACACATTTTTGCAGGGACTGGATTTACAGGACATTAATGCAGGAATCATGCAGAAGATGAGAACGGAATCCGGCGGATATTCGTCTCTGATTTCCGAAATACTGGACGAGATTGCAACATGCCTGGAAAATGAAGAAGTGGAAGCGTATACGAGCGGTTCGACCAACATTTTCAAATATCCGGAGTTAAATGAGTCCGGAAAGGCAAGCAATCTGCTGTATGCGTTGGAAGAAAAGAAGGCTCTGACCAATCTGATGTATCAGGAAGGGGATTCCGACCGGGGAATTCAGGTTTATATCGGAGAAGAGTCTTCCATGGAGGCAACCAGAGACTGTTCGGTTGTAACCGCCACCTATCATATCGATGAAGGTGTGTACGGGAAAATCGGTATTATCGGACCGAGACGAATGGACTACGAAAAGGTTGTCGGTACATTAAAAAATCTGATGTCGGATCTGGATGATATTTTCAAGAACAGAAGCTGAACATCAAATATCGGAGGACGTTATGGAACAGGACACAAAGGAAATGCAGGAAACACCTTTGGACAATGAACAAATCACGGATGCGGACGAAACGGCAAAGGCTGTGAATCCGGAAGGAGCGGAAGCGGCCGGAGAAACCGGAACGGAAAACACGACAGGCGAAACGGATTCGGAAGAAACCGCTGACGATAGCGTTTCCGCAGAATCGGAGAAAGAATCCAGACAGGAACGGAAGAAACGCAAAAAGGAAGAAAAGAAAGACAAACGGGATGAGCAAATTGCGGAACTGACCGATCAGGTTTTAAGACAGAGAGCCGAATTTGTGAATTTTCGCACAAGAACGGAAAAAGAAAAATCGCAGATGTTTGAGGTTGGTGCAAAGAGTGCATTTGAGAAGATATTACCTGTCATCGATAACTTCGAAAGAGGTCTTGCAACACTCAGCGAAGAAGAAAAACAACAGCCGTTTGCAATGGGAATCGAGAAAACCTATAAACAGCTGATGACCGCTTTGGAAGATGCCGGTGTGAAGGCAATCGAGGCAGTCGGACAGGAATTCAATCCGGATTTCCACAGTGCCGTTATGCATGTGGAGGACGAAACGGTTGGAGACAACATTGTTGTCGAGGAATTCCAAAAAGGATATATGTATCATGATACCGTATTGAGATTCAGTATGGTAAAAGTTGCCAATTAAGAGAATTCGTTTGGAAACAAACTTTTCTGCGGATCGTGAAGGTGTTTACACGGTATCGCAAAAATATATAAACACAGAAATGAGGAATTTTTATGGGTAAGATTATTGGTATTGACTTAGGTACTACGAACAGCTGTGTTGCTGTTATGGAAGGAGGTCAGCCCACCGTTATTTCCAATACGGAAGGTTCCAGAACAACTCCTTCCGTTGTTGCATTTACAAAGACCGGAGAGCGTATTGTCGGTGAGCCTGCAAAGCGTCAGGCGGTAACCAATTCGGATAAGACCATTTCCTCCATTAAGAGACATATGGGTACGGATTTCCGTGTTACGATTGACGACAAAAAGTTTACTCCTCAGGAAATTTCCGCAATGATTTTGCAGAAGCTGAAGGGTGATGCGGAAGCATATCTCGGAGAAAAAGTTACCGAGGCCGTTATTACGGTTCCCGCATACTTTAACGATGCTCAGAGACAGGCTACCAAGGATGCCGGTAAGATTGCAGGACTTGACGTAAAGCGTATCATCAACGAGCCTACCGCAGCAGCACTTGCATATGGTCTCGATAACGAGAAGGAACAGAAGATTATGGTATACGACCTCGGCGGTGGTACCTTCGATGTTTCCATTATCGAAATCGGTGAAGGCGTTATCGAAGTTTTGGCAACCTCCGGTGATAACAGACTCGGTGGTGATGACTTTGACGAACGTATCACACGTTATATGATTGATGAATTTAAGAAACAGGAAGGCATTGATTTGTCTCTGGATAAGATGAGTCTTCAGCGTTTGAGAGAAGCTGCAGAGAAGGCTAAGAAGGAATTGTCCGCAGCTACCACAACGAATATTAACCTTCCGTTCATTACCGCTGTTGACGGCGTTCCGAAGCATTTTGACATGAACCTGACAAGAGCAAAATTCGATGAATTGACCCATGATTTGGTTGAGCGTACCGCAACACCTGTACAGAACGCACTTCGTGATGCCGGTATTACCGCTTCCGAACTCGGCAAGGTATTGCTTGTCGGTGGTTCGACACGTATTCCTGCCGTACAGGACAAGGTTCGTATGCTGACCGGACATGAGCCGAGCAAGACCTTAAATCCGGGTGAGTGTGTTGCACTCGGTGCTTGCATGCAGGGTGGTAAGCTTGCAGGTGATGCAGGTGCCGGTGATATCCTTCTTTTGGATGTTACTCCGTTGTCTCTGTCCATTGAAACCATGGGTGGCATCGCAACCAGATTGATTGAGCGTAATACTACGATTCCGACCAAGAAGAGTCAGGTATTCTCTACCGCAGCAGATAATCAGACCGCTGTTGATATCAATGTTGTTCAGGGTGAGCGTGAGTTTGCGAAGGACAACAAGAGTCTCGGACAGTTCCGTTTGGACGGTATTCCGCCGGCAAGAAGAGGTGTTCCGCAGATCGAAGTTACCTTTGATATCGATGCTAACGGTATTGTAAATGTTTCCGCAAAGGATCTCGGAACCGGAAGAGAACAGCATATTACGATTACTGCAGGCTCCAACCTTTCCGATGCCGATATCGATCGTGCGGTTAAGGAAGCTGCCGAATATGAGGCACAGGATAAGAAGAGAAAGGAAGCTATCGAAGTTCGCAACGATGCGGATTCGATGGTATTCCAGACCGAGAAGGCAATGGAAGAAGTCGGCGATAAGCTGGATCCGAGCCTGAAGGCCGGTGTAGATGCAGATTTGCAGCATTTGAAGGATCTGATCCAGAAGACCAATCCGGAAGTTATGAGCGACGGTGAAGTGGAAGACATCAAGGCAGCAAAGGAAAAGCTGATGAATTCCGCACAGCAGCTGTTCACGAAGATGTATGAAGCACAGCAGGCTCAGGGCGGCGCACAGGCAGGTCCCGATATGGGCGCTTATCAGCAGCAGACCGACAGCAATGATAACGTTGTTGACGGAGATTACAGAGAGGTATAATCGGTTACAAACCGAATAGGAGCTATATGGCTGACAAACGAGATTATTATGAAGTCCTCGGGGTGTCCAAGAACGCTTCCGGAGATGAAATAAAAAAAGCGTATCGTTCTTTGGCGAAGAAATATCATCCGGATGTCAATCCCGGTGACAAAGAAGCGGAAGCGAAGTTCAAAGAGGCAAGTGAAGCATACTCGATTCTGAGTGATTCGGATAAGCGTGCTCAGTACGACCAGTTTGGTCATGCCGCATTTGAACAGGGCGGTGGCGGTTACAGTTATTCCACCGGCGACTTCAGCGACATTTTCAATATGTTCGGCTTCGGAGATATGTTTGGCGGCGGACGTTCGACGAGAAATGCAAATGCGCCGAGAAGCGGTGCAAGTGTTCGGACATCCATACGGATTACTTTTGAAGAAGCGGTATTCGGATGCGAAAAGGATATCGAACTGAATCTGAAGGATACCTGCCGTACCTGCGGCGGAACCGGCGCAAAGCCCGGTACTTCCGCGGAAGTATGTACGAAATGTAAAGGTACCGGTGCCATCATGTACACGCAGCAGACAATTCTGGGTGTCATTCAGAACCAGAGAGAATGTCCGGACTGTAAAGGAAGCGGTAAGGTGATTCGGGACAAATGCAAGGACTGCTACGGTACCGGATATGTTACCAACCGGAAAACCATTAAGGTTTCGGTTCCGGCCGGAATTGATGAAGGACAGAGTGTACGGATTCGCGATATGGGCGAACCGGGTATCAACGGCGGTGAACGCGGAAGCCTTTTGGTCGAAGTCATCATCAGCAGACATCCGATTTTCCAGAGAAGCGAATTTGACCTGTACTCCACGACGCCGATTTCCTTTGCACAGGCGGCACTTGGCGGTACCATTCGGATTAAGACCATTGACGGTGATGTGGAATATGATTTGAAGGCCGGCACACAGACCGACACCAAAGTCCGTTTGCGCGGAAAGGGTGTTCCGTATCTCCATCATGAATCTCAACGCGGCGATCATTATGTAACGCTGGTCGTTCAGGTTCCGACGAAGATGACGAATGAACAGAAGGAATTGCTTCGTGCATATGATGAGGCAATGACCGGAAAACCCTATCCCGATACGGAAAAAAAGAAGAATAAATTTTTCGGAAAATGAAGAGACCGTTTCCGGTAACGGAAACCGTTCTCCAAAATGATTTGAAATGACGGAATATGTGCGGATTTTGCGGTCCGCACATATTTTTTTCTTGTTACTGTGCGGTGTTTGTGGTATTCTATTGAAAGTTACCGGGAAATGAGGAAATCACGATGAAATGGACTGTTATTACAATACATACATTGGCGGAAGCGGAGGATTATGTTTGTGCCGTACTGGAAGAACTCGGATATGACGGAGTCGAAATCAAAGATTCGATTCCGCTTTCCAAAGAAGAGGAACGGGCACAGTTTATCGATATTCCGCCGGAATTGGACGAAACCGACAAAAGCGCAACGATATCCTGTTATATCGAGCAAAATGAGTCGGAACCGTCCGATCTTTCGGAACGTCTGCAAACCATTCGGGAGGAACTGGAATGGTACCGTTCGGTTGTCAATATGGGAGACCTGACAATCGAAGTGTCGGAAACCGAAGATCTGGACTGGATCAATAACTGGAAAAAGTATTTCAAATCCTTTCGAATCGGAGAGGATATTGTTATCAAACCGACATGGGAAACCGATACGGAGCTTCGGGAGGGCGATATGCTTGTGGAAATCGACCCGGGCACGGCATTCGGAACCGGCTCCCATGAGACAACCTGGCTTTGTATCGAAGCACTCCGAAAGTATGTGACAGACGGAAAAACGGTTTTGGATGTCGGATGCGGAAGCGGCATCCTTGCAATCATAGCAAAAATGCTCGGTGCCGACTATTGTGTCGGAATCGATATCGATCCGATTGCGGTCGAGGTATCCAAGGACAATGCGGTACAGAATCATTTGACGGTCCTTCCGTGCGAAACTCCGGAACCGAAGTCGGGAACGGTATCGTTCTTTACGGGGGATGTCATCGGTGATACGGCATTTGCGGATTGTGTTGCCAAAACCAAATATCCGATTGTGGTTGCCAATATACTGGCCGATGTCATAATGCCGCTGGCACCGGTTGCAAAAGCCTTTCTGGAACCCGGAGGACTGTTTATCTGCTCCGGAATCATCAATACGAGAGAACAGGAAGTTCGGAACGCGTTGGAACAAAGCGGTTATACCATATTGGAAACCGCATACCGCAAGGACTGGGTATGTTTTGTTGCAACGATTGCGTAAACGGACGGAACGACTGTCAGCACGGAGGAATGTATGTCACGCTTTTTTGTGTCTCGCGAACAAATCGGAACGGATTCGATTACGGTTACGGACGGAGACTATAATCATATCAAAAATGTTCTTCGCAAGAAGGTCGGAGAGGAACTGGAACTCTGCGACGGAGAAGGAACGGATTATCGGTGTGCGATTGAAAAATACGATACGCATTGCTGTTATCTGAAAATTCTGTCCCGTACCGATGCGACAACCGAGCTTCCGGTGGATTTGATTTTGTATCAGGGACTTCCCAAGAAAGACAAAATGGAACTGATCATTCAGAAATCCGTCGAACTGGGAGTTCATTCGATTGTTCCGGTCATGTGTGAGCGAACGATTGTCAAATTGGAGGATAAGAATCGCGAAGAACGTAAAATCGAACGGTTCCGGATCATTTCGGAAACCGCTGCAAAACAGTGCGGACGCGGCATCGTTCCGGATGTGGAAATGCCGGTTTCGTTCCGGGATGCGGTTCTGAAAGCGGAGCAGAATAACGAATATCTGATTGTTCCGTATGAAAATGCGCTCGGAATGAAAGCAACCGAAGAAGCATTTTCCGAAGGACTGAAGCATGGAAAAATTGCCGTTATGATCGGTCCGGAAGGGGGCTTCGATCCCGCGGAAATCGAATTTGCAAAAGAGCATAATGCACATATTATCAGCCTCGGACGAAGAATTCTGCGGACCGAAACCGCAGGACTTACCGTGTTGTCCGCGTTGATGCTGTTAACGGAATACAGAGAGGAACGGGAATGAAAGAAATTTATCTGGACAATGCCGCAACGACTCCGGTATTGCCTGAGGTTGCGGAACTCATGACAAAGGTTATGCTGACCGATTACGGCAATCCGTCGTCACTTCACCATAAAGGGTTCGAAGCGGAATCGTATATTCGGACGGCAAAGAAAATTATTGCCAAAAGTCTGAAAGCGGAAGAAAAAGAGATTGTATTTACTTCGGGCGGAACGGAATCCAACAATATGGCTCTGTTCTGCGGAGCGGAATCGCGGAAACGGTACGGTCGTCACATCATTTCCACATCGATCGAGCATGCATCGGTATATAATCCGATTATCCGGCTGCAGGATCTCGGTTATGAAATCACCTTTTTACCGGTGGACGGTTCCGGACGGCTGGCGCCGGAAACGTTACGAAATGCGCTTCGAAAGGATACGATTCTGGTTTCCGTCATGATGGTCAACAATGAAATCGGAGCAATCGAACCGATTGAGGAACTGGCAAAGACGGTTCATGAACAAAATCCGAATGCACTGTTTCATGTGGATGCGATACAGGCATACGGGAAGCTGCCCATTTGCCCGAAAAAAATGGGAATTGACCTGCTGTCCGTGAGCGGACACAAGCTTCACGGTCCGAAAGGCAGCGGGTTCCTGTATATTCGTGATAAAATCGCGTTGCAGCCGTTCATTTTCGGAGGCGGACAACAGCGGGACAGACGTTCGGGAACGGAAAATGTTCCGGCCATTGCAGGGCTCGGAGCGGCCGTGGAATGGTATATGAAGGACAATGAATCCAAACGGAATCATATGTGGGAACTGAAGGAACAGCTGATTCGGGACGTGCAGACGATTCCCGGAACCGTTGTCAACGGACTTCCCAAAGAAGAGAAACCGCTTCATGATCTTGTACGGGAAACGGCACCGCATATTGTCAGTATCAGTTTTGAAGGAATCCGAAGTGAGGTGCTTCTGCATACACTGGAAGAACGGGGAATTTATGTGTCGTCCGGGTCTGCCTGTTCGTCCAATCATCCGGCAATCAGCGGGACGCTGAAGGCAATCGGAGTGAAAGAATCGCTGCTGGATTCCACGATTCGGTTCAGTTTCAGTGATATGACGACCGAAGACGATATTTCGGAAACGGTTTCCGTATTAAGGGAGCAGATACCGATTTTATCAAAATACAGAAGAAGTTGAGGAAAAAGCAATGTATCAGGCATTTTTGATTAAGTATGCGGAAATCGGATTAAAGGGAAACAATCGGGCCTATTTCGAGGACTGTCTGGTAAAGCAGCTCCGTCACAATTTGAAGCCGCTCGGAGAGTATCAGGTGCATAAGGAACCGGGAAGGATTTTTGTGGAATGTCCCGAAGGCTATGATTATGACGATACCGTCGAAGCATTATCCAAAGTATTCGGTGTCGCAGGATACTGTCCCGTGAAAATCGTTCCGTCCACCGAATGGGAGGATATTTTACAGGGAGTCGGAGAGTATTTTGACGAGCATGTCGGGAACAAGAAGGCAACCTTTAAAGTGTTCTGCAAGCGCGGAGACAAGAACTATCCGATGGAATCTCCGGAAATCTGCGCAAAGGTCGGAGAATTCATTTTGCAGCATTGTCCGGACATGACCGTCGATGTTCACAATCCGGAACTGAGTTTCACCGTGGAAGTGCGCGGGCGCACCTATCTGTACACGGATACCTATGCGGGACCGGGCGGAATGCCGGTCGGCTGCAACGGAAAACTGATGCTTTTACTGTCCGGCGGAATTGACAGTCCCGTTGCCGGATATATGATTGCAAAGCGAGGCGTATATATTGACGCAACGTATTTTCATGCGCCGCCGTATACGAGCGAACGTGCGCTTCAGAAGGTTGTGGATCTGGCCAAAATCATTTCGGCATATACCGGCCCGATTCATTTGAATATCGTGAATTTCACCGAAATTCAGATGTATATTTACGATACGTGTCCGCATGATGAACTGACGATTCTGATGAGACGGTATATGATGAGAATCGCGGAACGGATTGCCAAGGAAAATGACTGTCTCGGTCTGGTTACCGGCGAAAGCATCGGTCAGGTGGCAAGTCAGACGCTTCAGAGTCTGAACACGACCAATGCGGTATGTACGCTTCCGGTATATCGTCCGCTGATTGCATTTGATAAAGTGGATATTGTCGATATTTCGCAGAAGATCAAAACGTATGAGACAAGTATTCTGCCGTACGAGGACTGCTGCACCATTTATGTTGCCAAGCATCCCGTAACCAAGCCGATTCTGAAGGCCATTGAGAAGTCGGAAACGCTGCTTGCGGACAAGATTGAGGAAATGACGGAGCTGGCCATCAGCGAGCGGGAAGTGCTGTATATCAAGCCGGAATAAGGAGTCTCCGCCGAACATTGTGAAAACATAACAGAAAAACGGGGCATTTTCAATGCCCCGTATGTTTCATTCAATCATTTCACGGAATTACCGAGATTGCCGAAATTGCTTAATGTACCGAAATTGCCGGAATTGCCGGAATCAGCAAAGATACGGCTTTAAAGCAATCAAAATGGCATCCATTTCGTTGTCATTATGGATGTTCAGGGTAATCGGCCGGGACAAATCCAGGCTGAAGATACCCATGATGGATTTTGCGTCAATGACATAACGTCCGGAAACAAGATCGAAATCCGAATCGAATTTTGTGATATCATTTACAAAATTCTTGACTTTATCAATGGAATTCAAAGTAATGGTTACAGTTTTCATGTGTTTACTCCTCCTTTGCACAACTTGATTTTATAGTACAGTTTACCCCTTAAAATGTCAATGCTTTGACGAGAACTTTCACGGAAAAAACGAGGTTTTTATGGAAAATTATTTGATGAACAAAAAAGTGGCCGTCCATACGCTCGGTTGCAAGGTAAATACCTGCGAATCGGAAGCAATGCGGCAAATGCTGCGGGACGCCGGATGCGTTTTTACGGAGTTTGAGTCGGAGGCGGATATTTATCTGATACATACATGCACGGTGACCAATATTGCCGACCGGAAAACAAGGCAAATGCTGCATCGTGCCAGAAGTCAGGCCCCGAATGCGGTCATTGCGGCGGTCGGATGTTATGTGCAGGAGAGATATGCCGAGCATTTGGAGGACGACAGCGTGGATGTGCTGGTCGGAAACCGGCACAAAGGGGAGATTGTCACCCTGTTAAATGAAGCACTGCGGAACCGGGCATTGGGAAACAACAAAACGATTGTGCGGGTGGACCGGGATGACGGTCTGCTGACCTATGAAACGCTGCGGGAGGTTCATTCCGAAGAACGGGTGCGGGCATTTGTCAAAGTACAGGACGGCTGCAATCAGTTCTGCAGTTATTGCATCATCCCGTTTGCCAGAGGCCGAATCTGTTCCCGACCCGAGCAGGAGGTTCTGTCCGAAGTCAGGGCCCTGGTGGACAACGGTGTAAAGGAAGTGGTAATAACCGGAATTCATTTGTCTTCTTACGGATTGGAACGATACAGTGTGCGGGAACAGGCTGCTTTGAAAACCGATTTCGGAGAATTGCCCCTTCTGACGCTTTTGAAGAAAATCGATGCCGTCCCGGGACTTCGCAGACTGAGGCTCGGCTCTCTGGAACCGAGAATCGTGACGCCGGAATTTGCTAAGGAACTGGCGGGGCTGAAAACCATTTGCCCGCAGTTTCATCTGTCGCTGCAAAGCGGATGCGACCGGATTCTTGCCAAAATGAACCGGAAGTATACGACTGCGGAATATGCCGAATGTGCGGCGGCACTTCGGAACGCATTTGACGATCCGGCACTGACAACGGATATTATTGCCGGATTTCCCGGAGAGACGGAAGAGGACTTTCAAACCACGTGCGAATATGCAAAACGGATTCGGTTCGCGCAGATTCACATTTTCCCGTATTCGAGACGGAAAGGTACCGTTGCGGACGCCATGAAGGAGCAGCTCACCGAAGCCGTGAAAAAGGAGCGGGCGGGCCGGCTTGCGAAGATTGAAACGGAACTTCGGCTCGGATATCGGGAGAAACACCTTGAACGAACCGCCGATGTTCTGTTCGAGGAACAGGTCGAAATCGACGGAACCACATACTATCGTGGTTTCAGCAGAGAGTATATCCCATATATCGTGGAATCGAAAAACTGCCTGATTAATGAAGAACGGCTTGTACAAGCAGTGAAAATGATGCCGGACGGGACGCTTTTATCAATAATTTAGTTGCTATTTTCGGGAATTTGGAGTAAAATGTCATTGTATAGTACTGTATACTGTGTTAGGTGTATGCAAATATACGGATTTCTGCGGAAATCCAAAAAGGGAAGAAATAATGTATTACATTTGAGGAGGAAAGTGCGATGACTAACAATACGGTGAATTTTACATCCCCGGAACATTCAAGCGAAAGAATTCATGAGGTGATGAACCTGGTGTATATGGCACTTCGGGAAAAAGGATATAACCCGACAGCTCAGATTGTCGGTTATCTGATGAGTGGGGACCCGACTTATATTACCAGCCACATGAATGCAAGAAGCGCAATCGCGAGAGTGGAACGGGATGAGATTATTGAGGAACTGGTAAAGTTGTATCTGACCACTTTGGAGCGATAACAGGAAGGATGTTCATGGACGAATTGCGATTACTGGGATTGGATTACGGCGCCGCAACTGTGGGAGTTGCGGGAAGTGACGGTCTGTTTCTGACCGCACAGCCGTTGGAAGTCATTCGGAGAACTCACGAGAACAAGCTGCGTCAAACGTACCAGAGAATCGAGGAGATTATTCGGGAACGCGGAATTCACGCACTGGTTGTCGGCTATCCGAAGAAACTGGACAATTCCGTTGGTGAACGGGCCGAAAAATCCGAAGCGTTTGCGGCGGATCTGAAACGCCGTACCGGTTTGCCGGTCATTTTATGGGATGAACGTCTGACCACGGTGGAAGCACACCGGATTCTGGATTCGGAAGAACATGATTACCGAAAGCAGGCAATGGTGATCGATAAGCTTGCGGCGGTTATCATTTTACAGTCATATATGGATTATCTGACCAACAATCCGTCGGAGAAAGAAGCATTGATGGGACAGATAACAGGTACGGAGGAAGCATGAGCGATACGATTACGGCGGTGGAATTCACGGATGATGAAGGAAATGTCATCAAAATGGAAGTTCTCGCACAGACGAAACAGAACGATACGGGATATCTTTTGGTGAAGGATCCCGATGAAGATATTGCATATATCATGAAAGAGGTTACGGATGACGAAGACAGCCTGACCTATGTCATGGTAGAGGACGATGCGGAAATGGAAGCCATCGGCGACGTGTTTGAGGAACTGATGGAAGATTATGACCTGGAGTCCTAGAAAGGGATTTATGAAGTTTGACAACACTCTCAAGATCGTACCTTTGGGTGGCCTTGAGCAGGTAGGAATGAACATTACGGCGATATGCTACGGAGATGAAATTGCAGTGATTGACTGCGGTTTGGCATTTCCCAGCGATGACATGCTCGGAGTGGATCTGGTAATTCCGGATGTGACCTTTCTGAAAGAGAACCTGAGTAAAGTGAAGGGCTTTTTCATCACACACGGACACGAGGACCATATCGGAGCGCTTCCGTATGTCCTGAGAGAAATTCCGGTACCTGTCTACGGAACCGAGCTGACCGTTGCGATTATCAAGAACAAGCTGGACGATTCGACACAGCAGATCGATGTTCCGCTTCAGGTGGTTGAGTATGGCGAAACCATTGACTGCGGCGCATTGAAACTCGAATATATCCGAACCAATCACAGTATTGCGGATTCGAGTGCAATCGCAATTCATACGCCGGCCGGAACCATTATCCATACCGGTGATTTCAAAATTGATTTTACTCCCGTTTACGGAGATACCATTGATTTGCAGCGCTTGGGAGTACTTGGCTCGCAAGGTGTTTTGGCACTTTTGTGTGACAGTACGAATGCGCTGAAACCGGGTCTTACGATGTCGGAAAAGACCGTCGGAAAAACATTTGACAATATATTCTCGGAGCATCTCAACAATCGTATTATTGTTGCAACCTTCGCTTCGAATGTGGACCGTGTACAGCAGATTATCAACAGTGCCGTGAAATACGGACGGAAAGTCGCACTGGACGGCCGAAGCATGGTCAGCATTGTCAATACGGCAATTGAACTCGGATATATCAATCTTCCCGACAATGTCCTCATTCCGCTTGAGGAAGTTTCCAATTATCCGGACAGTCAGGTCGTTCTGATTATGACGGGAAGCCAGGGAGAACCGATGGCGGCATTATCCCGAATTGCGGCTGCGACTCACAAAAAAGTCAGCATTATGCCGGGAGATACGGTTATTATCAGTTCCACCCCGATTCCGGGAAATGAGAAGAGCGTGGCCAAACTGATCAATGATTTAACCGTACTCGGTGCCAATGTCATTTTCCAGGATACCCATGTTTCGGGTCATGCCAACCAGGATGAAATCAAATTCCTGTACAGTCTGATCCGACCGAAATATGCCATTCCGATTCACGGTGAATACCGTCATCGGTATGCGCAGAGAAATCTGTGTCTCGAGCTCGGATGGAAGAAAGAGAATATTCTGATTATACGGTCCGGCGATGTTTTGGAAATCAGTGATTCGGATGCCAACGTAATTGATACGGTACCGGCCAGAGGAGTCATGGTGGACGGACTCGGAATCGGAGACGTCGGCAATATCGTATTGAGAGATCGTCAGTACATGTCGGAGAACGGTATCTTCATCGTGTCGGTTTGCCGGGATACCGTGTCCAGACAGTTTGTGAGTGAACCCGTTATCGTCACCAAAGGCTTTGTGTATCTGAAGGATGCCGAGGTGCTGATTACGGAAGCGGAAAATATTGTGAAATCCTGCATGGATGAATTTAATGACAGCGGAAACAACGACATCAACAAATTCAAAGCGGATGTCAAGAGTGATTTGGCAGAGTACATTTGGAAAGAGATTCGAAGAAGACCGATGATTTTACCAATCGTTACGGATATGACGTATTAAGGAGCCAGTATGAAGAAGAAAAAGAAAAAATTGAATACCGGTAAATATGTCAGATCGCTTCTCGGCAGTGTTGTATATATAGGACTGGTTATCGTATTTTATGTATTGGCAGTTCTGGGAATTATTCTCGGAATAAAGTATGCAAGACCGTTCGGACGATTGATTTTCGGCAATTATGCGGTATCCGATTATGCGAACGAGAAGGAAATGAGCGTCGAAATCCGTGTCGGTGACTCGACTCAGGACGTGGCAAAGAGACTGGAATCCGAGAAAATCATTTCCGACTGGATGTCCTTTTACACGAAAGTAAAATTGCAGAAAATGAATATCATCCCGGGCGTATATACACTGAAAGACAGCATGTCCTATGATCAGATTCTTGACATTATCGCCGTTGATACGGAAGTTCAGCTGAGTGAAGAGGAACTTCGGGAGTTGGAAGAAAAGGAAAAGTTAGGATTGGATTAGCCATGATAGATTCATTGTTGGTCAATCCGCATATTGCGGACTATGTCGCCTCTCTTGTCGGAGACCTTCCGGAATGGCTGGAAGAGGCGGAACAGAAGGCAAGACGGGAAGAAGTCCCGATTATTCGCAAAGAGGCACAGGGACTGTTACAGTTCTTTCTGGCGGCAAAGAAACCGACGGAAATACTGGAAATCGGAACTGCGGTCGGATTTTCCGCAAGTCTGATGGCATATTACACGAATTTTGAGGTGCCGATTACCACAATCGAAAAGGTACCGGCCAGAATTCGGGAAGCAACGGAACGGTTTCAAAGCCGCAGCGAATTGTCCTGTATCACGCTGATTCCGGGAGATGCCGAGGCCGTGCTGACAGAACTGGAAGCAGACGGAAACAGATATTCCTTCATTTTTCTGGATGCCGCGAAGGCACAATATCCCGCCTATCTAAGTCATTTGAAACATATGATGAAGGACGGAGCCATCCTGATAACCGACAATATTTTGCAGGAAGGCAGTCTTGCGGAATCCAAGTTTACGATTACCAGACGGGATCGCACCATTCATATGAGAATGCGTGAGTTTGTGGAATCCCTGTTTCATGATGATCATTTTACAAGTACACTGCTGCCGGTCGGTGACGGCATGACGGTCAGTGTGTATTCAGACCGATAATTGGGAGGAAATATGCTGGAATTACTGGTACCGGCCGGTTCCCCGGAGGTATTGCGAACCGCGATTCGATACGGAGCCGATGCGGTATATATCGGCGGCGAACTGTATGGACTGCGAGCAAAAGCAAAGAATTTTTCCAAAGACGATATTCGCGAGGGAATTCGCCTCTGTCATGAAAATGGGAAGAAACTGTATATTACAGCCAACATAACGGCGCACAACGGAGATCTTCCGGGAATTCGGGAATATTTTAACGAGCTGAAGGAACTGAAACCGGATGCCGTGATTATTTCTGACCCCGGAGTTTTTATGATTGCCAGGGAAATTTTACAGGATGATGTGGATATTCATATCAGCACACAGGCGAACAACGTCAATTACAACACCTTCCTGTTCTGGAATTCGCTCGGAGCGAAGCGGGTTGTCGGCGGACGGGAACTGTCTCTGCAGGAAATTGCGGAAATCCGTCGTCATATTCCGGATGATATGGAAATCGAATGCTTTGTTCACGGAGCAATGTGCATTTCCTATTCGGGACGGTGCCTGCTGTCCAATTATCTGACCGGTCGGGATGCGAATCTCGGCGCATGCACGCATCCCTGCAGATGGAAATATTATCTCATGGAGGAAACAAGGCCCGGCGAATATTTTCCCGTTGAGGAAAATGAGCGGGGGACGTACATTTTCAACTCCAAGGATTTATGCATGATCGAGCATATACCGGATCTGATTGCGGCCGGAATCAACAGTTTCAAGATTGAGGGACGCATGAAGACGGCGCTGTATGTTGCGGTAGTTGCGAGAACATACCGAAAAGCTATCGATGATTTTCTGGAAGATCCGGAGCTGTATCGAAAGAATCTGGATTGGTACCGGAAAGAAATCGCAAGCTGCACCTATCGGGAATATACGACCGGATTCTATTACGGAAAACCCGATTCCGACGCTCAGATTTATGATGCCAATACCTATACATGCAATGCGGTATATTTGGGACGCATTCAGTCGGTAAACGGCTATGATGCCGTATTTGAACAGAAAAACAAGTTCCTCGTCGGCGATGAAATCGAACTGATGAGACCGAACGGAGACAATATCAAAGCCATCGTCCGGGCAATGAAGGATGACGAGGGCAATGACATGGAGTCCTGCCCGCATTCCAGACAAATCATAACCGTCACACTGTCCGAACTGCCGGAAGAGGGCGATATCATGAGAATGGAAATGAAGTGACTTTCTGAAAGGATCGTATGAACATTAAGCGTATCTTACAACTGATGAGTCTTTTGACGATGCTTCTTCTGGTTACGGGATGTCAAACGGCACCGGTCGGGACAAACGGATCCGGTACGACGACACCCGGCGGCGGAAATACCATATCCATTCCGGTTACCTGCACACCGACGCCGTTGCCGTATCATAAGGCTCAGGAGACGGATCTGAAGGCCAAGGCATTTTCCTTTGTTCCGACGACGGCCGACCATTTGCAAACAATATGGGAATCGGCGGAAGCGGAGACCATCGAAACGGTCATCAGCGGAGAAAGCGAAATGACGGCGGAGTTTAAGGCAATCTGGGAAGAAAAATTCCTGAATGTTCTGGTACATGTCATGAATGATGCCACGCCCGATACGGATGCCGATACCTTTTGGAGACGGGACGGAATCATTTTATATATCAACGAAGACGGCCGGCGAAACAAAAATCTGTCGGTCGGCGATGCCTATTATCTGATTGACCGGAACGGTAAGGTTGATTACGGCTTCGGAGCATCCAAAGACATTCAGACCTCCGCATTTTCGGACGGCACCGAGAGCGGATATTATATTGTTGCGAAGGTTCCGTTAATGCAGAATGTCGGTCATTTGGATATGCAAATCGGGTTTGATGTCCGCGTCAACAATGCGGAAGAGCAGAAATGCATTCATGCGATTCAATGGAAATCCGACAACAAAAACTGCGAAAAGGATTTCCGGAAAATCGGTTTGCTGACATTTGACACGATGATACGAAAATCCGAAGATTCCAAAATGGTATATCGCAGGATTCCGATTCGTATCGACGGAAAACGCGACGATACCTGGGATATGTGCACCAGCTATACATTATTGAACAGAGTATACGGAAATAAAGGCGTGTCCGGAAGCTTTAAGGCAAGTTACGATGACCGTCATTTGTATTTATATGTCAAGGTTGAGGACAGAACGCCGTTTACGGACGGAGATCTGAACACCCGAAAGGACGGTGTCGAGATTTTCCTGAATGAATCCGGAAGCAAGGCGGAAACGTACGGCGACGGGGATCAGCATTATATGTTTTTGAGAAACGGTCAGTGTGTATGCGGAAACGGTGCGGACGAATCGTTCGTACAGTACCTTGTCACGGAAACCGAAACCGGCTATGTATTGGAAGCATGCTTTGATTGGGGACTTCAAACGCATGACGGCAGTATCGGTTTTGATATCCGGATTAACGATTCTCAAAGCAGCGGAACACGTGACAGTATTTTGCAATGGAGCGATACCGGTATGAATACGCATAAATGCCTTACCGGAATCGGAACCTTATTTTTGGATTAGTTTTTTTGTCTCCGATAGTATCCGCTGCATGACGCGCGGTGCTGTCGGAGTTTTTTTGAGAAAGGAGACGCCATGATCAGCTTGTTTTCGCTGTCGGAACCGATGCCGTTTGAGCAGGTAAAGATGCTGCCGGAACCGGAATATTTTCATGATCTGAATCTGGATCAGTATGTCGAAATTGTGGCACAGTATTTTGACGAGAAGGAACTGCGGCCGTATTTTTATTTTGAATCCAAGGATTATGAAACCGCAAAATACCGTCAGGAAATCGTCAATGATCTGAAAAATCCGGACATTCTGGAAGCCGTTCAGAATTTTATCGGAGAAATCAGCGAAGCGGTACGCTGCAATATCAATGCCGAAAATGTTTCCATGAACATTCAGAAATGCAAATGGAGACTGGATTGCATGACCAATTATTATAAGGCCATGGAAAATCTTTGCATTGCATTTAACACAACGCCTCCGAAATCCCGGGCATTTTATAATCTGCATCAGGAACTGTTCCATTTGCTGAATTCCGCGGAAATCAAAAAAATCCGTGCGACGGCGAAGACCATCGCGGAAGAGTTTCAGAATCTGAAATTCCATCTGACCATCAATAACGAGAAGGCCACCTTCGATTTGCTGTACAACCTGAAAGATTACTGCTTCCCGGTTCGGAATGCGTTTGAACACGGGGAAGCGGATCCGACACCGCAGATTTTCAGGGAATCTCCGTTTGACAATATCGAATTGTCCGATTTGGAAATTTTCGTACTGAAGCAGCTGGAAAAGCAGAATCTGACGCTGTTCCGGCAGTTGGAAACATTTGGCGGAACATACAAAAACATCATTTCACAGGATATTCTGGATCTGATTCGCGAGCTTCGGTTCTATATGTTCAATATCGAATATATGGATCGTCTGAAAGCGTACGGATATCCGTTTACGCAGCCGTTGATTGTCAAAGACAAGGAATTGTATATGGATGACTGCTTCGACATTGTTCTGGCAATCAAGAACATGAAGCTGGAGAAGGAAGTCATTTACAATGATATTATGAAAGCCAATTTTGAAAAGGCAATCATTGTTACCGGACCGAATCAGGGCGGTAAGACAACTCTGGCAAGAGCGTTCGGTCAGTGTTTTTACTTCGGCATGATGGGACTGAATGTTCCCGGAAGCGTATGCAAACTGCCGTATATCAGCAATATTTTCACTCATTTTGCCAATGAAGAGGGAACCGAAGGAATTGACGGACGTCTGTATAATGAGCTTGTCCGCCTGAGACAGATGTTCGGGAAAATCGACAATCGAAGCATCGTCATTTTAAATGAGCTGTTCACGTCGGCACCCGCAATGGATGCCTTGTCGATGAGCCGGGACCTGATGAAGCGGCTGCTTTTGCAAAATGCGATCTGCTTTTATGTGACACATACTTACGAAATCGCGACGGATCTGGATGATTACGTCAGTCTGGTGGCAACCGTCGTGGAGGACGGAAGTTATCGGAGAACCTATCGGATTGTCCGCAAGAGAGCGGACGGAAACGCATTTGCCAATTCGATTGTCACGAAATACAAACTGGATTACAGCCACATCAACTATCGGCTGAGCAAGGGACAGAGAAAGAATTAACGACGGGGTTTACGGGTATGAAAATCAACTTACTGAATAAACCGGGATACGTTCCGGGTCAGACAATTGCACCGTTTGAAAAGGATCTGTTCCAGGATTTGGTGCTTGATAATATTTTGCAGATTATGGCAAAAAACGACAAATACATATATCAGCAGTGCCGTAACATTTTGCTGACGCCGCTCACCGATTATGATAATATCGCATATCGTCAGAGTTCCATTCGGGATGCCATACGAAACAAAAAAACGATTCTGTCATTGTATGCGACGGTTGCCGAAGTCGTTACCGATTTGAGCAATTTGAAAACAAAAATGAGGAAAGACGGAGAGTCGTCGTCCGCGAACGTCAAGCTGATCAATTCCATTGAACTGCTGGATTTGCTGTCCACCGGTCTGGAACGCCTGAAAAAGGAAATTGTCGATACGTACGGTCATTTCACGGGAACCATTTTTCGGGATTTTTATGATGATTTCTTAAAAGAGTTTGACACCGATTTCATGAAACTCGTGCACGATCGAACGAAAGCATTGCAAATGATGGAAAGCGGCGGAGAAATCCAAATCAGCGGTGTCATCGGCAAAGGACTGAAAATGGACGGAATGTTTGTAAATTCCATCGCCAAATACAAGGAAACGCGAAAACAGGATATTATAAACTCCCTGTTTTTGACCCGCGTCAATAAAAATGAAATCCGGATTTCCTATAACGACATCAGTCTGAATGCGGATTGCAAGCAGCTGGAAAGCCATGCGCTTTTGCATGTTGCATCGTGCTTTGATGAATTTTCGAAAGAAATCGGCAAACTGTTCGATTCTCTTCGAAGCCAGCTCGCATTTTTCTACGGATGCTGCAACCTCTACAGCCAGATGCACAACCTGCTGTTTCCGGTCAGCTTCCCGGATATTGATAAAAAGAATATCGCGATTCAGGCCGAGGACCTGTATGATTTGAGCTTCGCGCTGAACAGCAGCAAAATACCGACCACCAACCGGCTGGAGGGCGAGGATACGCTGATTTATCTGATTACCGGAACCAACCACGGCGGAAAAACGACCTTTATACGAAGCGTTTCGGTTGCCCAGCTGATGGCACAGTGCGGCATGTTTGTCCCCGCATCGAACATGAAAACTCATTTGTTTAACGGATTTTACACGCATTTTGTCAGAAAAGAAGATGTGACGCTGAATTCCGGAAAGCTGGAGGAAGAACTGAATCGTCTCAGCAAAATTGTTGATTTCATGAAGCCGGGATCCATCATTTTCCTAAATGAATCCTTTGCGACGACTTCGGAACGCGAAGGGGCATTGATTGCGGAAGACGTCATTAAGGCCTTTATGGACAATAATGTAACCTGCTTCTTTGTCACGCACATTTATACCTATGCGAAGAAAGCGTATGACGAGAAGATGCCGAGGACGCAGTTCCTGCAGGCGGAACGGAATACGGAAGGTGAGCGAACCTATCATTTGACAAGCGGAGAACCGGGAATTACCGGATACGGAATGGAACTATATAACGAAATTGTCGGAGGAGAGTAAGCCGGCACGGTGATGGGAACGAACGGAAGCACGGACACGACGTGAATTTCGTTTCGGGGAATGCTGAAATTCTGAATTTTGGGCAAAAAAAACCCCGGGACAAAATCCCGGGGAATGCGGATGGCGGGACTTGAACCCGCACGAGTGATAAGCCCGTCAGATTTTGAGTCTGATGCGTCTGCCATTCCGCCACATCCGCGAACATTTGGCATTTTACCATGAATTTTTTTATTTTGCAAGAGGAAAATCAAAGAATTCCAAGAAATCATAAAAGGAGGAGTTGTATGGATTGCAAAGAAGCAAGAATGCATAGCAAAAGTTATCTTTTGCATGAGCTTCCGGAAGAAATTATGGGACCGTATATCGATCATATTCAGAATTGCACGGAATGCAAAGACGAACTGCTGACGGATTATTCCATTACGACGGCTCTGAAACAGCTCTCCGCCAATGAGGATTTTTATGATAATTATTATTTGCAACTGGAAAATAAACTGAAACGGTCAGAAACCTATGTCAAAAAGAGAAAGCAGAAATTCGTGATGAAAACAATCGGTGCCGCGATTATGTTCTGCATCATCGGCTGCTTTATTACAACCAGGAAAGAACCGGTCTATTATCGGTTTTTGCCCGAAAATACGCGGAAAGAATCGCTGGCCATCAATTTCTACGGTGTGCCAAAAGCATCCGATCCGATTCGAAATACCATTTTGGAATATAACAGTCAGGTCATTGACAAAATCAGACAGGAAGCTGACGCAAACAAAGGAGAATAGCGGAATGAACGATGAGTTACTGCTTATCATAGACGGATCGTCTTTGCTGTCGACCCAGTTTTACGGAAATCTTCCCCCGGCGGTACTGATGGGCAAAACGCCGGAAGAAAAAGAAGCCGGATTTCCGAAAATCATGCAAACGTCCACCGGAGTTTACACGAACGGAATTTTCGGCTTTCTGCGGTATTTATTGAAAATGCTGGAACAGCAAAAACCGACGCATCTTGCCGTAACATGGGATTTGACAAGAGATACTTTCCGGAGAGAGATGTATTCGGAGTATAAAGGGAACCGTTCCGAAACCATGGTTCCGTTAAAAGAACAGTTCCGGCTCTGCCAGGAAATTCTCGGCCGAATCGGAATCCGTCAATATATGTCGGAAACCTACGAAGCCGATGATTACAGCGGCTCCCTGACGAGACGCTTTGAACAGGAAATCCCCGTTGCCATCGTAACGAAAGACCATGATTATCTGCAGCTCGCCGATGACAATACGACAATCTGGCTTCTGCAGACCGCACAGAAAAAAGCTGACGAATTATTTGACAAATACCATATCAAGAAGAAAGAAACCAATTGCCCGGAGAAAGCATTTCCGATGACTCCGGAACGGATTCGGCAGGAATTCGGTGTGACTCCTGCGGAAATTGCGGAACTGAAGGGCCTTCAGGGCGATTCGTCCGATAACATCAAAGGAGTTCCGGGAATCGGCCCGCAAACCGCCGTGGCACTGATTGCTTATTACAAGACCGTGGATCGTTTGTATGAAGCGATTCATGAGGCCGGACCGGACGGTGAAAAGAATCTGGCACAGTTTATGAAGGACACGCTCGGAATCAAACGAAACCCGATTCCGACACTGACCAAAACGTCCGATACGGAACTCTGCGGAGAACAGGCGGCCAGACTCAGTGAGAAGCTGGCAACCATAAAGCAGGATATTCCGATTGAAGAAACGTTGGACAATCTGAAAATCCAAATCGATTACCGGGAATTTGCCAAGGTTCTTCACGAATTGGAAATCACCAGTATTACATTGCCGCAAACGGAACCGGCTGCCGAGCGTAAGCCGGTCGCTATCTGCTATATTTCGGACCGTACGGACTTGGATCGTAACCGGGCGGAAATATTGTCCTGTCAGGGTCCTGTGGGACTGGCCAGAAAGACCCGCAAAAATGCTCAGGAAGAATGGCAGATTGCATTCGGACTGTCGGCCGATGAGTCCTTCATTACGCTGGCTTCGGATTCGACGGTGTACTTCATTTCCGATTCGGATCCCGGCATGCACCGGGATGCCGTAACGCTTTTGACGGACCTGTGCGGACAGACGAGACTCTATGCATTTCACGTCAAGGAAGAATGGTGTGATTTGCCTTATACGGAAAATTTATGGGATGTTTCCCTGATGGATTATCTGCTGAGACCGTTGACCACCCATCATGAATATGAGGATGTATTTGCGGAATGGATGCCGAATGCCGCAACATCGTCGGAAGACGAAGCGGAAGCCGTGGACGCCAGAGAACTCGGCATTTTGCTGGATGAAAAACTGACGGAGAACGGCGGGCACGAGTTGTATCAGACAATCGAACAACCGCTCATGTGGGTTCTTCATGACATGGAAAATGCGGGCATTTTGGTTGATCGCAGCATACTTCGGGAATATGCGGACAGTTTGCAAAAGAAGATGGAAGAGGAACAGGCACGGATTTACGAACTGGCGGAGTGCTCGTTCAATATCAACTCGCCGAAACAGCTCGGGGAAGTATTATTCGAAAAAATGAATCTGCCGTACCCGAAGAAAACGAAAAAGGGCTACAGTACGTCAGTGGAAATTCTGGAAACGCTGACCGAGTACCCGATTGTGGAACACATCCTTCTGTATCGTCAGTATTCCAAACTCCTGTCCACGTATGCGGAGGGATTACAGACCTGCATTTCCGCGGACGGACGAATTCATACAAACTATCAGCAGATGGTAACGGCAACCGGACGGCTGAGCTCCACCGAGCCGAATCTGCAAAACATTCCGATTCGTTCCGAACTCGGACGGGAAATCCGGAAAGCGTTTGTGCCCAAGCCGGGATTCGTTTTTGTCGATGCCGACTATTCCCAGATCGAGCTTCGTCTGATGGCCCATATGTCCGGCGATACGGAATTGCAAAAAGCTTATAACAGTGCGGCCGATATTCACAGACTGACGGCCAGTCAGGTATTTAACGTACCGTTTGACGATGTTACGCCGGAACAGAGAAGCGCTGCCAAAGCAGTGAATTTCGGTATTTTGTACGGAATCAGTTCCTTTTCGCTGTCAAAGGATTTGGGAATTACGAAATCCATGGCGGAACGGTATATACAGGATTATTTTGCAAGATTTCCGAAAATGAAGGAATATTTGGACAAAACCGTGGCGTCCGCAAAGGAACTCGGATATGTGACAACAATGTTCGGACGCAGAAGACCGATTCCGGAACTGACGTCCTCGGTGTATACGCAGAGAAGCTTCGGCGAACGTGTTGCCATGAACTCCCCGATTCAGGGAACGGCCGCGGATATTATGAAGATTGCCATGATTAAGGTATATCAGGCGTTACAAAAGTCGGGAACAAAAGCAAAAATGCTGATTCAGGTGCATGACGAACTGTTGCTCGAAGTGCCGCAAGAGGAAGCGGAGTCCGTATCCGAACTGCTTCGTGAGGCGATGGAAACGGCGGTTCTTCTGACGGTACCGTTGGAAGCGGATGTGCAAAGCGGAATGACCTGGTATGATGCCAAATAAGTGAGTGTGAGATATGAAAGTAATCGGATTGACCGGCTGTGCGGGAAGCGGAAAAAGCTACGTCAGCGAATGTATTCGAACCCGACTCGGATTTCCCGTAATTGACTCGGATTCGGAATGCAAACAGCTGATGGGCCCCGGAATGGCCGTGACGGAAGAAATTATTAAGATATTCGGAAATGAGTATAAACGGGAGGACGGTTCCCTGGACCGTGCGCTTTTGGCAAAGACGGTGTTCGCGAACGAAGACGCATTGGAAACACTGAATGCCATTACCCACCCGGCAACCATTGAACGGATTTGCAGCATGCTGAAGGCGGAGGAACAGGCCGGAACACCGGTTGTATTTGTGGAATCGGCACTGGCGGAGCAGGCGGGATATCGAACGTTTTGCGATGAATTATGGCTTGTGTATGCTTCGGAAGAAACGAGACGTCAGCGACTGCGCGATACCCGGGGATATGACGAAGAACGGATTCATAATCTGATTCAGAGCCAGACTCCTCAGGGAATTATGATGAATCAGTGCGACCGTGTGATCGTCAATGATGTTGCCGATGCGGAAGCGGAGATTCTGCGTCAGCTGCGGTTTCATTTGGAGTCAATCGGATTCCGTGATTGATGTTTGACGGCATTTATGGTATAATATTTGTTTGGGAATGAGACCAATCGGAAGGAATGAAGTTACGTGAAAGTATTCAGTATAGCAAGCGGAAGCAGCGGAAACTGCATATATGTGGAGACGGAACAGATTCGGCTTTTGTTTGATGCCGGCATTTCCGCAAAACGGATTGTTTGCGGATTGCAGCAAAACGGAATCGAGCCGGATACCGTCAATGCCATCTTTATTACGCATGAGCACAGCGATCATATCGCAGGACTTTCCGTTTTGCTGAAGAAATACCGAATTCCGATTTACGGAACGGCGGAAACCCTGCAGGCAATCATGATGTCCTCGTACGGAAAAGACATTGCAGCGGAACTGCTTCATTCGATTCGTCCCGGAACCGTAACCATTCTCGGGGATGCGGAAGTGTCAGCCTGCTATACGTCCCATGATGCGGCGAAACCGGTCTGTTATTCGGTCGTTTCGGGAAACCGGAAATTTGCGATGGCGACGGATTTGGGATATTACGACGATTCCATTGTCAATCATTTGAAAGATGCGGATATTTTGTATCTGGAATCGAATTATGACCGGGACATGCTTTTGGTCGGAACGTATCCGTATCAGTTAAAGCGACGGATTATGGGCCCGAGCGGTCATTTGTCCAATGAAGACTGTGCGGCACTGATTGTGCAACTGCTTCACAACCGGCTGCAATATGTGATTCTGGCTCATCTCAGCAAAGAAAACAATTATCCGGAGCTGGCATTTGTCAATGCAAACAATACGCTGAATAAAAACTGGCATTATCGGGAGCCCTGTCCGAAGCTGATTGTAGCGTCGCGGGACGAGCCGATTGACAGTATAAGCATATAAAGGAGACGAAACTATGAAAAAAGCGATTATTACCGTAGTCGGAAAGGACTGCGTCGGAATTATTGCAAAGGTGTGTACGTATCTGGCATCGGAAAATGTGAATATTCTTGACATTTCCCAGACCATTGTCGGCGGTTATTTTAACATGATGATGGTTGTCGATGTTCAGGCGGCATCCAAGACCTTTGACGAGCTCGCTGCGGAACTCGACGAAAACGGCAAGGAAATCGGATGCATTATCCGGATTCAGCTCGAAGACATTTTTGATATGATGCACAGAATTTAATCGGAGGACGATATGATCAGCAGAAGTGAAATCATGGAAACCAACCAGATGATCGAAAAGGAAAATCTGGATGTCCGTACGATTACGATGGGAATCAGTTTGCTGGATTGCATTGATTCCGATTTGAAAACCGTATGCGAAAAAATACATAAGAAAATAACGGGACTTGCGAAAAATCTGGTCGAAACCGGAAATGAAATCGGAAAAGAATACGGAATCCCCGTTGTCAATAAACGAATCAGTGTAACGCCGATTGCACTTGTCGGTGCGGCCGCATGTCATACACCCGAAGATTTTGTGACAATTGCGAAAGAACTGGACTCCATCGCCAAGGAAGTCGGAGTCAATTTTATCGGAGGATATTCCGCCATTGTTTCCAAGGGGATGACGTCGGCCGATGAGCTTCTGATGCGGTCCATTCCTCAGGCTCTTGCGGAAACGGAACGGGTTTGCAGCTCCGTCAACGTCGGCTCCACAAAAACCGGAATCAATATGGATGCGGTACGTCTGATGGGAACCATTATTTGCGAAACGGCAAACAGGACAAAAGACGAGGATTCCATCGGTTGTGCGAAGCTGGTTGTATTCTGCAATGCTCCGGATGACAATCCGTTTATGGCAGGTGCATTTCACGGAGTAACGGAAGCGGATGCGATTATCAATGTCGGAGTCAGCGGACCGGGCGTTGTCAAGAAAGCGTTGGAATCCGCAAGAGGAAAGGATTTCGAAATCCTCTGCGAGACGATTAAAAAGACCGCATTTAAGATTACAAGAGTCGGACAGCTGGTTGCCAAACGGGCATCGGAAATGCTTCGGGTACCGTTTGGTATCGTGGATTTGTCATTGGCACCGACGCCGGCTGTCGGAGACAGTGTTGCCGAGATTTTGCAGGAAATCGGCGTCGAATATCCCGGAGCACCGGGAACAACGGCGGCCCTTGCGTTGCTGAACGACCAGGTAAAAAAAGGCGGCGTTATGGCTTCCTCCTATGTCGGAGGCCTGAGCGGTGCGTTCATTCCGGTCAGCGAAGATCAGGGAATGATTGATGCGGTAAATGCGGGATGTCTTACATTGGAGAAACTGGAAGCAATGACCTGTGTATGTTCGGTCGGACTGGACATGATTGCAATCCCGGGAACAACGAAAGCATCGACGATTTCCGGTATCATTGCGGATGAAATGGCAATTGGCATGATCAATCAGAAGACCACCGCGGTTCGTTTGATTCCCGTTATCGGGAAAACCGTCGGAGACAGTGTGGAATTCGGCGGACTTCTCGGGTATGCGCCGATTATGCCGGTCAATACGTTCCGATGCGATGAATTTATCGCACGTACCGGTCGGATTCCGGCACCGATTCACAGCTTTAAGAATTAGCATATATGGACGAAGAAGTATATGAGGATAGACCGAAAAAGAAGCGAAAACATCGGCTTCTGCGATTCTTTGCGAAGTTACTTCTCTTTCTGACTGCAATAGGAGTCATTATGTATTTCACGGGTTTGTGGAAACCGTTGGCTGCAAAAATCGGAGCCGATTATATTAAGCGAACGATGAAAACATTTTCGACGGAAGAATTTTCGCTGTCTGCAAATCGTACGGTACCGGGCAGCATTCCGTCGGATTCGGTATTCAATCTGTTATTGGTCGGAATCGAAGGAATCGGGTCCGATTCGGAATATGGCGGACGTTCGGATTCGATGATTTTGATTTCCTATGATAAAAATGCGGGGACACTTTCCCTGTGTTCCTTCTTACGGGATACGTATACGGAGATTCCGGGACATAATGCCGGGAAACTGAATGCGGCATATGCTTACGGCAATATGGGTCTGTTGACGGAAACACTGGAACATTTATATGCCGTTCGGATTGATGCGGTTGCCAGAGTCAATTTTGAGGAATTTGAATCGGTGATTGATGCGCTCGGCGGAGTCGATGTGGAAATCAGCGAAGAAGAAGCGAAGTATCTCAATACCACCAATTACATTTCCGACAAGGAGAATCGGACAATTTCGGCAGGCATAAATCATATGAACGGAAATCAGGCACTCGGATATTGTCGTGTACGAAAGGTAAAAACGCCGAACGGAGAGGAAACGGAACGGGATGATTACGGTCGGACGCTGCGTCAGAGAAAGGTCCTGTCAGCAATCATTAAGGCCTATCAGTCAGTCGGAAAACGAAAGCTGTTAAAGCTGTCATCAGAGATTCTGTCCATTATGACAACGAGTCTCACAAAAGAGCAGGTGGAAGCCTGCATCAATTCGTATTTGAAGAAAAAGGTTACAACACTGAATTCCTATATGATTCCGGCAAAGGGATATTTTACGGAGGAAAAGAAGAACGGAGCAGCGGTTCTGGTACCCGATGTGGAAGCAAACCGTGCGATTTTAAATCATTTGCTGTATCATACGGAACTGCCGGAAGGAATTCAATACGGGGAGCAATAATACGTTACATTCGGAGGAGTTATGGAAATACAGTTATGGAGAGAAATTCTGGAACCGTATTCACTTGCGGTCGATGAATTGGTTGTAAAATTTACACACATTCAGAAATCATTGAGAAAACAGGATGATTATTGCCCGATTGAACTGATATCGGGGCGTGTGAAAACAATTGCAAGTATTGTGGAAAAATGCAGCAGGAAGAAGATTCCGCTTGACAAGCTGGAAGAACAAATGACCGATATCGCGGGAATTCGTCTGATCTGTCAATTTGTGGAAGACTGCTATGTGGTGGCGGACATGATTCGCCGCAGAACGGATATGGAAGTGATTGAAGAAAGCGATTACATTGCCAATCCGAAATCCAGCGGATATCGAAGCTATCATATCAAAATCAAATACACGGTTCAGCTGGCGGACGGACCGAAAACACTGTTTGCGGAAATACAAATCCGGACTTTGGGCATGAACAGCTGGTCGGTAATCGAACATTCGCTGCAGTATAAGTACCGAAGCAATATTCCGGAGGAATTGAAGCTTCGCCTGAAACATGCGGCGGAAGATATGATTGCAACCGACCGGGAACTGTCGGAAATCCGGGATGAGATTAAGGCAGCCAGAGAACTTCGGTTTGAAGAAGAACGGATTGTCAATGATATTCTGTTAACCATTCAGAATCTGTACAGATTTGCAAGCCGCCGGGAAGCCGAGCGGATTCAGGAAGAATTTTTCCGCATTTACGAAGAAAAAGATATTGAAAAATTAAAACATTTTGCGACGGAACTCGACATTATTGCCGAAGGATACCGTGCGCAGACGTTACAGTAAAGGACAGACTATGAAATTACCGGAAGCTTTTGAACAACGTATGATCGGCATGCTCGGAGAAGACGAATACAAGCGGTATCTCGAATGCTTTGAGAAAAAGACCAGTGCCGGATTGCGGGTCAACCGACTGAAATTAAATGCGGACCGTTTTAAGGATCTTTCCGGTTTTCATTTGAAACCGGTGCCCTGGATCGACAACGGGTTTTATTATGAATTTGACGATGCACCGTCCAAACATCCGTATTATTATGCCGGACTGTATTATCTGCAGGAACCGTCCGCGATGACACCGGCCAATCTGCTTCCGATTCGCGAAGGAGACTGCGTTCTGGATTTATGTGCCGCTCCGGGCGGAAAGAGTACGGAAATCGCGTCCAAACTGAACGGAACAGGAATTCTGGTCGCCAATGATATTTCCGCAACGAGAGCCAAGGCGCTTCTGAAGAATCTGGAAGTATTCGGAGCGAGAAACATTCTTGTGACAAGCGAGTCTTCCGAAACATTGGCAAAACGGTTCCCGACATTTTTCGACAAGATTCTCGTCGATGCTCCGTGCTCCGGCGAGGGAATGTTCCGAAAGCAGCCGGAAATCATGAAAAACTGGGAGCAATACGGAACTCAATATTACAATAATCTTCAAAAGGAAATACTGCCGCAGGCAATCGCAATGCTGAAGCCGGGAGGATTTCTGTTATATTCCACCTGTACGTTTGCACCGCTTGAGGATGAAGAAACGATTCAATATGTGCTCGAACAGTTCCCGGAAATGGAACTGGCATCGGTAATCCCCGAGGACAAAAAAGCCGACTATGAATCGTACGGATTTATGACCGGGCGACCGGACTGGATGCAGCGGCCGTTACCGGAAGTAACCAAGTGCGCAAGATTATTTCCGCATAAACTGGAAGGAGAAGGTCATTTTGTTGCGCTTTTGCGGAAAAAGGATGACGCAATCCGAAATGCGGTGCCGTTATTTACCGCATTTGTCAATCCGGCCAAATTACCGACGGAGCTTCGGGAGTTTATTGACAGTCTCCGACAGAGCCGCGGCATGAAAATATCCGAAAAACGGATTATGATCAATGAGGAACGGGTGTATGCCATCCCGGAGAATATGCCGGATATCAAAGGAATCCGGGTTCTTCGTTCCGGCTGGTATCTCGGCGATGCCAAAAAAGGCCGGTTTGAGCCGAGTCAGGCATGTGCGATGGGACTGTATGCGGAGGAGTATCCGAAGGTCTATAATCTGGATGTCAACAGCCCGGATGTCATACGGTATCTGAAATGCGAAACGCTGGAAGTACCGGAATCGGTTCCGGACGGACAGGTTCTGATTTGCGCCGACGGATTTCCGCTCGGATTTGCAAAAATCAAGGGAAGTTCGTTTAAGAATCGTTATTTACCCGGATGGAGAATGATGTAAAATGATATTTCGACTGGACCGAATGCTGACCGAATGCAATCCGGCACTCAGCAGAAAAGAAGCCAAAAACATTTTGAAATATGAAGCGGTAACGGTAAACGGTGTGATTTGTCGGGATCCCGACAGAAAAATCGATACCGAAACCGACGTTGTGGAACGGAACGGGAAACCGGTTCGGTATATTCAAAACCGGTATTTCCTGTTACATAAACCGGCCGGCGTGCTGTCTGCTGCCAATGATAAAAAACAGAAAACGGTTGTCGGTCTGATTCCGGACATCGCAGGAGCGGATTATTATCCGGTCGGACGGTTGGACAAAGATACCGAAGGGCTTCTTCTGATTACCAATGACGGAGATTTGACGCATAACCTGCTGTCTCCGAAAAAGCATGTGGAGAAGAGTTATCTGGCCGTCTGCAGCGGTATTATTTCAGACGACGCATGCGAACCGTTACGACACGGAGTGGATCTCGGCGATTTTGTTTCCGCTCCGGCAAAGGTTTGTGTCGTTCGGCACAATTCCGACACAACCGTTTTGGGAATTACGATAACGGAAGGAAAATTTCATCAGGTCAAACGAATGACGGAAGCAATCGGAAGCACCGTGCTACAGCTGAAACGACTGCGAATGGGTGGCCTGTGTCTTCCGAAAGATCTGGCGCCGGGGGAATACCGGGAACTGCAAAAGGACATTCTGCTGCAGATGCTGAAAGAGGAATTTACGCAAAATGAAGAACAATTTTACGGCAGCTATCTTTGATATGGACGGAACGCTGGTCGATTCCATGTGGATGTGGAAATCCATCGATATCGAATATCTGGCATCCTTCGGAATTCCGTTTCCCGACGACCTGCAGACAGAAATCGGCGGAATGAGCTTAAAAGAAACGGCAGTGTATTTTCAAAACCGGTTTCATATCCGGAAAACCGTCGAAGAAATGCAAAATGAGTGGAATGCGATGGCGATGGAATACTATACGACCAAGGTGTTCGCAAAGCCGGGAGCCATCGAATATCTGAAACAACTGAAAGAAAAAGGAATCAAGACAGGAATCGCGACATCCAATTCGAGAGAACTGCTGGATGCCGCACTGACGGCGACCGGAATCGGCCGATATATGGACAGTATTCATACCGCATGCGAAATAACCCGCGGAAAACCGGCACCGGACATTTATCTGCTGGTGGCCGAAGAACTGGGAGAAGCGCCGGAAAACTGTATTGTATTCGAAGATATTATCCCGGGAATCATGGCCGGGCACAACGCCGGAATGTATGTCTGCTCGGTGGACGATGAGAACTCCCGGAACGACCGGGACCGAATCATTGCGGCTTCGGACTGGCACATACATGATTTTACGGAATTGTTGTAAAGGGGAACGTATGAAGAAAAAAATCAAAGGCACAAACGGATATATCCGATATCGGAAAACGATACAGAGTATCTATACGGCAGCCATTTTGCTGCTCTCGGTCGGCTTGTTCCTGGCCGGATATCTGACCACCCATACCACGAAGAACATCCTGACGGTAATTTCCGTTTTGGGGGCTTTGCCCGCAGCAAAATCACTGACCAATCTGATTCTGTTTCTTCCGTACCGGTCCTTTTCGAATACAACATATCAGACGATTTTGGAACATGCCGGGGATTCGATGAGTGTCTATTCCGATTTGGTATTTACATCGACCAAAACAGTCATGCATTTGGATGCGCTGGCAGTCAGCGGCAACGAATTGATCGGATACGCGGAAAAGGATGCGAAGACCGAAGACATCGTGCATTATTTTACCGACACCATGAAAAAACAGGGCGTTTCGGTTCATATGCATGTATTTCATTCGGTATCGGAAATGACGGCACGACTTGACGTATTTCATGATAAGGACGAAACACCGCTTGCGGAAATCAGCGAATTTATCAACACAATTCTGGTATAGGACGAGAGTATGAAAGAATTTATCGTAACCAAACAGGATGCCGGACAACGCTGTACCAAATACCTGCTTCGACTGATGCCGAACGCCGGTACCGGATTTCTGTACAAAATGCTGCGCAAGAAAAATATCACGCTGAATCATAAACGGGCCGAGGGAAATGAAATTCTGAAGGCCGATGATATCATCACCGTATTCTTTTCGGACGAAACGTTTCGGACGATGAGCGGACAAACGGAGGCGGCACAGACCGAAGAGGTTCCCGTTTTTGCCAAACATCCGGTGCCGGAAGAGAATATTGTTTATGAAGACGATAATTTTCTGGTCATTTATAAGCCGTCGGGAATCCTCTCGCAAACCGACAGTTCCGGTGATGAAGCATTAAACGAACAGGCGCTGCAATATCTTGCAAACCGTGCGGATGTAACGGCGGAATCCCTTCGCAAATACAAACCGGGAATATGCAACCGTCTTGACCGAAACACGGCCGGAATCGTTTTCTTTGCGAAAACGCTGCAGGGGTCCCGTGGAATGGCTCAGGCATTGCGGGAACGACTGTTTGAGAAGTATTATTTTGCATATGTAATCGGAAAACCGAAGCGAAGTTACGATGTCAAAGTGTATTTAAGCAAAAACGAAGAAACCAATACGGTTACGATATCCAGAGAGGCCGTCGGAACCGATTGCATGCCGGTACATACCGGAATCGAACCGGTTGTTTCCAACGACCGGATTACGCTTGTCCGAATCCGACTGTATACGGGAAAATCCCATCAGATCCGAAGCGTATTGCAGTATATCGGGTTTCCGGTGCTGGGCGATCCGAAATATCATTCGGATGACAGACAGGTAACCGGATATTATCAAAGTCATTATCATATTCACGGTCAGCAGTTGTTTGCCTATGCTTACCGATTCCCGGATCAGGTGCCGGAGGGACTGGAGGAACTGGCCGGAGAAACCATTACGGGGCTGGTACCGGACTGCTTTTCGGATATTCTGAACAATGAGTTCGAACCGAGCAAAAAAGGAGACTGTTATGGCTACTTGGAAATCCCGGGGCCTTCGGGGATCCCTTCTGGAGGAAATCATTAACCGAACCAACGAACATTATCGGGAAAGCGGAATTGCACTGGTTCAGAAAATTCCGACACCGATTACACCGATTGAAATCGACAGCGCAAACCGGCATATTACCCTTGCTTATTTCGATCAGAAAAGTACGGTTGACTATGTCGGGCTGGCACAGGGCGTGCCGCTTTGTTTTGACTGTAAGGAATGCGCGCAAAGCACATTTGCACTGCAAAACGTTCATGACCATCAGATCCTGTTTATGAGGGATTTTGTCGGAAACGGAGGAGTTGCGTTCCTTCTGATTTACTACAGCGAGAAAGATTCCGTATATTTTATGCCGTATGAGGAACTGAACGGGTTTTATGAGCGGTCCCAAGACGGTGCCGGCGCACGGAAAAGCATACGGTATGACGAACTGAATCCGCAGTTTTTGTATCCGATGCCGCAGGAACCGTATCTGAATTATTTGGAATTTGTAAATGATTATCTCGATTCGAAAGAAAATGCTTGACATTTGATGTTGCGGTCTGTATAATTCGTATCATTATGCTAATATGTTAGCATGTTAGCACTTTACCACAATAAAGCAAATAAGGAGAACCTATGATTCCGTTATTACATACGCCGGAAGGTGTCAGAGACATCTACGGAAACGAAAAAATTGAAATGAACATGATTACGGAGCAGATCGTATCCTGTATGAAGACCTACGGATATGAAGAAATTCAGACTCCGTCGTTTGAATATTTTGATGTCTTTTCCAGCGAACGGGGAACCGTACCGTCGAAGGATATTTATAAATTCATTGACCGGGACGGCAACACACTGGTCCTTCGGCCGGATATGACACCGTCCATTGCACGGTGTGCGGCAACGTATTTCAAGCAGAACGCGGCACCGGTTCGTTTGTGCTATCAGGGCAACACCTTTATTAACAATTCCGGATATCAGCTTCGTCTCAAGGAAACCACACAGGCCGGAGCCGAACTGTTCGGAGATGATTCGGTATTGGCAGATGCCGATATGATTGCAATGACGGTCGAATGCCTGAAAAAAGCCGGATTACGGGAGTTTCAGGTAGAGGTCGGAGACGCCGGCATTTTCCGTGCTATTGCAAATGAATGCAAACTGACGGAAGAGGAAGAAGAGGAACTCCGCATTCGGATCAAGAACAAAAACCTGTTCGGCATTTCCGATATGCTCAAAAACAAAGAGATTGATGAAAATGCGCGGGAACTGCTGCTGACATTGCCGGAACTGTTCGGCAGTGAAGAGGTGTTGGATCGTGCCAAGTCCCTGACGGACAACGAAAAGGCATGTGTGGCAATTGACCGTTTAAAGAAAATGTATTGCTATCTGAAGGAATTCGGAGTCGAGAAATATGTTTCCTTCGACCTCGGAATGCTTAGCAAATATCGTTATTATACGGGAATCATTTTCCGTGCCATTACATACGGAACCGGCGAAGCCATTGCTTCGGGCGGCCGGTATGATACGCTGGTGGAACAGTTCGGCGAACATATGGCTGCAATCGGAATGTCCGTCATTATCGATAATCTGATGTTGGCACTGGAACGTCAGAATCTGCTTCCGCATCATGAACAGAGCAAAATGCTCGTCGTGTATAAGGAGGAAGCTGCCGACAACGCAATCGCATTTGCCAAACAGAAACGTGCGGAAGGCAATGCCGTATCGCTGATGGCGATGCCGGATGACTGGAGTAAAGAAGACGAAATCAAATTGTCGGAACAGGAAGAGGTAATCATATGGAATATATTACAGTAGCATTGGCAAAGGGTCGTCTTGCCAAAAAAGCAATGGAGATACTCGGCAAAGCGGGAATTCATTGCGGGGAAATGAACGACCCCGACACGAGAAAACTGATTTTTACAAATGAAGAACTGAAGATGAAATTTTTCCTTGCTAAAGCCGGTGATGTTCCGACCTATGTCGAATACGGTGCAGCCGATATCGGAATTGTCGGAAAAGACACCATTTTGGAGGAAAACAAGAAACTGTACGAAGTCATTGATTTCGGTATCGGAAAATGCCGTATGTGCGTTGCGGGGCCGGCCGGAGCAAGAGAATTGCTCGGCAGCGGAAGACGAATCCGGGTTGCAACGAAATATCCGAATATTGCAAAGGATTATTTTACAAACGTAAAGCATCAGACCGTGGAAATCATTAAGCTGAGCGGTTCCATTGAACTTGCTCCGATTGTCGGATTGAGTGAAGTCATCGTTGATATCGTGGAAACCGGTTCGACACTTCGCGAAAACGGGTTGGAAGTACTCGAAGAAGTGGTTCCGTTGTCTGCAAGAATGGTTGTCAATCAGGTCAGCATGAAGATGGAGCAGGAACGGATTCAGAAAATCATCAGTGATTTACGGAATATCATTGAGTAACGGAGGAATACGAAATGAAAATTGTTACCTTAAATAACTCAACCAAGCAGGAATTAAAGGACACTCTTGCAAAGAGAAGTACCAATTCCTTCAAAACCGAAGAGGAACGGGTTGCCGAAATTATTCGGAATATCCGGGAAAACGGAGATGCTGCGGTATTTGAATATACGAAGAAATTTGACGGAGTGGAAATCGACGCGAATACGATTTGCGTTACCGATGAAGAAATTCAGAGAGCCTATGAGACAATCGATCCGGAATTGTTAAAGGTTATTCGGGATGCCATTGTCAATATCCGTGATTATCATATGATGCAGAAGAGAAACAGCTGGTTTGAAACGAAGGACGGCATTTTCCTCGGACAGAAAATCACTCCGATTGCCAAAGTCGGCGTTTATGTACCCGGCGGAAGCGCGGTTCTGTCCTCCAGCGTTTTGATGAATATCATTCCTGCAAAAGTAGCCGGAGTACCGGAGATTATCATGGTAACACCGCCGCAGAAGGCAGGAGAACTGAATCCGGCGTCGGTTGTTGCCGCCGTGGAAGCCGGAGTTACCCGCATTTTGAAGGTGGGTGGAGCACAGGCCATAGCAGCACTTGCGTACGGAACCGAGAGTATTCCGAAGGTGGATAAGATTGTCGGACCCGGAAATATTTACGTTGCGCTTGCAAAGAAGGCCGTATACGGAAACGTGGCGATTGATTCCATCGCCGGTCCGAGCGAGATTCTGGTACTGGCCGACGAAACCGCAAATCCGAAATATGTTGCAGCGGATTTGTTAAGTCAGGCAGAACATGATATAATGGCATCGGCAATACTGGTTACAACCAGTCGGGAATTGGCGGATCAGGTCAGCAAAGAAGTGGATCGGTTTACGGAAATGCTGTCCCGAAAGGAAGTCATTCGCAAGTCTCTGGACAATTACGGCTGCATTTTCATTGCGGAGACCATGGAAGCTGCAATCGAAACGGCAAATGATATTGCTTCCGAGCATCTTGAGATTTTGACAAAGAATCCGTTTGATACTTTGACCTATATCAAAAATGCGGGAGCCATTTTCCTCGGAGAATATTCCAGCGAACCGCTCGGCGATTATTTTGCCGGACCGGATCACATTTTACCGACCAATGGCACGGCTCGGTTCTTCTCCCCGTTAAGCGTGGATGATTTCATTAAAAAGAGCAGTGTCATCAGTTATTCCAGAGCGGCTTTGGAGCCGGTTTACAAAGAAATCGTGACATTTGCGGAAGCCGAGGGATTGACGGCACATGCCAATTCCATCGCAGTCCGCTTTGAAGACAAATAAGGAGATAACCGTATGGAACGTATCGCATCGATAGAACGGAAAACAAAAGAGACCTCGATTACCTGTACGTTGAATCTGGATGGTACCGGAAACTATGATATCAATACCGGAATCGGATTTTTTGACCACATGCTGGCAGGATTTGCGAAGCATGGATTCTTTGATCTGACCCTGAAGGCCGAAGGCGATTTGTTTGTCGATTCGCATCACACCATTGAGGATGTCGGAATCGTCATCGGGTCTGCCATCAAAGAAGCACTCGGCGACAAGCAGGGAATCAAGCGCTACGGAAGCTTTATGCTGCCGATGGACGAAACGCTGATGCTGTGCGCACTGGATTTGTCCGGACGTCCTTATTTTTGCTATGATGTTACGACAACAGTGGATAAATTGGGCGAAATGGACGTGGAAATGGCAAAAGAGTTCTTCTATGCGATTTCATACAGCGCCGGCATGAATCTTCATATCAAGATGCTGTCAGGTGATAACAACCATCATATTCTGGAAGCGATGTTCAAATCATTTGCAAAGGCATTGGATATGGCGACCATGATTGATCCGAGAGTACAGGGTGTATTATCAACGAAAGGAACCATTTAACAAAATGAAAAAGAATATCATTGCATATATTAATGCAGAAAATGCATTTTCCGCATCTGTTTTGGAACAGGCGATGGAATATGAACAGAACGGAGCTGACGGACTGTACATTTACAATTATGATTCCAACGAAACCACGCAGATGAATTTTCTGCAGATGATTAAGCTGATCCTGAAAAAAGTAGATATTCCGTTGTATCTCGGATGTTATGTAAAGCGGTTTGAGGACGTCAAGAAGGCTCTGTATACAGGAGCGTCGTATGTTGTCATTCCTTACGAGAAGAGCTTCCCGAAGGAAGAAGTGAAGAAGGCCATCGACCGTTTCGGCAAGGACAAAATAGTTATTGAGTTCAATGCCGATGTGGAAAAGCCGGAGCATGCATACGAAAGCGAGAAACTGTTGGCGGAGTTGAAGGAACTCGGAGTTGCGGCATTTCAGATGAAGCATGTGACGGTGTCCAACGCCATGAACCGGATTCTGGAGAGCTGTCCGCTTCCCGTTATTGTCCGTGACAGCCTGATTCGAAACGATATCGAAACACTGTTGGAAATGCCGAATGTGTACGGTGTCGCTACGAATTATTATGAAAACAAGAATCTGATTAAGGTAAAGCAGACTCTGAAATCCGAAGGAATCGATACCAAATGCCTGGAATCGTCGGTATCCTTTGCGGAAATGAAGACCAATGCGGACGGATTGATTCCGGTTGTCGTTCAGGATTACAAGACACTGGAGGTTTTGATGGTCGCATACATGAACGAGGAATCGTTCAACAAAACAATAGAAACCGGCCGAATGACTTATTATTCCAGAAGCAGACAGATGCTTTGGGTGAAAGGCGAAACTTCCGGTCATTTCCAGTTTGTGAAAGAACTTCGTCTGGATTGCGACAACGATACCATTTTGGCAAAGGTTCATCAGCTCGGTGTTGCCTGTCATACCGGAAGCTATTCCTGTTTCTTTAAGGAACTGTGCAAAAAGGAATTTGCCGATTTCAATCCATTGACCGTTCTGACAGAAGATTACAATCTGATCATGGATCGGAAAGTCAATCCGAAAGAGGGGTCATATACCAATTATCTGTTTGAAAAAGGAATTGACAAGATTCTGAAAAAGTGCGGCGAAGAGGCAACCGAAATTACGATTGCAGCAAAAAATCCGGATGCGGAAGAGCTGAAATATGAAATTGCAGATTATTTGTACCATTTAATGGTTCTTATGGTAGAATGTGACGTGGATTGGAACGATATTACCAAAGAACTTGCAAACAGACGGAAATCCTGATACGGATTACGCAAGAACCCGAACAATGTTTCGGAAAGGAGTAAACATGAATTTCTTGGCAGAATTTATTCATCAGCTATTATATTTCTGTATTTACATCGGAATTGCAGCCGCAGGCATACTGGCCGGCAAGAAAGTTCGCGATTGGAAAACCAAGCGGGCGGAAAAGGCAACCGAAGAGTAAAAATAATAAATTTCTACCCCAAAAACAGTTGACATAATTCATTGGTAGATGTATTATGTAAATGTATTGGGGGAGGGTAAACAAAACATCATATATAATATGCATGCAATAGACCTCCACTCAATAATAATATATTATTTTGTGGAGGTTTTTATGTTAAAAAAATGTATCAGATCTGTTGCTGTTATCCTGTTTGTAATTGTTATGCTTATAACCAATACAGGAGTATCCAATGCACAAAATTGTCCGCTTACGGCTTTTCCTGCGAATAACGTAAAAGATTATTCTTTCATTCCTGTTTATGAAGTAAAATATAATATTTTTGCTACAGAGAATTATATACAATGGATATCACCGACAGTAAAAGTCACTGTTAAGGATACTGCCCAAATAGGACAGGTGATTGCCAAAGCAACGAGAGCCCGTTCTAACGATAATTTAAATTTTAATACGGCAACTCAAAAAAGAAACAATAATTATATGTTATGCCAACAGGAAATACGAACATATAAACGTCAATTTTCTAAATCCGGTAATTTTGCAAGCGGTTATTTTGATAGTGCAATGTTTGCTGTACCGGAACTGTCATATCAGCATATGGAAACATTTAGTCCTAAGGCAGTCGCACCGTCCGCAACCATTACGGACAGTATAGAGGTGAGCTTCACAATCGGCACCAAGATTTCAACCTCGGTTAATGCAGGAATAAACGATGTTTCTTCCGAAATCGGAGCTGACGTAAATATGTCACAAACAACGTCAAGCGGTCAATCGAAAACGACAACAAAACATGCCGTGTCCACAAGCGCGTTATTTGAAAATGGTAAGCGAAAACTGATTTATCGGTTCAATCATGATGCTTTCAGTAAATTTTGCGGACCGGGAAGCTCCTATCTGGCATTGTATGTTGTAAATTATACCAGTGATTGTAAAGCTAAACCTACAAGCAGTGACGGAACAAAATTTCCTGAACTTGCGACAACGATATATTGTAAAGAACAAAAAAAGACATATAAAGGAACTATGAATTTTAATATAAAAAATTATTGATTGGAGATTCCGTATGAGAAAACTCATTGTATTTGCCATTGCTGCAATCGTTGTAGTAATTGCTGCTTTAGGAGTTTTTGTTTATAAACAGAAGCAGAAAGATGACAAAAAAACTCCAGAATCAGAAGAAATTCTTTGTTCAGATGACATAGCATACGATTACCTAAACAATACGGTTCCTGCAATATTTTATATATATGGCAGTGATTTACCGTTTTCGGAATCAACTAACGGTTTAAAATTACATACGAAACATATTGACCGGCTGAATGAATCCGAGCTGTATCCGGTAGAAGGATTTGAATGCTATACACTGGTAATCAATGATTTTTCCAATATCGCGGATTTAACGGAAGAAGATTTCGAAATGATAGATCGATTTATAAAAACAACCCAATTTCATATTTTTTATTTTGGAAATCGCTATATGAAAGAATTTAAGGAACATGGCTATTGGGAATTTGAAGATTTGCCAAAAGAAGCATTGACAATTCAATTTGAATACAGACAACTCAGCCTTTGTGCAGACTGTTTATCCAGCTATAATGTAAAAGATATTACCAATGACATTATATTCGATGTGTGGTTCAGCGAAACTTCGAACCGATAAGGATTATTAAGTGCGCAACGATTTATTGCAAAGAACAAGATAAGACATATAAAGGAACTATGAATTTTAATATTAAAAATTATTGATTGGAGATTCTGTATGAGAAAACTCATTGTATTTGCCATTGCTGCAATCGTTGTAGTAATTGCTGCTTTAGGAGTTTTTGTTTACAAACAGAAACAGAAACAAGATACAGAACCTAATGAATCTGAAGAATTTTTTACAACAGAGGACGAAATATATGATTATCTGAACAATACGGTTCCCGCAATATTTTATGTTTACGGCAGTGATTTGCAGTTTTCTGAATCTTATAATGGTTCCAAATTACATACGGTTCATATTGACCGGCTAAATGAATCCGAACTGTACCCAGTAGAAGGTTACAAATGCTATACGCTGGTAATCAATGATTTTTCCGATACCGCGGATTTAACGGAAGAGGATTTCGAATTGATTGATCGATTCATTCAAACTACCAAGTTTCATGTTTTTTATTTTGGAAATCGTTATATGAAAGAATTTAAGGAACATGGCTATTGGAAATTTGAAGATTTGCCGAAAGAATCACTGACAATTCAGTTTGAAAAAAGAAGACTGAGTCTTTGTGCAGACTGCTTGCCAAGCTATAATTTTAAAGAGATTACCGAAGCAATTGTAGACGATGTATGGTACAGTGAAAATTCGAACCGATAAGTAACAAAGTGTGCTCCCGGAATTTCTGTATCCGGGAGCACAAAAAATAAGTAAAACAAAATTCAAAGTTTGAATGTAAAATAATCAGAAACATTAATTGACATTTCAGAAAGGGAATCCAATCTTCCTGTTTGGTATTTTGGATTATTAGAGTTATTATGATAAATCTGATTGAATTATCAAAAGGATACAAAGATGGTATTCGAAACATATCGGTATTGGAGAATGTTTCCATGACGTTACCGGATAACGGGATGTGTTTTTTTGTAGGACGCAGCGGAAGCGGAAAAAGCACTCTGTTAAATCTCATAGGAGGAATTATCGGAGATTTTACAGGCTCCATCCGGATTGATGGGAAAGAAATCGAAAAATTTACTGAAGAACAATGGAACTTGTATCGAAACAGTAAAATTGGCATTGTATTTCAAAACTACGGTTTGTTTGAATACGAAACGGTTCTTGACAATATTCTGCTGCCAACCGTTATAACAGACAGAAATCGAAGTGAAGTTCTCGAAGAAGCAAAACGGTTGCTAAACAAAGTCGGTTTACCGGGCTATGAACAGTATAAAGTATCCAAATTGAGCGGTGGAGAAAAACAGAGAGTTGCAATTGCAAGAGCTTTGATTAATCACCCTGGCATTTTGCTTGCGGATGAACCGACCGGCAATTTGGATTATGAGACTTCACAGGGAATCTTTCAATTGTTCCGGGAAATTTCGAAAGAGTGTCTGGTTTGTATTGTAACACATGACTCGGAGTCTGCCAAACAATATGCTGACACCTTATATTCTTTACAAAACAAATCATTTGTTGCAGTACCATTAGGATTGAATCAAAAAGCAAAATATTCGATATTGATTTCGGACAATGAAACGGAACAGACAATCAATGACACGGAAATCGATGAAATTGCAAATGTGATTCAGGAGTATATCGGAAAAACATACGATAACCGGAGCGAATTTTCAGTTCATATTTCCAAACAATCGGAAGAAAATATCATTAATGAAGAAGAGAAATCCATAATTACAGAGGGCGAATTCTTTCAAAGCAAAGAGTCACAGAAACAAATTCCGTCATTTCAAAAAGTAACCATTTCATTTTCGAGAGCAATTAAACGTATCTTTGAAAAATCCCCGATTGGATGGGTCAAAGTAATTTTCGGAATTCTTGTTATATCTATCCTGATGGTATTTGCATGTGTTCTTTGGAATTTGCATACGTTTCCGACAGCCTATACTGCTGAACAGTATCTGAAAGAATCACATGTTCCGATTTGGGAATTATATAAGAAATCAGAATATATTGATTCCAACAATAAAAACGTTGTCAATGTATTGTCAGACGGAAATGCCCTTTATCAGTCGTTACCGGATTGTCTTACAAGAGATAAGGCATATCGATTAATATGTCCCATGACAGAATTGGAAACGGAGAATGAAATTCTACACGATGCGTTTGTTACGAACGAATTACCAAAATATTGTGTCATGGATGGTCGAATGCCAAAAAACGCTGATGAAATTGCCATTGACTTGTCAATTGCGGAAGGTGAGTTGGAACTCACACCTCCATATATTGGCAAAACGGTTTCCTATTTTGGAAGGCCGGTAACGATAACCGGTGTTTTTCGAGTAAATTATCCGAACGAAGAGTCTATCAACAAAGAATACGATCCAAAAGAAGATGACGATGACATAGAGGATGTTTCGACGGATGAAGTTACATTTTGGGGAGTAAAATGTCGGGGACTTGCAATGGTATCGGAAGAATTTCTAACCGAACTAAGAAAAGAAACGAATCTTTTGATAATTTATTACAATAACTTCTATTACAACGATTGGGAAAGCAAGTACCTGGACAGATATATTACGACTTCTTTCGCACCTCAAAGTCAATATCGAGATGTGACTTTATTGAACGGTCACTATCCGGAAAAACCGGGTGAGATTCTTGTTTCCGACTCAGTAATTTATAAATTTGTCGGAGATGAATGGTGGTGGAAAGAGGATACAGAAAGAGAAAATGACATTAATGACATTATCGGAAAACATTATGATTTAATGTCTTTGCACGGAGAGCGTTTTAATGAGTTTTATGACAAAACAATGGACTTGTCAGAGTATTTTCCGAATGGAATTACAATTGCCGGAGTCTTTTCCGATGACGAGTTATATGATCAGTTTCCCAATCAGCAAATTCCGGAAATGATCTGCGGTGACGATGTTTTTCAGAAAATGAAAAACGATTATTTTGATGATTATATTTATTCGAGAAGTTTGTTTACGATAACCGATGAATTTACGGAAGATGTTATTCAGGAAATACTCGACAATGATATTCTCATCGATGATCCGAATTTGAACAGAATTTTGAAACTAAAACAAAAGTTGGAAAATCTGGATATCTATATTATGGCAGCGTTTGTGGCGGTTGTTCTATGCATCTTTTTGGTTGCGCTTCTGACAATCAGCGTCAGTATCAACGAAAAGGGATACCTGTTGGGAATCATGCGGTCCATCGGATTTTCCAAGAAGGATTTCAAAAAGATTTATTTACTGGAATCGCTTCTGATCGGACTCACCTGTGTCATCCTTTCCGTACTGATTTTTAACGGAATTATATACTATGTGAATTGGGATTACCGTAAAAATATTTATTACGGACCTTTTCATATTATTACTTTCGGCTACCTTAAAACAATTATCATTGAAGCTGCATGTGTCATTTTATGTGTTTTGGCATCATTAATACCGATTTCGTCTCTGTCCAGAAAGAAACCGTTTGATTTGATTTATTCCGAAAAACAGGGATGATACCGGAAAATGCCGTAAGAGAGCATTATTTTCCAAACTATTTTTCAAAAAGGCTTGCTTTTTGGTTTTTTTGTGTTATTATCGTTATGTAGCATATTGATTGTTTGAGAGTGGGTTTGAAAAAACCCACTCTTACTTTATGCCGAAGAACGACAAACGGTCCGTTGTCTTGACAACAGGATATGGAGGTTTTATGACACAAAGGGAACTCTATGAGGCAAAGACGGCCGAACTCATCACTCCGATTTTGGAGGCCAATCGGTTTGAACTGGTTGACGTGGAATATGTGAAGGAAGTCGGAACGTGGTATTTGCGCGCATTTATCGACAAGGAAGGCGGCATTACAATTGATGACTGTGAACTGGTTTCACGGGCACTCAGTGACCGGCTCGATGAAGCGGATTTCATTTCGGAATGTTATGTGCTGGAAGTCAGTTCGCCGGGATTGACAAGACCGCTGAAAAAAGACAAAGATTATGACCGGAACATCGGAAAACCGATTGAACTCAAGGTATTTAAAGCAGTGGACAATCGGAAAGAAATGGCAGGAATTTTGAAAGCCTATACGGCGGATTCCGTGACAGTAAGCGTAGAGGATACGGAGCTTGTGATCGAACGGAAAAATATCAGTATGATTCGCCAGGCATTTACAGAATAATTATTCAGGAGGTATAACATGAAAAAAGCTGTGAAGAAGTCCGCAGAGGATTTGAAGAAGGAAGACTTTAAGGAACTGATTACCGCATTGGATTTGATTGAAAAGGAGCGGGACATTAGCAAGGAGGTTCTGCTGAAGGCAATTGAAGATTCGCTTCATGCCGCATGCAAGGATGAATACGGTAAGAATGACAATATTCGCGTTCATATCGACAAGGATACCGGAGAATACAGTGTATTGCGTGATATGACGATTGTGGATGAGGTTTTGGATGAAAGCTGTGAAATGACTCTGGAAGAGGCCAACAACACATTCCCGCTTCGTCCCAACAGTGTCGGCGATGTCATTACCTTGGAGGTTACGACCAAGAATTTCGGACGAATCGCAGCCGGAAAAGCAAAGCAGGTTATTGTACAGAAGCTTCGTGAGGAAGAAAGAAAAGTTCTCTACGGTCAGTATTGCGACAAAGAGAAGGAAGTTGTTACCGGTATTGTTCAGAAGTATTCCAAGAAAAATGTCATTATCAGCCTTGGAAAAATGGACGCGTCCCTGATTGATACCGAGCAGATTCCCGGTGAGGTTTTCCGCACCGGAGACCGTATCAAGGTGTACATCGTAGAAGTTAAGGATATGACCAAGGGACCGAGAATCATCGTATCCCGTACTCATCCGGAACTGGTCAAGAGATTGTTCGAAAATGAAGTTACCGAAGTTGCCGAGGGCATCGTTGAAATCAAGAGCCTGAGCCGGGAAGCCGGAAAGCGTACCAAGATGGCTGTTTGGTCCAATGATCCGAAGGTTGACCCGGTCGGCGCCTGTGTCGGTGTGAACGGAAGCCGTGTCAATGCCGTTGTGGATGAGCTGAACGGTGAAAAGATTGATATTATCAACTGGAGTGACGATCCGGAGCAGCTGATTGCCAATGCATTGTCTCCGGCCGTTGTGGTTTCGGTTACGGTTGATCCCGATGAAAGAATTGCCAGCGTTATCGTTCCCGATGAGGAACTGACACTTGCAATCGGAAGCAAGGGACAGAATGCAAGACTGGCAGCAAGACTGACCGGTTACAAGATTGACATCAAGAGTCAGTCTCAGGCAGACGGTCTTTGCGAATAGGAAGGAAGACTATGATAGCGAAAAAGATTCCCATGAGAAAATGTATCGGATGCGGAGAAATGAAGCCCAAAAAAGAACTGATCCGAATTCTCAGGACTCCGGAGGAAGACATTTTCGTCGATCTGACCGGTAAGAAAAACGGTCGGGGCGCGTATCTGTGCAAGAGCGAATCCTGTTTCCTGCAGGCCAAGAAGACAAAAGCATTGGAACGTTCCCTGCAGGTGAATATACCGGAAGACGTATACAGCCGGCTTTTGGAGGAATTGAACGCATGATAACAGAAGCCCGGATATTTTCTCTGATCAGTATTGCACAGAAGGCGAGAGCCGTTGCGGCAGGAAACTTCCTGGTGGAGCGGTCGATTCGAAGCGGAGAAGCGAAACTTGTCATCATTTCCGAAGATGCATCCGGAAATACCAGAGACGATCTTTCGCATATTACGTATCATTACGAAATTCCGACGGTCACATTCGGAACCAAAGATACTTTGGGACATACCATCGGAAAAGAAAGCCGTGTTTGCATCGCGATTACGGATGCCGGTTTGGCGAAGAAAATCGCGGAAGGAATACAGCAGTTGCAGAAACAATAAATCAGTACTCAATTTTAGCGGAGGAATGAACTGAATGGCAAATATTAAACTTGGTGATTTGTGCAAGGAGATTGATGCTTCTTACAAGGAAATGATGTCCTATCTGCGTGAACGCGGCTATGACGTAAAGAGCGCAGGCAGTATGATTGACGATGAAGAGCAGGAAGTCCAAATTGCAATCACACTCTACGGCAAACATAAAAGAAAGCCGGCAGAGAAAAAGGAACCCGTTGCGAAATCCCATGCCCGTTTTGACGACAAGGGAAATCGTGTGGTGAAGAAAGATGGCATTGTATACAGCATTGACAAGGGCGGAAACTATACCGCTTACAACGGACCGTTATATGATGAAAATCATAAAAAGATCGAAAAACGGTTCCTTTTCGATGCCGATAAGAACCCGATTCTCCGCAAAGGAAATGAGTTCTATAAGAAAAATGAGAACGGCGAACTCGAAGTATACGAAGGACCGATTTTCAATGAAGAAGGCCGTCGTCTGAAACGTCCTACGAAGGATGAATCCGAGGCCGGCAAGGCACGCAAGGAAGATGCCGAAAAGAAGGTGGAAAAGACCGATAATGCTGCGGCAAATGCAGAGAAACCGGAATCTTCCGCAAACGATAACAAATCGGCAGAGCCGGAACAGGGCAAGACCATCGATGCTTCGGAGAAGAATGAGCAAAGCGATAAGTCCGCTGTCAAAGAGGACAGCAAACCGGTTGTAACGGAAATCAAGAAGGAATCCGACAAAGAAACCGTTTCCGACACAAAGAAGACCGAAGAGAGCAGACCGAGCCGTCGTGACGGTCAGCAGAGCGAAACGGCGGAGAGACGTTCCGACAATCAGAGACCGTATAACCGTGACGGTCAGAACGGACAAAGCAGCCAGAGACCGTACAACAGAGACGGACAGAATGGTCAGAGATCCTATAATCGTGATGGTCAGGATGGCCAGAGACCGTATAATCGCGATGGTCAGAACGGTCAGAGACCGTACAACCGTGACGGACAGGGCGGCCAGAGACCGTATAATCGCGACGGTCAGAACGGACAGAACGGATTCCGCAAGCCGAACGGACAGGGCGGATTTAATCGAAACGGAGCTCAGGGCGGTTTCGATAAGGGCGGCTTTGATAAGGATAAAGATTCCGATCAGAGAAGAACATTTACCCGCAAGAATGACGGCAAGAGCAGCCAGAACAACTCCATAAAGGCTGATTTCGGCAACGAAATCAATCGGGAACAGCGTGCTGCCGCATATAACAATAAGGATCGTGACAGAAACCGCAACAATCGCGATTTCGAAAATGAGGATTCCCTGAAGGGTAAGAAGAGTCAGCAGAATAAGAAAGATGCAAACCGCAAGGGCGCATTTATCATGCCGAAGATCGAGCCGAAAAAGGAAGAAGATCCGAACGAAATCAAGAATATTACGATTCCGGAAGTAATTACCATTAAGGAACTGGCGGATAAGATGAAGCAGAATTCCTCTGCCATTATCAAGAAACTGTTCCTGTCCGGAAAACTGTACAATATCAATTCCGAAATTTCTTTCGAAGAAGCGGAAGAGATTGCATTGGAATACAACTGTATCGTTGAGAAAGAAAAAGTCATCGATATGGTGGAAGAGTTGACGAAGGATATCGAAGATCCGGAGGAAAGCCTTGTAAAACGTCCACCCGTTGTCTGTGTAATGGGTCATGTCGATCACGGTAAAACATCCATCCTCGATGCGATTCGTTCCGCTCATGTGGCTTCCCGTGAAGCCGGCGGTATTACCCAGCATATCGGTGCTTATATGGTGGAAAAGAACGGGGAAAAGATTACCTTCCTCGACACTCCCGGCCATGAGGCATTTACCGCAATGAGACTGCGTGGTGCCATGGCAACCGATATTGCGGTATTGGTTGTAGCAGCCGATGACGGTGTTATGCCGCAGACCATTGAAGCAATCAACCACGCAAAGGCAGCCGGCGTTTCCATCGTCGTTGCAATCAACAAGATGGATAAGGAAGGTGCAAATCCCGACCGTGTACTGTCCGAATTGTCCGAACAGGGTCTTGTTTCCGAAGAATGGGGCGGCGATATTGTAACCTGCCGTGTTTCCGCAAAATCCGGAGACGGTATTGAACAGCTGTTGGAAATGATTCTTCTGTCCGCGGAAGTATTGGAACTGAAATCCAATCCGAACCGTAAGGCCAGAGGTTTGGTTATCGAAGCCAAGCTGGATAAGGGCCGCGGTCCTGTTGCAACGGTATTGGTACAGAAGGGTACTTTGCATGTCGGTGAAAATGTGGCAATCGGTTCTTCCTACGGTAAGATTCGTGCCATGATTAACGACAAGGGTGAAAAGATTTCCGAAGCAACACCGTCCACTCCGGTTGAGATTCTCGGTCTGAACAGTGTTCCGAATGCCGGTGATATCGTAATTGCAACCGAAAACGAGAAGGAAGCAAAGAACATTTCCGAAGCATATATTGCACAGGGCAAGGAAAAACTGATTGCCGAAACCAAGCAGAAGCTGTCTCTGGAAGGTCTGTATGACCAGATGAAGACAGGCGAAATGAAGGATTTGAACATTATCGTCAAAGCCGATGTGGCAGGTTCCGTGGAAGCCGTCAAGCAGTCTCTGACCAAGCTTTCCAATGATGAAATTGCCGTTCACTGCATCCATGGCGGTGTCGGAAACATCAATGAATCCGATGTCATTTTGGCAAGCGCCAGCAATGCGATTATTATCGGTTTCAATGTCAAGCCGGACAATACCGCAAAGGATACCGCCGTCAGAGAAAAGGTTGATATTCGTCAGTATTCCGTCATTTACAATGCGATTGATGATATCGAAGCGGCAATGCAGGGTATGCTGGATCCGATTTACGAAGAAGTTGTTATCGGTCATGCCGAAATCCGTCAGATTTTCAAGGCAAGCGGTGTCGGCAATATTGCCGGTTGCTATATTCTGGACGGTAAGGCAATGAGAAACTGCAAGGCTCGCATCACCAGAGGAGACGAGAAGATTTTCGAAGGTGATTTGGAATCCCTCAAGCGTATGAAGGACGATGCCAAGGAAGTCAATGCCGGATTTGAATGCGGTATGGTATTCCATGACTTCAACGATATTGCCGAGGGCGATCAGATTGAGCTGTATAACGTACAGCAAGTAGCAAGAAAGAAATAATCAGGGTCGGGACAGGTTGCTATACCTGTCCCTTGCCATAGGAGAAATATGAGAAAAAACAGTACAAAAAACAGAATCGTCAGTAATGAAGTACATCGGGAACTCAGCAAGCTCATTATGAACGAAGTGAAGGACCCGAGAATCGCGCAAATGACGACGGTGACGGATGTCTATGTGGCACCGGATTTGAAAACGGCCAAAGTGTATGTCAGTGTATACGGTGACGAACAAGCCAAAAACGATACGCTGAAGGGCCTGAAAAATGCAGCACCGTTTCTTCGTTCCATGCTTGCAAAGAACATGAATATGCGCCAGACACCGCAGTTATTCTTTGTTCTTGACGACAGCCTGGAATACAGTATGAAAATGGATGCTTTGATTGCGCAGATTCATCAGCAGGACGAAGCCAAAGCAGCGTCCGAGGAAACCGATGACGCTACGGACAACCAAAATGAATAGCAGGTGAAATCCGGAAGAAAGGAAACAATGCAATTGATGCACTATATTCAGCATTCATTGCATTATACGCAAACAAAATGAACAATTCCTTACGAAACGTCTTGGAGTCGGCAAATTCCATCGGAATCACAGGGCATGTGCGCCCGGACGGAGACTGTCTCGGCTCCTGTATGACGCTGTATTTATATATCAAACGGAATTACCCGGACAAGACGGTTACATTGTATTTGGAGGAACCGCCGAAATCCATCCGTATTTTCCCGGAGGTCAGTGACATCGACAGTACTTTTACGGCACCGTCGGAGCCATTTGATTTATTTGTCGTTCTCGATTGTTCTTCGGCCGACCGGTTTCCGGCGGCGGAAGCAATGTTTCGTGCGGCCAAAAACACATTTGTCGTGGACCATCACATGACCAATTCCGGATTTTCCGAGAATGCGGTTGTGGTACCGGATGCAAGTTCGACCTGTGAAGTGCTTTACGGACTTCTCGAGGACGAAAAAATCGACACGGAAATGGCTACGGCATTGTATATGGGAATCATTCACGATACCGGCATTTTCAAATATTCCGCATGCAAAGAAAGCACGATGCAGGTGGCAGGGAAAATGCTTTCCAAGGGCGTCAATGCACAGAAACTGATCGACGAAACGTTTTACCAGAAGAGTTATGTTCAGAACCGTCTGATCGGATATGCCGTTCTGAATTCCGAACTCAAGCTGGATGGCAAAATGATCGTGTCCAAGGTAAGTCTTTCGGACATGCAGCGGTTTGAAGCAACCCCTGCAGATACGGAAGGAACGATTGACCAGCTTCGCCTGACGCGGGGCGTGGAAGTCGCGGTGTTTGCGAGAGAAGACGAAGAACAGACATACAAATTCAGTCTGAGAGCCGTTTCGTATGTCAATGTTGCCAAGGTATGCGAGGCATTCGGAGGCGGCGGACATCGATTTGCGGCAGGATGTACAATTCACGGAGAGTATGAAGAAATCCTTGAGAAAATCATCTCATTGATACAGCTTCAACTGTAACGACAGCATGAACGGAATTATTGTAGTCAAAAAAGAAAAAGGCTTTACGTCGCATGATGTGATAGCAAAGCTTCGAGGGGTACTTCACCAAAAGAAAATGGGCCATACCGGAACTCTCGATCCGGAAGCGGAAGGCGTTTTGCCGGTATGCATCGGATTTTCCACGAAGGTCTGCGATTATCTGATGGTTCAGAAAAAAGAGTACCTTGCAACAGGAAAACTCGGTATGGAAACCGATACGCAGGACATTTACGGAACGGTGCTTCGGACTTGTGAAAGTCATATTACGAAGGAACAGTTTACGGATGCGCTGCAGTCATTTGTCGGAACCATAGAACAACTGACACCGATGTATTCCGCAAGAAAAATCGACGGTGTCAAGCTCATTGATCTGGCCAGACAGGGGAAAATCGTGGAACGAAGCACGAAAACGGTTACCGTTTACGAAGCGGAGCTGATTCGCTTTGATGAGGCGAATCAGGAATATGAAATTCGTATCGTATGCCAGAAAGGAACGTATATCCGTACCATTTGCAACGATATCGGTCAGCTGCTCGGATGCGGTTCCTGCATGACGTCACTGATACGGACGGCAACAGGCCGGTTTACCATCGCGGAATCCCATACCATTGAAGAAATCCGTGCCTATGCGGAAAGCGGACGAATCGATGACATTTTGATTCCGATTGATGCGATGTATTTCGGATGCCGGCCGATGACACTCGACGGTGCGTATCGAAGTTATCTCGCCAACGGCAATTATTTGGAATCCGATTGGATGACCCCGTGTGACGAACCGCTTACAAGACATACGGAAAGTTACGAGAATCTGCTCGGAACGGATGAGCAGAAATGTGTGAGAATTTATCTGGACGGAGAATTCTGGGCAATTTACAAGAAGAAACGGTCCCATTGGATCCCGCTTCAAATTTATCACGAAGTCGATAACGATAAGATTTATCAGGAGAAAATGAGACTTCAAAAGGAGCAGCCGTGAAGCATTACGACTTGAATACAATACCGCAATTTCCGAACCGTGCGGTGACTGTCGGAAAATTCGACGGAATTCACCGAGGGCATCAGGAATTGCTTCGGGTGCTTCGGGAAAACGCACCGGATTTGCCGATTGCGGTTTTAAAAATCGTACCGGACAACGGCGAAACACCGACGATACTGACCGAAGAGGAATCGGATTACATATTGAAGAATTTCGGAGTGGATGCGGTCGTTACCGTACCGTTAACGGATTCGATTCGTCAGATGCGGCCGGAGGAGTTTGTAACGGAGATTCTGATTAAGAAATTCCGGTGTACGGTTCTGGCGGTAGGAGATGATTTTCGATTCGGACGGAACCGGTCCGGTACGGCAGAGTGGCTTCGGCAGGAAAGCAGCCGGTTCGGATTACAGACATTTGTCTGTACAATGGAATACTGCAAAAACGAAATGATTTCGAGTACGTCCGTTCGGGAACTGCTGATGCAATCCGATTTGCAAGCCGTTACGGACAGTCTCGGATTTCCGTATTTTATCATGGGAACCGTCATTCGCGGAAAGCAGCTCGGAAGAACGATTTCATTTCCGACAATCAACCTGATTCCGGAAAAGCGGAAACTGCTGCCGCCCATCGGAGTCTATGAAACGGAAACCGAACTGAACGGAATACGGTATGCTTCCGTAACCAATATCGGGACCAATCCGAGCGTGAAAGACAACGTCCCGCACGCCGTCACGGTGGAGACCCATATATTGGGATTTTCGGGGGACTGCTACGGAGAAACGGCAATTGTCCGATTTGTTCGGAAGCTTCGCGAGCAGATTTCATTTGGGGCACTTGACGAATTGAAGGAACAGCTTTGCAGAGATATCGAAAATGTCAAAAAAAGAAACGGATGACAGAATCATTTGTATAAATTTATAGTTTACAAAAGAACGGAACTGTGATATATTATCACCGTTGACCGAGTCTCAGTTATCGGAATCTCCAACCATAGCTTAGATTTCGGAGTAATCAGAATAATGGAGGACAAACACATGATTAGCAAAGAAAAGAAAGCTGCTATTATTGCAGAGTACGGCAAGACTCCGGAAGATACCGGATCGACCGAGGTACAGGTTGCAATTCTTTCCGCAAGAATTGAGGAACTGACCGAGCATTTGAAGAATAACAAGCAGGATAACCATTCCCGTCGTGGTCTTTACATGATGGTTGGTAAGCGTCGTGGTCTTTTGGATTATCTGAAGTCCAAGGATATCGATGCATATCGTAAGCTTATCGAAAAGCTTGGTATTCGTAAATAAGTATCGGACGGGCTGCCTTTATCGGCAGCCCTTTTGAAAATTAAATTTACCGGCAGAGTAAAATTATGTGCGTAAAGTGTCAGCAGAACGGGGAGTTGTCTGCTGAACGAAAAGCGAAATGCTTGCGGTACATAATTTGCATCCCGCTGCTACCTTAAGGGTTTCTCCTTTTCGTAGCTTATTTCGGGACGGAAAGGAGTATTTTTATGTCAAAAAACAAAGAACAGGCAGTTTCCATGAAGGAAAACAAACAGGCAAATCACGGAGCCGTGGACGATGCAAAGGCATTTCCGAATTCCGGTAACGGGACAAAGACACTCATAAGTTCCGACGCAGAAACCAAGGAAAAGAAGCGCGGCGGAAGCGTTATCATGCTGTGCCTCCTGGCCATGTTTACCGCATTGCAGTATGTTACCGAGTATGTTCTGATGATTCAGGTTACGAACAGCAACCGGATTTCATTTACTTCCATACTGCGTGCCGTGACCGGATATACATTCGGACCTCTCGGTGCTGTTGTGTCGGGTGCTGCGGATGTCCTGGGTTCCTTTCTTGTGTTCGGCGGCAACATTATTATCGGCGTTACCGTTACCAGAATGATTCAGGGACTGACAAACGGTCTGCTGCTTTGGAAGAAATTCACCGCCAAACGGATTATCCTGACGGCGATTTTGGATAATATCATTTTGGGCTGTTTTGTCAATCAGTTCTTTGTGCTTCGGTTCTACGGAAGTCCTTATAAACTGGCTGCAATTGCCCCGAAAATCGTTGTTTCCTGCATCACCTGCGTAATCGAAATCGTGGTTTTGCTGGCGATTCGAAAGGTGCTTCGGTCCATTATCAACAAAACCATGTACAATCAGGGAGTCTGGTCGCCGAATCAAAAGTCCGACAACGAATAATCTGTTTATATGCAAATAATCTGCCGAAACGACACCGATTCCGCCGTTTCGGCATTTTTTGGCTTCATAAATTCCGGTATAATGACATGGGAATCGGGACGAAGAAGGACAAGAACAGCGGAAAGTATTGCTTTTTGAACAAAAATATTCTACAATATGGAGTTGTTACGGACTTCGGCAGAACATTTCCGCGATAATTTGGCCGAAGTAAAATATTGATAAAGAGAGAGTGAACTATGAGATATTCCGATGCATTGGAATTTATTCGAAATGAACATACCAATGTTTCCAAACCGGGGCTGGACCGAATCAGCGAATGCCTTGGCCTATTAAAGCACCCGGAGACGACACAGAACATTATTCATGTCGTGGGAACCAACGGAAAAGGGTCTACGGCGATGATGCTGACCAATACGCTGGTTGCCGCAGGATATCATGTCGGAACCATGATTTCTCCTGCATTATATGATGTCAAGGATTATTATCGTATCGACGGAAAGCCGATTACCGAACAGCAGTTTATCGGTGCGGTGGAAACACTGAAATCATCGTTCCGGATTTATGACCCGGATCCGACCGAATTTGAACGTGCGGTTGCCGTGGCATTGATTATGTTTAAGCTGGAAGGCTGTGATTTCACTATTCTGGAAGCCGGAATGGGCGGTGCCAACGATGCCACAAATATCGGCGAGGGATGCCTTACCGTTGTGACCAAAATCGCGTTGGACCATACGAATTTTCTGGGTAATACACTGGAAGAAATAACGACGGAGAAACTGGGAATAGCCAACGAAGGGGAGCCGATTGTCATGGCAGTCAATTCTCCGATTGTAACGGAAACCGCAAAAGAATGGTGCGAAACCCATGACAACCAATTGTATTTTGCCAATATTTTCGATGAAAGCTTTTTCCCGGAAGACCGTGCAATGACGGCGGAATACCAGAAAATCAACATCGCCACCGTGATGAAGGCCGTGGATATCATAAAGACCATGAATATTAACGGAAATCCCGTGCTGATTGATGATTTTGCGATTGAGGCGGGAATCCGTGCAACCAAGCTTCCGTACCGGTTTGATTTCATTTCCAGAAAGCCGGATATCATTTTCGACGGAGGACATAATCCGGACTGTGTCGATGCACTGTGCCGTTCGCTGCAGCATCATTCCGGAAATCAGAAATATTATATTGTGACGGGTGTGCTGGCGGATAAGGATTATTTTGCCATGTATGAAATGCTGCAGCGGTATGCGAAGGCATTTATCTGCATTACGCCGCCGAACAAGCGGGCACTTCCCGCGGAGGAACTGAAAGCGTTTCTGAGTGAATTCGAGAAACCGGTTGAGGTCGCGGATTCCATGGATGCTCTGGCGGCCCGAATGATGGAGCTGCACAAAGCGGGAGAACCGATTCTGGTGACCGGATCGTTGTATATTATGTCGGATATCGAATCGGCATGGACGGCAATCAATGCGTTGCGGCAGGACACCACAAAATAATCCGGAGGCAGCTATGACTTACGAAGAAGTATATGAGCGTCTGACCAACACCAACTTTTTTTCCAAATCAGCCGGGTTGTACCGCATGAAAACAATGCTTCGGTACTTTGATAATCCGCAGGATTCGGTTCCCTGCATTCATGTTGCGGGAACGAACGGAAAAGGTTCGGTATGCGCCATTCTGGCTTCCGTGCTGCGTCAGGCGGGGTACCATGTCGGGCTGTTTACGTCACCGTATCTGATCAATTTTCGGGAACGTATCCAATATGACGGAGCGATGATTTCCGAAGAAGACTGTGCGAAATACGGGACGATTGTCTGCGAATATTCGGACAAACTGTACGAACCCGCAAATCAGTTCGAATTGCTGACGGCGCTTGCAATGCTGTATTTCCGCGATAAGAAATGCGATATCGTCATTTTGGAAACCGGACTCGGAGGAACGTTTGACCCTACCAATACCGTGTCCAAACCTCTGTGCAGCGTAATCATGAATATCGGACTCGATCATTGTGCGATTCTGGGAAATACGATTGAACAGATTGCCGCTGCGAAGTCCGGAATCATTAAGCCGGACTGCGATGTCTGCGTGTATCCGGTGACACCGGATGCGTACAAGGTCATTTCCGAATATGCATGGAAGGCAAATGCGGCACTGCATTCCGTTGATGCGGACGATGTGACGGAGCTGGAGCCGATTGCCGGGTTGGAACATTTTGCATACAAAGACCATGAATATACACTGTCGCTTCTCGGAAAGCATCAGCAATACAATGCGGCAACCGCACTGGAAGTTCTGACGGTACTGAATCGCCATGGATTTTACGTGAGTGACGAAGAAATTCAGAACGGGTTCCGAACGGTCAACTGGCCGGCAAGACTGGAAATTCTGAGCAAGAGACCGCTTGTATATCTGGACGGAGGCCATAATCCACAGTGTGTTGCGGCGATAACCAAATGGTTTCGGACCGAAGCGTTTCATGGTAAGAACATCACCGTTGTAACGGGCATGGTGAACGATAAAGATTATCGGACCATGTTGGAAATGCTGCGAACGATTTCGGATACGATTTATTTTTACCGGTTTGACAACAAGCGGGCGATTCCTTCCGAGGAAGTGGACCGGCTGTGCATGGAATTTTCCATGAAACGGATTGACTCCCTGCAGGAAACCGTAAACGAAATTCTGAAAAATGCCAAGAAAAATGACGTCTTCCTGTTTATCGGATCGTTATATATGGTTCAGGATGTCAAGGAAGCAATGAAACGGTATCGGATTGAGAAAAAGGGAAACAAACATGAGTAAAGGAACAAACAATTCGGACAAAGCGAAAAAGACAATGCGTATCGTATATGCGGCATGGGCGGCGTTGATTGTCATTGCCGCAATTGCAGCTATCGTATTGTTATATGAGAAAGATCATAATTCCGGGAAGCAGGGCGGAACGAAAACCACGGCAAGTTCACCGACGGCGGCACCGGATACCACGAAAGCACCGGACGCGACTCCGTCATCGGCTCCCGATACGACTCCTGCCACATCGCCGGAACCGACCAAAGCACCGGAACCCGGAAACACTCCGGTTCCGACCGTACCGGTAAATCCGGAGCCGACCAAGACACCGACAGATATTCCGGCAGAACCTACTAAGGAACCGACCAAGGAGCCGGCAAAGGAGCCGACCAAGGAGCCGACCAAAGCACCGACTCCGACTCCGAAACCGGTCAAGGAAACCGGAACGCCGTTTGCCAATCACGGGAAACTCACGGTTTCCGGAACGCAGATTGTGGACAAGAACGGAAAACCGTATCAGTTAAAGGGTGTCAGCACGCACGGTTTGCAATGGTTCCCGCAGTTTGTCAACAAAGAAACATTTCAATGTCTTCGGGACGATTGGGGCGTCAACGCCATTCGTCTTGCCATGTACACGGATGAAAACGGATACTGCGCCGGAGCCGATAAAAAAGCCTTGAAGAAGCTGGTCAAAGACGGTGTAAACCTTGCCACCGATCTGGGACTGTATGTCATTATCGACTGGCACATTCTGCATGATTACGATCCCAATATCAATAAAGCGGATGCCATCGCATTCTTTGATGAGATGTCCAAAGAGTTTGCCGGAAACAGCAATGTCTTCTACGAAATCTGCAACGAGCCGAACGGCGGAATTTCCTGGAGCAGCGTAAAATCCTATGCGGAAGAAGTCATTCCCGTCATCCGCAAAAACTCCAAAGACGGAATTATCATAGTCGGAACGCCGACCTGGTCGCAGGATGTCGACATTGCGGCGAAAGATCCGATTAAGGGATATTCCAATATTATGTATGCACTTCATTTTTATGCCGGAACACACAAAGACAATATCCGGAGCAAAATGAAGACCGCAATCGAGTCGGGACTTCCCGTTTTCGTCTCGGAATACGGAATCTGCGATGCATCCGGAAACGGACTTTGCGATGAGGCGGAAGCCAACCGCTGGGTTGCGTTTATGGACAGCTACGGCGTCAGCTATATGATTTGGAATCTGGCCAACAAAAACGAATCGTCGTCGCTGATCAAAGAAAGCTGCAAAAAATTATCCGGCTTTACCGAAAATGACCTGAATCAGGAAGCATTGTGGTTTATCAATATGCTTCACGGCAAACTTCCCGAAGTATCGCCCGAAGATATCGAGAAAATCAAGGACAATGCCGGAGGAAGCGGCGGAGGGGAGGTTGCCAACCCCGACTCCGTATTTAAGAAACAGACCTTCGGCAATGTGGATGTCAATTTCGCATCCACCAATACCTGGAATGAACAGAAGAGTAAATGTTACCAGTTCGGTGTGGGGATTTCCAATCGAAGTGCGTCGCCCGTTCGAAACTGGAAGCTTGTGATTACGTTCAATACCGAAGTGAAGAGCGATAATTTCTGGTGCTGCAAAGCGTCGTTTAATGGCAAAACCCTGACGCTGACACCGGAAAGCTTTAACGGTACCATTGGCGCCAATGCCTCCACATCGGATATCGGAATCATTTTGCAAAGCAAGTCCCTGCTGAAAATCGAATCGATGGAATTTTACTGCGAATAACAGGCTGAAATACAACTAACAGGATACCGGTCACCCGAAATCGAAGAGGAATTCTCCGACGAACGGCGGCCGGTATTTTTATGTCGAAAATAATTTTCGTTTTTCCTTGAAGTTCTTACGTTTTTCGTTGATATTTGAATATCGTTGTGTTATAATGTAACGCGGTATAAAGTGTATTTAGGTAACTGTGAAGCCGAAACACATCCCCGTGACTTCTGAAAAACAAAGGACCGACGTCATTTGCTTTTCAGTTGTTACGGAGGTTTCGTGCTCACAAAGCCTCATTTGGACGCGCGCTGATACGTCCCAACCGAAAACAGCGCAGAAAGAGGTTTATATGTATAAGAGTTTTTCTATGGAACTTGCCGGAAGAACCCTCACGGTTGATGTCGATCGTGTGGCGAAGCAGGCAAACGGTGCAGCTTTGATGCACTACGGTGATACCACCGTTCTTTCCACCGCCACGGCCAGTGAAAAGCCGAGAGACGGTATCGATTTCTTCCCTTTGAGCGTAGAGTACGAAGAGAAGATGTATGCAGTCGGAAAGATCCCGGGAGGATTTAACAAGCGTGAAGGAAAAGCATCCGAGAATGCCATCCTGACATCCCGTGTTATCGACCGTCCGATGCGTCCTTTGTTCCCGAAGGATTACAGAAATGATGTTACCATCAACAACCTGGTTCTGTCCGTTGACCCGTCATGTACACCGGAGCTTACGGCAATGCTCGGTTCCGCAATCGCGGTTGCAATTTCCGACATTCCGTTTGACGGTCCGTGCGCAACGACTCAGGTCGGAATGATTGACGGCGAATTCATTTTGAATCCGACGCAGGAACAGACCCAAAATGGCGATCTGAAGCTGACTGTAGCATCCACAAGAGACAAGGTTATTATGATTGAAGCCGGTGCCAACGAGCTTCCGGAAGCAAAAATGATTGAAGCCATTTATCTTGCCGATGCAACCAATAAGGAAATCATTAAGTTCATCGATCAGATTGTTGCGGAATGCGGCAAGCCGAAGCATGAATACACAAGCTGCGCAATTCCGGAAGAGTTGTTTGCTGCAATTAAGGAAATCGTTCCGCCGGCCGATATGGAAGTTCTGATGTTCTCTCCGGAGAAGCAGGTTCGTGAAGAGCGGATCAGCAACATGAAGGATACCCTTGTCGAGAAGTTTGCAGACAAGGAAGAATGGCTTCCGTTAATTGATGAAGCTGTTTATCAGTATGAGAAGAAGACTGTTCGTAAGATGATTCTGAAGGATCATAAGAGACCTGACGGACGTGAGATTACTCAGATTCGTCCTCTTGCAGCAGAAGTTGATATTATCCCGAGAGTTCATGGTTCTTCCATGTTCACCAGAGGTCAGACTCAGATTTGCGACGTTGTTACCCTGGCTCCTCTGTCGGAAGCACAGAAGGTTGACGGATTGGATGACAATGTTGTCAGCAAGAGATATATCCATCATTACAATTTCCCGGCTTACTCAGTTGGTGAGACGAAAGTTTCCAGAGGACCGGGACGTCGTGAAATCGGTCACGGTGCATTGGCTGAACGGGCTCTGATTCCGGTACTTCCGAGTGAGGAAGAGTTCCCGTATGCAATTCGTGCCGTATCCGAGACATTCGAATCCAACGGTTCCACATCCATGGCATCCACCTGTGCATCCTGCATGTCTCTGATGGCTGCCGGTGTTCCGATTAAGAGAATGGTTGCCGGTATCAGCTGCGGTCTCGTAACCGGTGAAACCGATGATGATTATATCCTTTTGACCGATATTCAGGGTGTTGAGGACTTCTTCGGCGATATGGACTTCAAGGTAACCGGTACTACCGAAGGTATTACCGCAATTCAGATGGATATCAAGATTCACGGTCTGACCCGTCCTATTGTGGAAGGTGCGATTGCAAGATGCCGTGAAGCAAGACTGTTCATCATGGATACCTGTATGAAGCCGGCGATTGCCGAACCGAGAAAAGAAGTCAGCAAGTACGCTCCGAAGATCATTCAGATTCAGATCGATCCTCAGAAGATCGGTGATGTTGTCGGCCAGAGAGGCAAGACCATCAATGCGATTATCGAGCAGACCGGTGTTAAGATTGATATTACCGATGACGGTGCGGTATCCGTATGCGGAACCGATATTGACGGAATGAACAAGGCTATCAAGCTGATTCAGACCATCGTTACCGATTTCGAAGAAGGCATGGTTCTGGAAGGCAAAGTTGTCAGCATCAAGGACTTCGGTGCATTCCTTGAATTCGCTCCCGGCAAAGAGGGAATGGTTCATATTTCCAAGATTGCAAAGGAACGTATCAATCGTGTCGAAGATGTTCTGACACTTGGAGATGTTGTTAAGTGCATATGCCTTGGCAAGGACAAGATGGGACGTCTCAGCTTCTCGATTAAAGATGTGAAGTAAGTGATCGTTATTCATGCGAGTTGTCGCATTTGGCGGCGCCTCAACGTGAGATAATACACAAGGGTGCCATAGTTTGGCACCCTTGTTTCAGTTTATTTGCATATTTATTTACAACAAATGGGGACAGAATTTCTTTAGCAAAATACAAATAAAGGGGAATACAGATGAAGACGTATATGACATTTCACGAAGACCCGGAAATACTGCATTTTAATACAGAACCGGACCGGAATTATTTTATTCCGTTTTCCGAAAATGATGATGCTTTTGCAGAGCGTACCGAGTCCACGCGCTATGAATTGCTGAACGGAGAATGGTCATTTGCATACTATGACAGTTTCTTTGATATGCCCGTTGATTTCTGCGAACGTGAATTCGATAAGACGATTCCCGTTCCTTCCTGCATTCAAATGTACGGATATGATCACAAGCAATATGTAAATGTGGATTATCCGATTCCTTACGATCCGCCGTATGTACCGAACGACAATCCGGTTGCGGTATATAAGCGGAATTATCAATATGAAAATGACGGCATGCAGAGATATCTTGTATTTGAAGGTGTCGACAGCTGCTTTTATCTGATTATAAACAACCAGCTTGTGGGATATTCTCAGGTATCTCACGGAATGAGCGAATTTAACATTACGGGAGCCTTGAAGGAAGGTAGCAACCGAATTCTTGTTGCTGTTTTGAAATGGTGTGACGGAACATATCTGGAGGACCAGGACAAACTCCGTTTTACCGGCATTTTCCGTGATGTGTACGTATTAAAGCGTCCGCTTGAGCATATTACGGACTACAAGATTACGACGTCCTTAAATGACGACATGTCCAGTGCCTCCGTGCAGTTCGAAATCCACGGAGGAAAAGCCAAGGTAACGGTTCAGAACCCGGACGGAGAGGAAGTTTTCAACGGAGAAACCGATGAAGACGGATTTGTGGATTTTACCATTGACAAACCGCTTCTGTGGAATGCGGAAAAGCCTCAGCTGTATAAGGCGGCCATTTCCGGATGCGGAGAAACCATCGGAGAGCAGTTCGGAATCCGTGAAGTGGCGATTGTCGACGGCGTCTTTCAGATTAATCGTACCGCTGTCAAGCTCCGCGGCGTAAACCGTCACGACAGCAATCCGAGAACCGGATATGTGGTTACGGTTGAGGATATGAAGAAAGATCTGTTCTTGATGAAGCGCAGCAATGTGAACTGTATTCGGACGTCCCATTATCCGAACGCACCGCAGTTTTATCAGCTTTGCGACCGATACGGCTTTTATGTCATTGAAGAAGCCGATTTGGAATGTCACGGAAGCCAGCCGGCCGGTCAGGTTGCGGGAACTCCGTGGAATCATAATGTCATGGCATTAACGACCGATAATCCGATTTTTGCAAAGGCGATTCTGGACCGTGAAATGAAGCTCATCACACGGGATTTCAACCGCCCGAGCGTGATTATGTGGTCCATGGGAAATGAGAGCGGTTACGGTGCGGCAATGGAATCCGTTGCCAAAATGATGAAAGCTACCGACGTAACCAGACCGCTTCATTACGAATCTGTTTTATACACGCAGGACGGTACCGCGGATACCGAACTGGATATTGTATCCCGTATGTATCCCACACTGTCCACAATGTACCGATATGCATCGGATCCCAATAATACAAGACCGTATTTCCTTTGTGAATACAGCCATTCCATGGGCAACAGCAACGGAGATCTGGAAGATTATTGGAGAATGATTTACAGCCATGAACGCTTTATGGGTGCCTGTGTTTGGGAATGGTGCGATCATGCGGTTGCAGACGGAACATACGATAACGAGAAAACCAAATACCTGTACGGAGGCGATTTCAATGAGGTTCCGAACGACGGAAACTTCTGTTGCGACGGTTTGACATACCCGGACCGAACCCCTCATACCGGACTGATGGAACTGAAGCAGTGCTATCGTCCTTTGGATGTCGTATTTGACGAAGATAACGGAACCTATCTTTTGACAAATCGGTTATCGTTCTGCCCGATTGAAGAACTGTTTACGGTATCGTATGAAGTAAAAGATTACGGAACCGTGATTCAGGAAGGTACATTGGATTTGCAGCTGCCTCCGGCATCGTCTACGGTATTGGAAATCCCGAATATGGGCAAGCCGAAGGGCAAAGACATCCGTATCAAATTTATCGTGACCGCAAAGGAAGAAACCGCGTATTGGGAAAAAGGAACCGAAATCTGTTTCGTACAGATTTGCCTGAATTCCGAAAACCGTTCCTTCGAACCGGAGCATCTTTCCGGACGCAAGTATCTGGCTTTAACGGACAATGAAAATGCCTATGTCATCACCGCAAAGGATACGGAATTCGTGATTTCCAAAAAGACGGCGATGATTATATCGTATCGTTATAAGGACGTTCCGGTATTTGAAAAGCCGATGGAATTTGATTTTTACCGTGCGCCCATCGATAACGACAGATGGGTTGTCGGCGATTGGAAAGCATGGTATATGAACAAACCGATTTGCAAATGCTACAGCATGAAACTGCTCGAACCGGGCAGCGAACTTGTCCTTCGTTCCGAGCTCAGTTTCGGCGGACCGAGCAAATATCCGTTTGTTCGTATCAATCTGGAATATACGTTCTATCCGAACGGAGAATGGAATGTTCATGTTCATGCCAATGCGGCGGAATCGGCGCCCGCATTGCCGAGAATCGGGTTCCGGTTCTTCCTGAACAAATCCATGGAAGACTTTGATTATTACGGCTTCGGACCGACTGAAAGCTACATTGACAAGCATTTGGCATCCTATGTGGACTGGCATCATACCACGGTAACGGACAATTACGAAGAGTATGTCCGTCCGCAGGAAAATTCGTCCCATTACGGTACGCAATATGCTTCGCTGTCCAATGAAACGACCCGTTTCCTGGTGACGTCAAAGAATGATTTCAGCGTCAATGCATCTCATTTTACAAGAGAAGCATTGGAAGCAGCCAAACATAATTTTGAATTGGAACAGTCCGGATACACGATACTGAATGTCGATTATATGATGTCCGGAATCGGCTCGGCAAGCTGCGGACCGAAGCTGGATGATTTGTATCAGTGCAATTACAAGGAAATGGATTTCGCGTTCTGGTTCCATACGAAGGCACTGCAATAAGGAGTTTCTATGAGTACGATTTTTTATAACAAATGGGCCGGTTACGACTGGAATTTCGGAATTCCGATCGGAAACGGCAAATTGGGTGCAATGATACTCGGAGATGCTCATACAACCAGACTTCAGGTGAACGAAGACAGTCTGTGGTACGGCGGTCCGATTGACCGTCTGAACCAGGATGCGCATGATAATCTTCCGAAAGTGCGGGAGCTGTTGTTTGCGGGCAAAATTCCGGAAGCGGAAGACCTGATGACCAAGTCGTTCTCCGGTGTGCCGACCAGCTGCCGAACCTATTCCTCTCTCGGAAATCTTGCGTTTTATCTTGAACAAATGAAGGATTGTACGGACTTTCGGAGAGAACTGGATCTGAATACCGCCGTATATACCTGCCGAAAGACAGGAGACGATGTTACCTATCTGGAAACATCATTTGCGGATACGGAAAATAATGTCATTGTTTACAAGGTCACAACCGAACAGCACGTACCGTTTGATATTACGGCGGAATTTGACCGTGCACCGTTTTATGACAGCGGATTCCATGACGATAAAATCGTTTATTCCATGGGCAATTTGGTCGGTGACAATTATCGTTTCTGTACCGGTTTTACGGCATTTTCCAACGGTGGAACACAGACCGTAACGGGACGCTATATCAGCTGCAAACAGGTAACCGAAGTCTGTTTCCTGTTTACCGCAACAACGACGTTTTATGAGTCCGACCCGCTTGCGTATGTCCGTGCAACGCTGAATTTTTCCGAAAATCCGTATGATAAACTGCTGAAGATTCATACCGAGAATTATCAGAAGCTGTTTCACAATACGAAGCTGACGCTGGCGGCGGACGAATCCAAAAACGAGATTCCGACGGACGAACGGTTGGACGCGTTTGACGAAGAGCATCCGGACAACGGCCTGCTTCAGACATATTTTGACTTCGGACGGTACCTGTTGATTTCAAGTTCCCGTCCCGGTTCCCAACCGGCAAACTTGCAGGGCGTATGGAATTCACATATGGACCCGCCGTGGGGAAGCAAATACACCATTAATATCAATGCGGAAATGAACTACTGGCCGGCCGAAACCCTCGGACTTTCGGAATGTTCACTGCCGTTGTTCGATCTGATGAAACGAATGTGCGAAAACGGAAAACGAACCGCACGGCAAATGTACGGATGCCGGGGAACCGTTGCGCATCATAATACCGACATTTGGGGTGATACCGCACCGCAGGACACCTGGATTCCGGGAACGTACTGGGTTATGGGAATGGCATGGCTTTGCACGCATGTATGGACCCATTACTGTTATACGAAAAATCTCGAATTCCTGAAAGAGATGTATCCGGTTGTCAAGGAAAGCGTTCTCTTTTTCCATGATTTTCTTGTGGAAAAGGACGGAACGGCTTACATTTGTCCTTCCGTTTCACCGGAGAACACATACATCCTTCCGAACGGAACAAGAGGATGTGCCTGCATTAATTCCACAATGGACGTAGAGATTCTTCGGGATCTGTTTACTCAATATATTGCAATGAGCGAACTGGTCAACGAAGAGGATACGGAATTTGTGGCATTTACAAAGAAACTGCTGCAGGAACTTCCGCCGATTTCCGTCGGACGCCACGGACAGATCATGGAATGGATGGAAGATTACGAGGAGGCGGAACCTGGGCATCGTCACATTTCTCATTTGTACGGACTGTTTCCGTCCGGGCAGATTACCATGGACGAGACCAACGATCTTGCCAAAGCCGCTTCCGTCACGCTGACAAGACGCCTTGAAAACGGCGGCGGTCATACCGGCTGGAGCAGAGCATGGATTATGAACATGTATGCTCATTTGTGGGACGGAGAAAAATGCTATGACAATATCGTGGCATTGATGAAACATTCCACACTCAGAAATCTTTTGGACAATCATCCGCCGTTCCAGATTGACGGAAACTTCGGAGCCGTTGCGGCTTTCGGAGAAATGCTTCTGCAAAGCAATGAAAACCGTGTCATTTTGCTTCCGGCACTTCCCGAAGCATGGCATACCGGTAAAGTGGACGGATTATATGCCTACGGCGGCGCTCGATTTAAAATGAGATGGAGAAACAATCTGCTGTTGGCATTTTCCGTGGAATGCATGACGGAAGAGTACCATTCCATTATTTACTATTGCGAAAAACGATTTAAGGTGGATATGGCAAAAGGTGAGATTGCCAGATTCGAAATATACGGTAACTGATATCGAAAGGAGACGGACCGGTGCAGGTTCTTGACTTTATCAAACTGATTTTGTTCGGAATTGTCGAAAGCCTGACCGAGTGGCTTCCGGTGAGCAGTACAGGACATTTGTCGGTCATCGGACATTATCTTGGATTCACCGACTGGAACAGTTCGGAAGTATTTCGGGGAATCTTTTTTTCCACCCTTCAGTTCGGTACCATAGTTGCGGCAATGACCGTGTTTTTGCCGATGAATTTACCGGTCTATCGGGATTTTGATGATAAACTGAAAATTTCCAAGGAACGAACCAGATTTTTTCTGCGGATTCTGCCGGGAATTTTGCCGATTCTGATCATACAATTACTGTATTCCGATGAATTTTTGAGTTTTACGTTCAATCACGAATCCATTCGGAATATCCGTATGATTATTGTCGCAATGCTGGTCGGCGGCGGTTTGATGATTGTTTCGGAGATTTCCAACCGAAATAAGGCGGAGTTGTATGATACTCCGGATTCGGTTCCGTTTTACGGAATTCTGATTCTTTCCGGATCGCAGTTTTTGTCATTTATTCCGGGGGTATCCCGATTCGGTTTGCTGATTATGATTGCGTTGCTGCTCGGCTGCAATCGCAGAATTTCGGTTATGATTGCAACATATATCAGCTTTCCGACGCTGTTGCTGTCATTTTTGACCACGTTTCTGTTATCGTTCCGGGAATTGACCGGAATGATGTATACGGAGCTGCTCACCGGATTTTTGGTTTCGTTTTTTGTTACTTTTGTGATGATTCGGGCCCTGATTCAGAAGTTATCCAAATGCAGTCTGATTCCGTTAGGCGAGTATCGAATTGTCGCAGCGATTTTGCTGTTCTTATTCACGATTTTGTAGAAAGGGGTCGTTTATGTCTTCAACTAACGATAACAATACAAAACATAACACCGCAACAAAGGGAGCGACGGACGCGAAAACCGTTCAGAAGGATGCTGCATTGGCAGCGAAGAAAACTCCTACCGCAAAAGCAAGCAGCGGAAAAACATCCTCCAAATCCGGCTCCCCGGAAAAATCTTCCAAAGAAGAAAAACGGGATGTTGTGGAAATTCAAAGAGATAAGCAAAAGAAGCGCAGTGAAGTCAATGATGAGATCGTTTTGATTATTACCGGTCTGATCTGTATTTTGCTGTACCTCAGTCTTCTGAACTGCTGCGGTTTGATCGGACGAGGAATCAATTGTGTTCTGTTCGGATTCATGGGCGGTATCGTACCGTATTTCTTCCCGGTAGCCATGTTTATTATTGTATGGTTTATGCTGAAATACCCGGACAGCCCGGTAGCAATTCGGAAAACGACCGTCTTTCTGATTTCCCAGTTCATTATTACGGCTGTGATTCATTTGTTCAGTGATGTTGTCGACGAAAAGTTTTTCCGCTCCTTTACCGTCGGTTATCGGGAAAAACGGGGCGGCGGTCTGTTCGGCGCAATTTTGGGAAAACCGTTATATTTGCTGTTTGATAAAGTGGCGTCTCTGATTATTTTGTTTGCGCTTCTTCTTGTCTGCATCATTTTGATTATCGGAAAAGGCGTATTTAAAGAACTGAAAGAATATATCATCCGGAAACGCGAAGAGCGTCAGGAAGCATATGATGAAGAGTATGACGATAATCATACCGTAACAATCGGCCAGACGCCGAATCCCGGATCACAGTCCTTCACATTGGAAGATATTCAGGAAGAGAACCGGAAGCGCCGCGTCATGCTTGTCGATGCGGAGCCGCCGGCAATTCCGGTAGATTTGAGCTTCTACGCAGACCCTGCAAAGAAGAAGCCCGAAAAGAAACAAGGATTTTTGGACAAACTGTTAAACCGCAAAGAAGAAAAACCGAAGGAGCCGACTTATACGGCAAACTATACGGTTTCCGCTGTTCCGGTGGACGGCATTTCCAAAACCGCAGAGAATACCGTCAAAGAACCGGTTCCGTTAAACGGAGCGCAAACCCGTCCCGACGGAAACGGTTCCAAAGTAACGACAACGGGGCATCCGTTCTATCAGCTGGAGCTGGACAACAAGTTCCGTGAGACCGGTGCCAACGAATCCGGTTCCATTTTGAAAACGGGTTATGATGAACCGGACAATGCATACCGGCCGGAGGAATCCGAGCGCGAAATAAATCGTCGCCGTGCGGTATGGCAAAAACTCGATGAACCGGCAGGAAATACCGTTTCGGGAACCCCGAGTGCTGCCGGTACGGAACCGAATATTACCATTAACGGTATTTCCACGACTGCGGATGTTGCCAAAGACATTGCCGGAGTGAATCCGTACGACGCGGTGGAGACAACGGAAGCCGTTGCTCCGAGCCGTTCGGAATTGATTCATGCAGGTGCTGCGGCGAAAAACGAAAATGCGTCCGATTCCGCTCCAAAGGCCGGAACCGCAGCAGCTAACGGAGCCGCACAGAATAAATCCAATACAAATGATGCCAATGCCGTTTCGGATGATTTGAATACGCTTATGGAACAGGAGACCGTTCCTGTCAGGGAATATAAGTTTCCTCCGTTACATCTGTTAAACAAGCCGAAAAACAATGCCGGTGAAACTTCCGGTGCCGAATTAAAAGAAACCGCAAGAAAGCTGGAACAGACATTAAAGAGCTTCGGTGTCAATGTTACGATTACCGAAATCAGTTGCGGTCCCAGTGTTACCCGATATGAACTTCAGCCGGAGCAGGGCGTTAAGGTAAGCAAAATCACCAATCTGGAAAATGATATCAAGCTCAATCTGGCTGCGGAAGATATCCGTATCGAAGCTCCGATCCCCGGAAAAGCGGCCGTCGGTATCGAAGTGCCCAACAAAGTCTCGTCCGGTGTTATGCTTCGGACGCTTTTGGAGTCCCAGGAATTCCGTGACAACAAGGGCAAAATCACATTTGCGGTCGGAAAAGATATCGGCGGAAACATTGTCCTGTCAGACATTTCCAAAATGCCGCATTTGCTGATTGCAGGTGCAACCGGGTCCGGTAAATCCGTCTGCATCAATACCATGGTTATCAGTCTTTTGTACAAATACAAACCGGAAGATCTGAAGATTATGATGATTGACCCGAAGGTAGTGGAATTGAGCGTGTATAACGGAATTCCTCATTTGGCAATCCCCGTCATTACCGATCCGAAGAAAGCCAGCAATGCGTTGAACTGGGCCGTTATGGAAATGACCAGACGATACGAACTGTTTGCGGAATTCGGTGTTCGTAATCTGGAAGGATTTAACGAAAAACTCGAATCGTCGACCGAGCCGTTAACGGACAAACTCGGAAACAAGCTGACCAAGCTTCCCCGTTTTGTCATCATCGTGGATGAGTTGGCCGATTTGATGATGGTTGCGCCGGGAGAGGTGGAAGATGCCATTTGCCGTTTGGCACAGCTTGCCAGAGCGGCGGGAATTCATTTGGTTATTGCCACACAGCGTCCTTCCGTTGATGTCATTACCGGTCTGATTAAGGCAAATATCCCGTCACGAATCGCATTTGCCGTATCTTCGGGTATTGATTCGAGAACCATATTGGATCAGGTCGGAGCGGAGAAACTGCTCGGAAAGGGCGATATGCTGTTCTTCCCGCAGGGAATTCCGAAGCCCGTCCGGTTGCAGGGACCGTTTGTGTCCGATGAGGAAATTCAGTCCATTGTCGATTTCCTCGTTGCAAACAACGGAGCCGCCAACATCAATAATTCCATCCATGAGAGTATTGAAAACGGTGTCAGCCCTGTCAGCGAACAGATGAAGAACGGTTCGTCTTCCGCACCGGAAAATGACCGGGATGAATATTTTGCCGATGCCGGACGATTTATCATCGAGAAGGAAAAAGCATCCATCGGAATGCTTCAGAGAGTATATAAAATCGGTTTTAACCGTGCCGCACGAATTATGGATCAGCTTGCGGAAGCAGGCGTAGTCGGTCCGGAAGAAGGAACCAAACCAAGAAAAATCCTGATGACCGCACAGGAATTCGAGAATTTTCTTTCCGAACAATAATTATTTGACCGGAGGTACCGTATGGGAATCGTTCATGTTCTGAGTTCCGAAACAATTAATCAGATTGCCGCAGGTGAAGTCATTGAACGTCCCGCCTCCATTGTCAAAGAGCTTGTTGAAAATGCCATCGATTCCGGCGCTACCATGATAACGGTGGAAGCCGAGCAGGGCGGAATTTCTCTTTTGCGGGTGTCGGATAACGGTTCCGGTTTTCATCGGGATGATATTCCGACGGCATTCATGCGACACGCGACAAGCAAAATCGAAACGGAACAGAACCTATTGCATATTCAAAGCCTCGGTTTTCGAGGCGAAGCACTGTCCAGTATCGCAGCGGTTGCAAAAGTGGAACTATTGACGTTTCACGAAGAAGATTATCTGGGATCACGGTATGTCATAGAGGGAGGAACGGAACTCTCATTTGACAATGCCGGATGCCCGCAAGGTACCACAATCATTGTCCGGGATTTGTTTTATAATGTTCCGGCAAGACGTAAATTTTTAAAATCACCGACCACGGAGGCCGGTTACTGCAACGAACTGTTAAACCGTCTGGCGCTTGCCCACGCGGACATTTCATTTACTTTTCTGCAAAACGGAAGGACGCAGCTGCATACGCCAGGAAACGGTTCGTTAAAGGATGCGGTGTATTCTGTTTACGGAAGAGAGACAGCGAGCAATTTGCTGCCCGTAGAGTACGAGGAAAACGGGATTCATGTTCACGGTATGATCGGGAAGCCGATTGTCGTGAAAAATAACCGGTCATTTGAACATTGCTTTGTCAACGGACGGGATATCCGAAGCAGCCTTTTGTCGCAGGCAATCGAAGAAGCGTTCCGAACCTATGTCATGCAGCACAAATACCCGTTTACGGTACTGTTTATTGATATCGATCCGGTATCGATTGATGTCAATATTCATCCGACCAAAATGGATGTCCGGTTCTCGGATCGGGAAGCTGTTTACAACGCAGTACTCAATGCAATCCGAATCGCTCTTCGAAATTCCGTATTGATTTCTTCGGTCAATGTTACGGAAGACCGTCAGGAGCCGAAACCGACTCCGAAGGAACGTCCTGCGGAATCCTTTGAAATCAATCGCCGAAGCGTGGAACGGTTTGTTTCGGTTCCGAAGGAACCGGAGAATGTACCGGCTTTCCGGAAGACATCGGAACCTTCCCATGAGTCCGGTAATTCACAACCCTTTGTGAAAACATCCGAGCCTTCCGTCGAATCCTGCCCGAATGCCGAATGGAATCGGAATCGTGAGCCGGTCAATGCCGAGACAGACAGTACCATCGTGTCGGAACAGCCGATTGAGTACCTTCAAATGACACTGTTTCAAAAGCCCGTCATTCCGAAGGAATCGGATGCGGAACGGCAAATCGAGAATGCGGTCGAAGACGAAAAGCAGGCATTTGTCAATCCGGACCGAAAAACGGAATTTCGGATTCTCGGACAGTTGTTTAAGACATATTGGATCATAGAATTGGAAAATCAGATGCTTTTAATCGATCAGCATGCCGCTCATGAAAAAATCAATTATGAGACCATGGTAAAACAGCTGAAAGACGGTGATGTATACACTCAGCAGATTTCACCGCCGACCATTTTGACCCTGACGATTCGGGAAGAAGAAATTCTGCAGTCAAATTGGGACTATTTTCAGCAGCTCGGATTTGAAATACAGCATTTCGGCGGACGTGATTATGCCATCTGCGGAGTACCGACGGTACTGTTCGGGATTTATCCGGCAGATTATTTTACCGAAACGCTGGAACAGCTTTCGGATATTTCAAGAACCGAACCGTTGCTTCGCATAACCGAAAAGCTGGCATCCTTGTCATGTAAGGCTGCGATTAAAGGAAATCAGGAAATTTCTACGGAAGAAGCAACTCATTTGATTGAGCAGCTTTTGACATTGGAAAATCCGTATCATTGTCCGCACGGAAGACCGGTCATCATTTCCATGTCAAAATACGAAATCGAGAAAAAATTCAAACGTATTGTATAACAGGAGGTACCCGTTGGAACCGCTGATTATTCTTTCCGGACCGACATCGGTCGGTAAAACGGAATTGTCTTTACAACTTGCCAAAGCCGTTGACGGTGAAATTATCAGCGCCGATTCCATGCAGGTATACCGCCATATGGATATCGGTACCGCAAAATTGCCGGAAGATCAGAGAATGGGCATTCCGCATCATTTGATTGATTGCTGCAATCCGGACGAGGAATGGGATGTAACACGATTTGTGTCCATGGCCAAGGACTGCATTCAGGGCATTCGGGCACGGAATCGGATTCCGATTGTCGTCGGCGGTACCGGCTTTTATATTCAGGCATTACTCAAAGACATTTCCTTTTCGGAGGAAGACCACGACGACGGATATCGTGCTTCGTTGGAACGGATAAAAGACAATGATACCCTGTTTCAAATGCTGTCGGAAGTCGATTCCGAAAGCAGTCAGACAATTCCGAAAGAGAATCGGAAACGGGTTATTCGCGCGTTGGAATATTTTCATTATCATAACGAGCCGATTTCCGAATCGAACAAACGTCAGAAAGAACAGGCATCACCGTACAAGTATGCCTATTTTGTTCTGACCATGAATCGGGAGGCTCTGTACCGGCGGATTGAAGAACGGGTCGACGACATGGTGGAACAGGGACTGTGCGACGAAATCCGGGCACTTCGGGACATGGGATATACCGAATGTACGGTTGCCATGCAGGGCCTCGGATACAAGCAAATGATTCCTTACATCAATGAGGAATGCACATTGGACGAAGCCGTTGCAAAAATCAAATTGGAAACCAGACATTTTGCAAAAAGACAAATGACCTGGTTTCGACGGGAACCGGATGTGATTATGTTGTCAAAGGATGACAACAACACCGAACAGTTATTGAATACAATTCTTACGGAATTGAAAATACGTGATATTTTGGAAGGAACAGACAAATGACGACTCAGGAATATTATCGGTCAATGGGAATCGATGAGGATATTTTTAAGCTTGGGGAAACAACGGAACGTGCATTGAAGGAACGGTTTGAAGCAATCGATAACAATGCGGAATTATGTCAGTTGAAGGTCATTCGGGCGATGCAGAAAAACCGCGTTTCGGCGGAATGTTTTGAATCGTCAACCGGATACGGATACAATGATTTGGGCAGAGAAACACTGGAAGCGGTTTATGCGGATGTGTTTCATACGGAAAGCGCATTGGTTCGGGCACAGATTACCTGCGGAACACACGCACTGGCTCTGGCGTTATCGGCAAATTTACGGCCCGGTGACGAGATTCTTTCCCCAGTCGGAAAGCCGTATGATACGTTGGAACAGGTAATCGGAATTACTCCGGTCAAAGGGTCCCTGTCCGAATTCGGGATTACCTATCGTCAGGTCGAATTGCTGAATAACCGGGATTTTGACTACGACGGAATCCGTGCCGCAATCAACGAAAAAACCAAATTGATCGAAATCCAGAGAAGCAAAGGATATCTGACAAGACCGACATTTTCCGTAAAACAGATCGGTGAGCTGATCCGTTTTATCAAAGGCATTAAGCCGGATGTGATTTGCATGGTGGACAACTGTTACGGAGAATTTGTGGAAGAACTGGAACCGTCCGACGTCGGTGCGGACCTTGTTGTCGGTTCTCTCATAAAAAATCCGGGTGGCGGACTGGCACCGATCGGCGGATATATCGCTGGAAAAGAGGAATATGTCGAGAATTGTGCATATCGGCTGACAAGTCCCGGACTCGGAAAAGAAGTCGGTGCTTCACTCGGAGTAACAAGAAACTTTATGCAGGGACTCTTTATGGCTCCGACGGTAGTTGCGTCCGCGCTCAAAGGGGCCATTTTTGCAGCGAATCTGTATGAACCGTTGGGATTTTCCTGTATTCCGAATGCCGTTGAGTCCCGACATGATATCATTCAGGCAGTAACTCTCGGAAGTCCGGACGGTGTCATCGCATTTTGCAAAGGCATTCAGGCGGGTAGTCCCGTTGACAGTTATGTCACTCCGGAACCATGGGCAATGCCCGGATATCATTCCGACGTCATTATGGCGGCTGGAACCTTTTATCAGGGGGCTTCCATTGAATTGTCCGCGGACGGACCGATTGAGCCTCCGTATGCGGTATATTTTCAGGGAGGTTTGACATGGGCACATGCCAAATTCGGAATTTTGATGTCACTTCAAAAGATGAAAGAAGCACACCTCCTTCCGGAATTATAAAAGTGCATTCATAACAAACTTTATGCGTATAATACTTGACATATAATAAATTGCAAAGTATAATATATTTAACTTTTTCTGGGGAGGAAATCATCAATTGAATAGTATTGTCAATCTTACGGATATGATATTGCTTACGGTAAGACAGGGATTGAGTTTCGGAAGAATCAATCATCCTGTCTTATTGTTGTGTTCCGGTATCGGAATCATTTTCTTTTTTATGTACGCTTTTCGATGTCAAAATGCTTCAGCTGTCCCGGACGAAGACCCGGAAACGACTCCGATCGAAGGGAATACACCGGACAGTTCCGAGGAATATATTGCCGAATCCGTTCCGGACCTATTGGATACGCTGCATGCCTGTCTGATGCGTCAGGGAGTTGATATCAGCAGGACATCCCTTGTGTTTTTACTGAGCGACTACGCGAGACATGAGCTGCTGCAGGTTAAGAAGAGTGCGGATACCGATGAGGAAACCTTTCAGCATACAAAGAAGCTGCTGTCACGATTTTTTCGAAAAGATTCGGGAAAATCGATTATCGTTTTTCAGGAAAATAAAGAACAAAGTTCTGTCAATTCGGTTGAACTCAGTGCCGTACCGTGCGGTCCGTTTTCCGAAAATGAAAACTGCTTCATTTCACTGACAGGATTTCGCAGTCTGATACGGGATACGGAAGACGAGTATTATTTATCGGAATCCGTTTGGCGAAAAATCGATATCCTGCAGCAGCAATGCAGTCAGAAATGGTATACGGAAATTCGGAACAAAGACATTCGCAGTGCGGAAAAAGTATCATCGGTGCTGATTGCTGCGGGTCAATCCGAACAGAATGCGTTTCAGTATATTTGGCAAACACTGTTTCTTCCGACCATTCTCGGAACCGGAGAATCGGTTGATTCGGAGGAATTGAATCGGATTTATGAAGACTGTCTGAAAATCTGCAAAGAATAAATTACGAAATTACGGAGGGACCAATTCATGACATATCATTTACTGTTCGGATCATTTTTCGACGCTCTCTGGGAGTTTCTGTCGTCAGGAACCGCAGTTGCCATTTATTTCTTCATTCTGTTTATGAGTATTGCTGCGATGATTATTACGGTGTTGACGATGATCAATACGGATAATAAAGAAGACGAAGCCAAATCCGACAACAACGGCGAAGAGACGGAGGATGACGATATTACGTCACGATTCCATTCTCTGACAAAACTTGACCGGGCAAGTGAGAATTACCAGGCTCCGGATTATGACAATTCGCTGTCACTCCGGGATATTTGCAGAAACTTCCGGAATTTTGCCGCGTCCGAGCTTCAGTTGTACTACAGCGAAGAAGATATCCGGAAATTTATCGCCGGACTCGGAGTGTCTCATTTGCTTGTTATGCAGGGCTTGTCCGGTACCGGAAAAACATCCATGGCAACGGCTTTCGGCAATTATCTGATGAGCCGTTCCACCGTTATTTCCGTTCAGCCGATGTGGAAGGAGCGCTCTGACATTATCGGATATTTTAATGAATTTACGAAACGCTTCAGCGAAGGAACATTGCTGAAAACGCTGTACGAAGCAAGATATAACGATGATCTTCATATCATTGTACTCGACGAAATGAACATTGCCCGCGTGGAATATTATTTTGCCGATTTCCTGTCCCAAATGGAGCTGAATCCGCAGAACCGGTATTTGGAAGTGGTTTCCGATACCTGGCCGGACGATCCGAAACTGTTGGAACACGGTATGCTTCGGATTCCGGAAAATGTCTGGTTTATCGGAACCGCAAACAATGATGATTCCACATTTTCCATTTCCGATAAGGTGTATGACCGTGCAATGGTTATGAATCTGGATAAGAAAGCGGAAATTTTCAATCCGGACGAACACCACGGCGACCGCATCAGTTTCACTCATTTCCGCGAATTGACGGAACAGGCGAAGGCCGACTACGTTCTGTCTGAGGAAATGAAGGATAAGGTTCAGAAAATCGACGCCTTTTTGTCGGAAACTTACCGCATTACCTACGGTAACCGAATTCGTCGTCAAATGGAAGAGTATATTCCGATTTACATTGCTTGCGGCGGAACCGAAATCGAGGCCGTGGATGATTTGCTGGCCAAGAAGGTCCTTCGTAAAATGGATAGCTTAAATCCTGTTGTGATTCGTTATGCCATGGACGATCTGGAAGCATTGTTTGCACAAACCTTCGGCAAAGGAAATATGCCGCAGTGCAGCGAAAGTCTTGAGAGGCTTCGCAGAAATGCATCCTAATTGACCGGAAATAACCACCATTCGTGACCTGCATACCGGCAGGCTCCGACATCGATGTAAGCAGGAAGGGAGTCGAATCCATGGAAATGAATTCAATGGACTGGTATTACCGTGCCGCCAAACGGTTTGCGGAAGAAGCCGCAAATGCAAAAGACAACGACAAACTCCGGGCGCTTTTGGCAAAGTGCGGAAAAGATACCGAGAAAATCAGCAATATCTATTTTGATATCAAAATCAACGAGGACTGGATTGAGCATATCGAACGTGCCGTTCCTCATTTGGAAGCGGCCATTCGGGAAGACCGTCAGTTTATCAAAACGGAAGGAAACGTCATTCCGATCGAACGGGTTCGCAAAGTATCCCGTGCTTCGGTCGAGCATTTGTCCCGTCACAGCGAAATGATTACGCACGTTCCGGAAGAAGGCGAGGATCTGATTCCGGACCGGTTAAATGTGTATGAAAACGAAAGCAATTTTGCCGTATACGAGAACCGGGTTCTCTATATGGTTCTTTGCTATACCCGGGATTTTCTGGACTATCGCCTTCGGAAAATCAATCAGGCCTGGAGCGACGTTGCATCGGAATTTGTATTTCAAAAGCATCTTCGGAATGCCGGACGCGAATTTCAATTCGAACTTACCATGAATGATAAAATGCTCGGCGATGATGAGAAGGCTTCGGAATGCCGGAAACGGATTGAATCTCTGTCCGGAAATATTTCGGTTTTGCTGTCGATGCCCTTGATGAAGGAAGTAGCACTGTCACCGATGATTGCGCCTCCGATTACCCGAACCAATATTCTTCGGATGGATGTTCATTTTAAAGAAGTCGTTGCTTTATACGATTATCTGAGTACGTATACGGGAGACGGATTCGTATCGGAACGTCATGAAAATGAAGCCTCTCCGTTTGACGATTCGATGGAGCGGGAAGTAACCGAGCTGGTGCTGTTCAGCATGTATTTGAATTACAAATACGGTCATAACTCGGCGGACGAGCTGGAACAGCGTTATCAGGAAGAGGAACAGCGCCGCAGGGATAAAGAAGCGGAAGATCAGAGAAAAAAGCTTGCGATGCTGCTTGGAACGAATGACATTTCCGATATGAGCCGGGAGGAACTGGTTAAGATCATTTCCAAAGCCGCGGAATCCTATGAAAATACATGCGACGATTTACGGAAACAGCTCCGTGAGACAGAAGTCTGGAAGAAACAGGCCGAATTGTATGCATCCCGTGAAGAAGCACTGACCAAACGTATTCAGGAACAGCAGATGCTGATGAGCCGGAAGGAACAGGAAACGAAGGAGCAAACGAATGCGGCAGCAAAACGGGAACAGGAACAGCTCCGGCAGATGGAAACCCTTCAGAACGAACTGTCTGCAGAGCAGGAAAAATCCACTCTTTTGCAGGCTCGTATTCACGGTATGACAGAACTGTATGTTGGTAAGAACGGATCCCCGGATTGCTCCGAACGAGACGATTTTCTGGAGCTGGAAAAAGAACGCGAAGCGTTTGAAGCCTTATTTCAAAGAAACTGGAAAAATGCCAAGAAAAAGATGCGTAAGCGGATTTTATGGGGGAAGAAGAAAGTATGAAAGAGAAACAAAAAGGAATTTCTTACGTTCGGCTGTTTCGGATTTTCGGCTTCCTGTCGTTACTGGTTGTGGTTTTAATTGTCGCAGCCATTGTCTCAAGCGACAGTCAGACACTGTCCGATATCTTTAAAGACGGGGCCTTTGTGCATTCCGAAACGGTATATATCACAATGGTATTGGCACTGTTACTGCCGTCTGCATTAATTGCCATGACGGTTATCATTTTGAAGGAAAAATTCGGATTTACGCTCTTTGGCACAAAGAAAGAAACGCTACCGGAAGAAGAGGAAGGAGTCCGTTTCCGTGCATTGAAAAATATCGATGACGAAAAAGCAGAGGGGCAGAGGGAAGCGTTTTCCTATGTCAGCGATTTGGAGAACCTGTGTGAAGAATTCTGCAGATATGCGGCTTCGGAACTTCATTTGTACTATGATATCGAGGATATTCGCCGGTTTATTTCCGGATTTGCGGTTTCTCATCTGATGATTATGCAGGGTCTGTCCGGAACCGGAAAAACCTCGTTGGCGACGGCATTCGGTGATTTTCTGAACAATCGTTCCACCGTCATTTCGGTACAGCCGATGTGGAAAGAACGGTCCGATGTCATCGGATATTTCAACGAATTTACAAAACAGTTTAACGAAAGTGCTCTGTTGAAGAAACTGTATGAAGCGAGATTCTCCAACAAGATTTATATCATTGTCCTGGATGAAATGAATATCGCCCGCGTCGAATACTTTTTCGCCGATTTCCTGTCCCTGATGGAGTTGAATCCGGACAACCGGTATTTGGATATGACAACGGATTCCTGGCCGAAAGATCCCCGACTGTTTGAGAAAGGACGGTTCCGCCTGCCCGATAACGTCTGGTTTATCGGAACTGCCAATAACGACGATTCCACATTTGCCATATCGGACAAGGTATATGACCGTGCGATGGTTATGAACATGAACCGGAAAGCAAGGCCGTTCAATGCACCCAAAACCAATCCGGTGGATATGTCGTTTTTGTATTTCAAACAGCTTGTCAAAAAGGCCGAATCGGATTTTGAAATGACTTCACGTGCCAGAAGAAAGGTGGCCGAACTCGACCGCTGTCTGACGGAGCATTATCATATCACATACGGAAATCGAATCCGCAAACAGATGGAAGAGTATGTTGCGGTTTATTTGGCTTGCGGCGGAACCGAAATGAATGCGCTCGATGACTTCCTGTCAAAGAAGATTCTTCGAAAGCTGGAAAATCAGAATCCGATTGTCATTTCCAAGGCCGGCAAAGAATTGGAAGAAAAGCTGAATGAACTGTTTGAAGAGGATTCGATGCCTCTTTGCAGAAGTTATCTGAATTATCTGAAACAGCTTGCATCCTAACAGCGCAAGTTGAAGCACCGCCATGAAAAATCTGCTTCGCAGATGTCGGCGCGCAGATCGTCACCCTACCGGATGGCGTTACTTAGGAGGTTTTCATGAAGAAGAAAAAAATGCCTATTTATCTGATTGGTGCCATCTGTATCGCATTAATCGGTATTTTGGTTATTCTGACTTGTATCATTGCAACCGGAAGCGTTCATTTACGGAAACATGAAATTGTTATCTGTACGTCCGGTGCGGAAAAGCAATACGACGGAACTCCCTTGAGATGCTTTGATTATCATGTCAAATCCGGTCATTTAACCAAGGATCACAGAATGGAAGTATCGCTTACCGGAGAGCGAACCGAGGTTGGCGTTACCAAGAACACGGCAGAAGTGCACATTTACGATCAGGGCGGAATGGAAGTCACAAATCAATACGCTATCCGCATAGAGGAAGGCGATCTGGAAGTCACTCGTAAAAAGCTGCTTTTTGAAAGCGAATCCGCAAAACTGGCGTTCCATGCACAATCCGCCGGCTATCCGCAAGCGTATTTAAAAAACGGACAGGTCGCATACGATGAAAAAATCGAATTTGACGGTTTTTTTGTTGCCGAAAATCCCGGAATCTTTCCCAATACCTTTCATGCCTCGGTCAAAAACCGGAACGGCGAGGATGTATCGGAACAATACGAAATCGAGTATTCCTTTGGCGAACTGACACTGTATTACGATGAATTATGCTTTGAATCCGGGAGCTCCGAAAAGACATACGACGGAACGCCTCTGACCAATCCGGAATGCCGGCTGGCATCCGGAAAATTGCAACCCGGTCATCGTTATACTGCGGTCACATCAGGAGCCATAACAAGAACGGGAAGTTGTGTCAATTCAATCGATGTTGTTATTTTGGACAACCATGATAATGATGTGTCCGATTTATATAACATTACCAAAAATGCGGGAATCTTAACGGTAGTACCGCGTAATTTGGTCATCAAAACAAAAGATATTCATCGAACAATCTTTCAGGATCCGGAAGAAGATGACTGGTTTATAATGGCCGGAAGCCTTGCCCCCGGAGAAATTCTGGAAGTGACAACATATCAGCAGGCAAGTACAGTCACCTACGGCACATTTGAAAACAGCGTGCAGCACATTTCCATTTCCAATCCGAGCAATAATTGGAGCAATACAACGATATGTTATCAGATCGAGTATGTTCAGGGAACATTCACTATAACGGAGTAAATTATCATGTACGAACAATATGAAAACAAATTGAAGCAGATTCGGAATTGGTTTCACCGGTTTCGATTTGTCATTTTGGCTGTTATTCTCGTTATCCTCGGAACCGTTTTGTATATAAAAGGAGTCGGAGTTGTTTATTCCGAACTTTCGGTAAAAAAACAGTATACTTACGGAGAGACACTTGAGCCTTCTGTTTCCGCTTCCGTAAAAAAGATCGTTTACCGTTATCGGGATGCGGAGAACCCGGATTCGGCATGGACCGAGGAAGTTCCGAAAAATGTCGGACACTATGAAGTAAAAGCGGAAATCATTTCCCTGTTTGGAATTTCGAAGGATGCCGGAACAAAAAAATTTTATATCGTACCGAAGCATCTCAAAGTCAACCTTACCGATCAGACATTTGATGACAGTATCGTAAATCATAAGGCTGATTATTCGTGTTGCGATTTTTCCGGGCTCGAATACAACGACCGGGTTTCGGAAGACATTTCCTTTTCGTATATTCCCATTTCCGATTTGCAAATGGTATATGAGATCAGCGAGCCTCCGGCCATTTTCCATGAAGACGGTTCGGATGCTTCCGATTGTTACACCTTTCAATCGGGCACGGCATCCATTCTGGATTCCCATGTTATGCTGACGATTCAGACCGGTTCGAATATAAAGACCTATTCCGGAAATCCGAACGAAGAAGTCAAATGCGAAAGTGTTTCCGTTGTTTCCGGAAGCTTGCGGGAAGGCGATACAATACAGGTAAAGAAGTATCCGACCAAGCTGAATTATGTTTCCTGGACTATCGTTCCGAATGTCATTTCGGAAGATGATGTCGTTATTACGGATGCTTCCGGAAATGATGTAACGGATCGATATATTCTGACAATTGAATATGGTGAACTGGCATTATTTCCCATTGATATTATATTCTCGTCAGAAAGTGCAGAAAAATTTTATGACGGAACCCCGTTGACCTGCCACGAATATCATTTGAAAGGCACACTGGCACCGGGAGATTTCCTGGATATTATTTTTACCGGCACAATTACGGAGCCCGGCTCTGTTAGCAACACATATTCCCTTCGTATAAAAAGTGAGAAATATTATGATGTTACATCCTGTTACAGCATTGACGACTACAAAGGATCGTTAACCGTAAAATCCACTGACAAAGAAGAATCCGTTCTGATGTTTGACGGAGAGAGCGAAGACAGTTTCAGCCTTATGAACGAAGGACTTTCTGAAAGCCATGAATTGGCACATGAGGCTATGTTTCAGTTTATGGGGAATACATCGCAAATGTATTATTTCCGTAAAGAATCATATGACGTATACACCGGAAGCGGCTGGCAGGTTTCGGACAATTCCAAAGCACTGCTTGAGGCATCCTGTTTTGAAGCGGGCCGTTCGTTAGAACGTGCGAAGTCCTCAATGAATTATATCAGCCTTAGGAACATGAGATTTCAATATGGTCTGCTGCCGTATTATTCCATCGATAATGCGACTCAGAAAAGCAATGTTCTTACTTATCCGGCATACAACTGGAACGGAAAGTATCCGCTTCAGATTGAAGAAGATGAATTGGCCGTTTCCATACGAAACGATGCCTATGCAAATTACATGAGCGTTCCCGCAAATGTGCAATCGGTTCTGTTGTCTCTTGGACAGAATGCCGGAATTTCTCCGGACGACCCGAAACTCATTGAAGAGATTGCAGAATATATACAAAATGCAGCCAAATACAATTTGCACTTTTCCAGGTTCCCGGAAAATGAGGATATGGTTATTTATTTCCTGACCAAAGGAAAAGAGGGAATCTGTCAGCATTACGCATCGGCAGCTACCCTGATGTACCGGTCATACGGAATACCTGCAAGATATGTCATCGGATATGCCGATTACGGCAATCAAAATCAATGGACCGAAATGTATTCCGATTGCGGGCATGCATGGGTTGAAGTCTATTTTGACAATTTTGGCTGGGTACCGGTTGAAGTAACCGGTCCGGATGAAAGCAGCGAAGGTGTCCCGACGCAATTCGGTAATAGCTGGTTCGATTCGATAATACCGGACCCGGAAGTCACTGAACGGGATTTTTTGCATATTGAATTTTCCAAATTCGAAAAAGAATATGACGGTCTTCCCGTTACATTCATGCCGGAACAACGAATTGCTGCAGGAGATTTAATGCATGGTGACAGGTTGGAAACAACAGCATTTGAAATTGAAGTATCCGAATATGAAATCGGTATCACGGAAGGAAGTGTTATTTATCAGATTTTCGATAAATCCGGAAATGATGTTACCGATCAGTACATTATCTATTGCGATTCCCCTTATGTGAAAATCAGCGAACGCTATATTGAGATAACCACATTCGGAAAGACCGGGCAATATGATGACGGGACAATGGAAAACAATCAATGGTATATTTCCAAAGGCTCGCTGGCAAACGGAGACAGTATTTCCGTGAAACTGTACACGTCTCAGGACGAAACGGGAACGACTATCAATATCCCCAAAGAAGTCATAATTACAAATATCGACGGAGTCGATGTTACAAGTTACTATAACATTCAATTCCGATACGGAGATCTGACAAAAAAAGAGAAAAAACAGAACGGCTAAGAGGTCCTCAAAGGCAATCCGTATTACCGAAATCAACGAATCGGAACCTGCGCATTGCCTTAGGTGTCCGGCCTGTGATGTCCGCATGCAATGAGCCTCATCAAAATTCCGGAAAACTTGTCTTTATCCGAAAAACATGATATAATAAGTATTTGTATAATGTTGTTTGAATTCCCCCGGAGAAAGGGAAAGGATTCTATGAAACAACCATTATTGCAAAATGATGAATCCCTGCTGCCGGACAGAAAAGCGCAGCGATACGGTATCGGTTCTCTGACGGATGCGGAACTGATTTCGGTTATCATACGTACCGGCGTTCCGGGATGCAATGCCGTACAATTGAGCGAACGCATTCTACAGGAATTGGGAGGATTGTCGTATCTTATTACGGCATCTCAGGAGCATCTTCAAAGCATGCCCGGTCTCGGAAACGTGAAAACACTGCAGCTGCAGGCAGTCGGAGAGTTATCCAAACGTATCTGGAATTCCCGACGGGATTTGTCGGAGCCGCTTGTAAATTCCGAAACCGTATATCGTTTTTTTTGCGAAGAACTGCGATTTGCCATGACGGAAGAAGTTCATTTGGCTCTTTTGGACGTCAAATGTCGATTACTGCGTCATGTGGTATTGACGAAAGGAACTCTGCGGTCATCCCAGATTTCACCGAGAGAAATCTTTGAAACGGCATTTCGGTACAATGCGGCATCCTTCATTTTGCTGCATAATCATCCGAGCGGAGATCCGACGCCGAGCAGAGATGACAACTATCTGACATCCATGCTGTATCAGCTCAGCAATACCATGCAGCTTCCGATGCTGGACCACATTATCGTCGGAGAGCTTCGATATTACAGTTACAAAGATCATGACAGATTACAATAAAGGAGACCTATGAATTCCAAAGTTTACGGTATCGATTTCGGCACGTATGCCATCAAAATTTATAAGAAAAATACCGGTATTTGCTATCATCAGGCAAGTATTATTGCGTCTCGAAATAAAGGCACAACCGTAATTGCAATCGGTGACGAAGCGTACGAAATGTCCGGAAAGCAGCCGGATTACATTTCCGTTGAGTTTCCGATTCAGAACGGTGTCGTAGCAAATTACGATACCATGCTGTCTTTGCTGAACTGCATCGCAATGGATTTGAACCGAGTCGGCAACAAAGTGAAAAATGCATCCTTTCTGATTGCCGTTCCGTCCGAAGTGACCGATGTCGAGAAGAAGACGTTTTACGATATTATCGATTCGTCCATCATGAGACCGCGTTCCATTAAAATTGTCGAGAAACCGATTGCCGATGCGTTGGGCGCCGGAATTGATATTCAGAACAGCAACGGATCTCTGATTTTGGATATCGGAGCCGCAACAACGGAAATTTCGGTATTATCCCAGGGTGGAATCGTATTAAACCGTCTGTTCCCGTGCGGCGGATATCAATTTGACGAAGCAATTATCAATATCATTCGTCGAAAACATAATCTGCTGATCGGTCCCAGGACGGCCGTGGAAGCAAAAATCAAACTGGTTGACTTTACGTCTTCCGGCGAAGAAACCGGATTCGTATACGGACGGGATATTGTCAACGGTCTTCCGAGCGAGCGCGAAGTCACCTGTGAATTGCTCAATAATGCCGTGGAAGAACCGCTTGGTCGAATTCTCGAGGAAATGAAATCTCTGTTGGAACGGATTCCACCGGAAATTTCCGCCGACGTATATCGGAACGGAATCGTGATTACGGGAGCATCCTCCGGACTCAAAGGCCTGTCTGCATGGATTTCGCAAAGAACCGGGTTATTTGTCAAAATTGCGCAAAACGGTGCAACATCCGTGGCGGAAGGACTTGGTAAAATTATCGAGAACAGTGATTTTCGTGACTATGCCAAATCATTAAAGCAGACTTATTACGAAAACGATTGATTGTGAAGCAGATTGTTCACAAAAACGATTGATGTTGAATCCAATTCATTACGAACTGAAATGAGGTAACCATATGAATTCAGAGCGAAAACCACATTACGGTGTCGAACCGAAATACATCCTGATGCTCGGGATTCTTTTTTGTTTGATACTGATTTTCTTTTCGTACAAATTACCTGCGATTTTCAATCCGATTCGAAAAGGAATGAATTCCATGCTTGTTCCGATGCAAAAAGGAATTCATGTAATCGGTTCGGAAATCAATAATCTGGAAGAGAAATTCGACGATATCGATGAGCTTCACCGGGAGAACGAACTGCTGCGGGCCGAATTATCGGAGCTGCAGGAAACCAACGAATATCTCGTTCAGGAATTGTATGATATGGAATTGTATAAACAATTGCTGGAGCTGGACGAAACCTATCAGGAATATCATAAAGTCGGGGCCAATATCATAGCGAAGGACAGTAGCGGATTTTTCGCTTCATTTACCATAGACAAAGGCGCAAAAGACGGTATGAAGGTCGATATGAACGTCCTTGCGGATACCGGTTTGGCAGGTATCATTACCGAAGTCGGTCCGAACTATTCCATTGTCCGAAGCATTATCGACAACAACAGTTACGTCAGTGCAACCATTTTGAAAACCGGCGACAACTGTATTGTCAGCGGAGATCTGACACTTTTGCCGTATGGCTTTATCCGGGTGCAGGATATTACCATCAATACACAGGCCAAAAACAATTTTAAAGTATATACTTCGGAACTCAGTGAAAAATATCTGCCCGGACTGTTGATCGGATATCTGTCCAATATTACAACCGAAGCGGACGGTATGACCAAATCGGCGTATTTGACACCTGTCGTGGATTTCGAGCATCTGTCCACGGTTTTGGTAATTACCGAGTTGAAGGAATCCGTTGTGTCCCCGAAATAAAGGAGTAAATGTATGGTAACCGTTCTGATTCTGACAATCGAAGTACTTTGCAGTTATCTGCTGCAAAGCTGCGTGTTTACCGGACTTTCCGTGGCCAATCAGATTCCCGATTTGCTGATGATTGTAACGGTAGCTGCAGGATATCAGAATTCCAGACTGACCGGTATGACCGTTGGCTTTTTCAGCGGATTGCTGCTGGATATCGGTTCCGGCGGCATTTTGGGAATGTATGCCCTGTTTTTTATGCTGCTCGGATATTTCAGCGGTCATTTCAATAAGTATCATGTAAGGAAAGATTTGTTCTTCCCGTTGATTCTGATTACCGTCAGTGAATTTGTTGTTTGCACGTTAATGTATGTATTTAATTTCCTGATTAAAGGAGATTTGCATTTTCTGTTTTACTGCAAAACGGTCATTATTCCGAAGACCGTATACACAACCGCAATTTCTGTCTTGTATTACGAACTGATGGAATTTTTGCATTCTCGCGTAATCTGCAGAAATGAAGAAGACGAAGCATTTCTGGCTCCGGAAAGCATTGTCGATCAGGAAGAACTAAAGTGAGGATAGCATGTCAGACATTAAATTGACCGAAGACAATCATAACGGTTTGTTTTCCGACCGACTTGTTCCCGTCGGTTTGTTTTTGGTGCTTTTATTCGGAATTATTGTCGGAAAACTGTTCTTTATGCAAATGCTGGACAATTCCGAAAAAAAGATAAAACAGGATACAACATCGTATACCAAGACAATTCCGGTACAGTCTACACGCGGAAATATTTATGACTGCAACGGAGTTTTGTTGGCATACAATGTTCTTCAGTACAATCTGGAAATGTTTGATTCCGCATCTCTGTCCACAAATGACGAGAAAAACGAATCCATTTTTTCATTGATCAAGCTTCTGAAAGAATTCAATTATAAACGGGAATTCAATTTCTATATCGTATTGGACGAGAACGGCGAATTACAGTTTTCTGTGTCCGGCACGGCGCTTTTGCGTTTCAAGAAAAATGCATATGGACTTACCAGTATCGATAAGCTTACGGAAGAGCAGCGGAATGCCGATGCCACGGAAGTTTTCAACTTCCTTCGGTATGGAAACAATACGTCCCGCATGTTCCAGATTTCCGATGACTATTCGCTGGAAGATGCATTGGAAATCATGGCATATCGCTATCAGCTGTTCATTCTGTACCCCAGTTATTCCTCATTCCGAATTGTCAGTGACATCAGTGACGAAGCACGAATCAGCTTCTACGAAAACACAACCAAAATTCCCGGAATCGAAATCACCAAATCCACCAAACGGGTCTATAATAATGCCGAATATTTTGCTCATATCATCGGCTATATCGGCTTGATTAACGCAGAAGAGCTGGCCGAATACAAGGAAACGAATGACAAGTATTCCGAATCCAGCATTGTCGGCAAACTCGGAATCGAAAAGAGCTGCGAATCGTATTTGTCCGGAATTGACGGCATCTGTACCATTATTACGAATAAAAGCGGACAGGTCGTATCGAAATCCGTAACGACCGAGCCGATTGCCGGAAATGACCTGTATCTGACCATTGATTCCAAACTGCAAATCGGATGTTACAATATTCTCAAGAGAAATATTGCGGCCATTTTGCTGAATTCCATTGTCGATAAGATGGATTACGGTTCCAAGGGAGAAAATGCGTCCGATATTACCATTCCGATTTACGAAGTGTATTATGCACTGATTAACAACCATGTCATCAATACCGATCATTTTTCCGCAGACGATGCTTCGGAGACCGAAAAAAAGGTGTATCATTTGTATCAGACGGAAGAAGAGAAAATTTGGAACACTCTGCTGCAGTTGCTGGATTCCAAATGCACCATTACGAACGAGTCTGCCGGCGAAACCATGGAGGAGTACCTGACCTTCCTGTATCAGAAGCTGTGTTCCGGCAAATGGGAGATTATCAACACCTCCCTGGTCAACACATCGGACAGCCAGTATCAGCTGTATGCCGCAGGAAAAATGAGTCTCAGCAAATTCCTGCAGTATGCCATTACCCAGGGCTGGGTCAATCTGGACCGGCTGAATATCGGTGCGGAATATTATGATACCAATGAGTTGTACAATTATTTGTATGAGTATATTGTGGATCATTTGAGAAGCGATGCGGAATATCAAAGCAAAATTTACCGAACACTCATTTTCAATTATTCTCTGAAAGGACTGGATTTATCGCTGATTCTGTTTGATCAGGGTGTTTTGAAAGAAGATACGGATACGTACCGTTCCCTCAAAAACGGTACCATGACCCCGTATCATTTTATCACACGTAAAATCCGACTGTTGGAAATTACGCCGGCCATGCTTGCCCTGGAACCCTGCAGCGGCTCGATTGTCATGACGGATCCCAATACCGGTTTGACCAAATGCATGGTTTCCTATCCGAGTTACGACAACAACTATCTGACCAATACCGTGGATCAGGCATATTACAACAAGCTGATGGAAGATAAATCGCTTCCGATGGTATGCCGTGCAACAACTTCGAAAACAACCACAGGATCGACATTCAAACCGTTAATGTCCATCGCCGGGCTGTCGGAAGGGGTCATTTCGGTTAACGGAACCATTCGCGACGAAGCCATTTTCGAAAAAATCGACCCGTCCCCGAGATGCTGGGCATATCCCGGAAATCACGGATTGGAAACGGTTACGGATGCCATTCGGGATTCCTGTAATTATTTCTTCTTTGAAGTGGGATATCGACTGTCCACCAATGAGAACGGCGATTACATCGACGGACAGGGCATCAAAACCATTCAGAAATATGCATCCATGTTCGGATTAAACGAAACTTCCGGTGTGGAAATTACCGAGTCTCAACCGGCCATTTCCAACATCGATGCAATCCGAACTTCCATCGGTTACTATCATAGCTTTTCGCCGGTCCAGATTTGCCGATATCTGACGACCGTAACCAATAAAGGAACCTGCTTTAATCTGACGCTGATTGATAAAATCATTACCCAGAACGGGGAACTGATGCTTCAGAATACGGCTACCGTTCGAAACCGAATCGAAGTGGAGCCGGATTATTGGAAAGCCGTTACATCCGGAATGTATCTGGTTGTCAATGCGCAAACCTCGTCACTTCGAAAGATTTTCAATGATCTGAATATTAAGGTCGCAGGAAAGACCGGTACGGCTCAGGTCAGCCTGAATAAGCCGAACAACGCTCTGTTTATTTCCTTCGCGCCGTATGAAACGCCCGAAATCAGTCTGACAGTCGTCATTCCGAACGGATATGCATCGGCAAATGCGGCCTATGTGGCGCGGGAAGTGTACGGATTTTATTTTGAAGGCGAGAATAAGGAAGCCTTGCTGAGCGGCAACGTCATTGCCGGTTCCATTGTCGACGTCGGATATACCGACTGATTTTCAAAAAAATGAAACAGGAGAGAACAACCATGGATAATTCCGTTATGATAAAAGGCTATAAGGACGGTATTTTACTGATTCTGGATCCGGATTTGCCGTTCGATGTCCTGTTGGACAACATTCGAAGCAAATTCGAAAATTCGGCAAAATTCCTCGGCTCTGCAAAATTGGCACTGACCTTTTCCGGCCGGGAACTGACCGTTCCGGAACAAAAGGAAGTATTGCGGGTCATTTCCGAAGTATGCAACGTGGAAATCATCTGTGTTTTCGACAATAATGATTCCATGGAAGACATCATGAAGAAGACCGTTGATACGGTAATCAGCAGCCTTTCCACACAGTCCGGGAAGTTCTTTTACGGTTCGGTTCAAAACGGATCTCACATTGAAACGGAAAGCTCGCTGGTAATCATCGGCAACATTGAAGCCGGCGGATGCGTTTCGTGCGGCGGAAGCCTGGTTGTCCTCGGATATATTTTCGGGTCGGCAACGGCAGGAACCAACGGAAATACGGAAGCCATCATTTATGCATCCGGAATCGAGGCGGAACATTTGCAGATTGTGAATCGTGTCTATTCCGAGGAAGGTACGGATCCGAAGCAGGAGAAGAAACGCCGCAAGGCCGAGGCAAAGTCCCATTTGGACCGCGCCGCAAAGCTTGTTTCGATTCACGATGACTCCCTTTGCATCAATCCGGTCGAAGAAGAGACGTTCCGATTTGATATCAATATTGGAGAATAAACACGATGTTTAAGAAAAAGGGATATTCCATTTCCAATTACAAGTTTTCCATCATATCCATTGTAATTGTATTTACCGTCATCAGCAGTATCCTGATTCAGCGTCTTCAGGATTCGGACGAAAATCAATTCCAAAAGCAGGTATTCGGTATTTTGCTCGGAATTTTCATTATGGTAGTTGTCTCGCTGGTTGACTATCATTTCATATGCAAAATGTATATACCGCTGTACCTGTTGAATATTCTGCTGATGTTTATCTGTAAATACGTTCCCTACAGTAAGTTCCCTCTGATTTACGGATGGCAGCATTACCAGGCAAAACGATGGATCAAAATCGGAGGACACGGGCAACCGGGACAGGGCTTTGAATTCATGCCATCCGAGCTGTCCAAAATCATACTGATTATTGTTATGGCCAAAGTCCTTGTGCTGTTAAATAAACGCCTGAACACGTTTTGGGGACTGATGATTGCACTGGTTGTCGGATGTATTCCGATTTACCTTGTATTTTCGCAACCGGACCTGTCCACCAGTATTGTTTTGATCGTAACCTTTATCATTATGCTGTTTTTGGGCGGGCTGTCATACAAAGTCGTATTGCCGGCATTGGCAATCGGAATCCCTCTGATGTTCGGTCTGTTTTGGTATGTACAGCAGGATTATCAGGGCCTTTTGGACAAATATCAGCAAAAGCGTATTCTGTCCATTCTGCATCCGGAAGAATATTCGGATTTGATGTATCAGCAAAATAATGCGGCAGCGGCAATTTCGTCCGGCGGCATGTTCGGAAAAATGATTGTCGGAAGCGAAGAACGACGACTCACCGACTTTGTTCCGGTCGTGGAAAGTGATTTCATTTTCAGTGCGATTGCCGAAGAATTGGGATTTTTCGGATGTGTGTTCATCATTTTCCTGTTTCTTTTGTTTGTTTTCCTGTGTTTCCAGATTGCGAGACGCGCACGAGACCGACTAGGCTATCTGCTGGCATCCGGAATTGCGGTCATGCTGGCGGTACAGGCTTTGGTAAATATCGGCGTTGTGCTGTCATTGCTTCCGAACACCGGAATTCCGTTGCCTTTTATGAGTTCCGGACTGAGTTCGCTGATGACCAATATGGCAACCGTCGGCATTTTGCTGAATATCGGAATGCAAAACAAAGATATCGTGATCGATGAAAAATATGAATTTGAGGAAGGAGTCTTATGATGATTAACGGTCGAACATTACACAATCGAAGTATGCGCGTTCTCTCTATGATTCTGATCCTTGTAATCACGATGGTTTCCGTAACCGCATGCAGCAAAGAACAAAGCGTCACCGATCTGATGGGCAGCTATGCGGCCGCCGACAGTATTGTCAATGACGATGTCGGAGCCATGATGTCGGCAACCTTTTCTCCGTTGTTGTCGGACTGGTTCATTTGCGATATTACCGAAGATATGCTGAACACAACCTATGTGTTTGACGAAGACAACGAGAAAAAGAACGGTGCGGCATTTGTCATTAACCGATCCGAAAATGAGCTCGTTTTCGGTTACAATATGCTGTCCAAGATGTATCCCGCAAGTATTACAAAGCTTCTGACCACACTGGTCGTGCTCGAAAATTGCGATGTCAAGGAGACGGTCACCATCGACGAAACCGTTGCTGCCATGAAGCGCGGGTCGGTTGCGGAGCTGAACGAAGGGGATGTCATTTCCATCTATAATCTGTTGATTGTCCTTCTGACCATTTCCGCCAATAATGCAGCCGTTGCCCTGGCCAATCATGTAGCCGGCTCGGAAGAAGCGTTTGCGGAAATGATGAATGCGGAAATGAGCAAACTCGGAAACCGCTCGTCCTCGTTCAAGAACTGCAGCGGGCTTCATTTGAGCGAGCATTATACGACTCCGTATGATATGTATATCGTATTTCAGGAATGTATGAAATACGAAGCGTTTCGCTCCATTATGAAGCTGATCGAGGGAGAATACGAATATACCAATGCGGCCGGAGAGCAGTGTGTCCGGAAATACCAAACGACGAACTGCTTCAAGAACGGAAAGTACGAATATCCGGAAAACCTCACCATTCTTGGCGGAAAAACCGGAACCACGGATTATGCCGGGTATTGTATTATGCTTCTGGTTCAGAGCGACAGCGGAACGGAATACATTATCGGAATCTATAATTGTGCAACGGAAGAGAAACTTTATACGAAAGCAGCCGAGTTAATGACGCAATATTGCAAATAATAATGTCAATTTTTGAGAATTCTTTTTATTTGTAAAAATCAGGCCGAATTTTTCTTTTTTTCGGTTGTTATTTTGCTATTTCTGTAATATAATATTTTCAAGTTAAATGCTTCTGATAAAGGCATTTGATGATACAAGAATATACCTTAGGAGGTAGTGTTTATGGTACAGATTATTGCTGGTGAAAAGGGTAAGGGCAAGACTAAGATTTTACTTGATAAGGTGAACTCCGATGTGGTAACATCCAAGGGAACCATCGTTTATTTGGATAAAAGCAATAAGCATATGTATGAATTGAACAATAAGATTCGTCTTATTAATGTCAATGATTATTGCATCGAGTGTGCATCGGAATTTGTAGGTTTCATCTGCGGTATTATTTCTCAGGATCATGATTTGGACAAGATTTATCTTGACAGTTTCCTGAAGGTTGCCTGCCTGAATGCAGACGAGATTGAGCGGGTTATCGGAAAGCTTGATATGATTTCCGTGAAGTTCAACGTTGATATTATCATCAGCCTTTCCGCAAATGCAGAAACTCTTACCGAATCGGTTCGTTCCAAGGTAATTGTTGCATTATAATAAGAGGTTCATAGTTGTAAATTTTAGGGACCATCTTTGGATGGTCCCTGATTTATGGTGGAGTATTAATTCGTGGCTGAAAAATCGATTAAAAACAGAAGCAACAAACGTTCGGCAATCAATATCGGATTGCTTTTATTTGTTGCTGTCTTTTTATATATTGTTTTAAAATGGGTTTCCTCCATCGGTAAGCCGCATGTTTCCATGTATGAGGTCCAGAAGATTTCACTTGCCACAAACAACCTGGCCAAAGCCGTGATCGTTCGGGAAGAGCAGGTTGTTACAACCGATTATGCCGGATATATCAATTATTATCTGAGAAGCGGCACACGCGTTGCCAAGAACACAACGATATGCTCCGTGGACGACAGCCGGAAGCTTCGAGACATTCAATCGCAGAATTCGGAATTTACGTTTTCCAAAGATGACATTGCGGATTTAAAAGAATGCGTCATCGGCTATACCAAGAAGAAAGACGAGCGCAATGTTGCCGATGTCCGGGAACTCAAGAACAATTTGAAGAATGAAATCATTAATATTTCCGACATGTATCTTCTTGAGAATCTGGCTCATTATCTGACCAATGCAGATGATGCCGGCGGAATTCATTTATGCTATGCTCCGAATTCCGGAATCATTTCGTTCTTTACCGATTCGTTGGACGGATTAACATCCGATACGGTTTCGACCGATACGTTTTCTTCCGCATATTCGAGTTCTTCGCTGTTTTCCGCGGAACTTCGGGAGAGCGGTACTACCGCGTATAAACTAATCACCAACGAAAACTGGTCACTGATATTGAATCTGGAAGAAGAACAATACAACACACTGTCCAATCAGAAAACTCTTTCCTTTACAATTTCCGATGACAGCTTGTCATTGGAATTGCCGGCTTCCTTTTACAAAAAAGGAAAAGGATATTTTGCCGAGATCAAGATGAACAAATATCTGATTCGGTATATCAACAAGCGGTTCCTGACCGTGTCGTTAAATATGTCACAGGCAGAAGGACTGAAAATACCGGCCAAATCCATTGTTTGGAAATACTTCTATGTGGTGCCCAAAGAATATATTATTTATAATCAGGGAAAGACGGGAATCACAGTCGGCAAGCTCAATGAAAACGGAGAAAAAGAGTACCGGTTTGAAGAAGCGGAAGTGTATTATTTTGATGACGAATTCGCATATCTCGACACGAAGACCATTGAACAGCACGGTATGATTATTATTGTTCCTCATACAACGGACCAATATCAGGTATCCACGCAGAAGAAGCTGGAAGGTGTCTATTGCGTCAACAAGGGCTTTGCTCAATTCCGAATGATCAAGAGGCTGTATGACGGCGAAGATTACGTCATTGTTCAGGACGGAATCGAGAAGAGCATCAAGGTATATGATCACATTTTGGAAGATGCCGAAACCCTGAAGGATTCGCAGCAAATTTATTAATTAACCGAGGTGATACTTATGACAGTGACGGAATCTCTGTCGGATGTAAAAAAAGAAATCGATGCGGCATGTGCGCGAGCCGGACGGAACAGTTCGGAAGTTACGTTAATTGCCGTCAGCAAAACCAAGCCGGTTTCCATGATAGAAGAAGCACTTGCAGCCGGGACCAACACGTTCGGCGAGAACAAGGTCCAGGAACTGTGTGAAAAACATGAGATTCTGAAAGACCGGGACATTCACTGGCATTTAATCGGTCATTTGCAGAAGAATAAGGTAAAAAAGGCCGTATCTGTCGCGGAAATGATTCACTCGGTTGACAGTGTTGCATTGGCTGCCGAAATTCAAAAAGAAGCAGCCAAAATCAATAAAGTTCAGGATATTTTGCTGGAAGTCAACGTTGCGTGCGAAGAAAGCAAATTCGGATTGCTCTGTGACGATGTACCGAATGTCGTGGAAGAAATATCAAAATTTCCGAACGTACATATATGCGGACTTATGACAGTTGCCCCGTATACACCGAACCCGGAGGAAAATCGCGTGATTTTTGCAAAATTACGAGAATTAGCTGTTGACATTCGCAGCAAAAATATTGATAATGTAAATATCTGTTGTCTATCCATGGGAATGAGTAATGATTATTCCATAGCGATAGAAGAAGGTGCAACATTTGTCCGTGTGGGGTCCAAAATATTTGGAGAGCGTGACTATAGTATCTGACCTGTTACAGAGCATATTACTCAGAAAGGAAAGAAAACAATGAAAGTATTCGACAAAATCCGCAATTATTTGGCTGCCGATGATGATTATGATGATGAAGACGAAGATGAAGCATATAACGAATATTTGGATTCCATAGATTCCGAAGAGGAAGAAGAGGAAGAAACCGAATCCGTATTTTCCAAAATCGGTTCCAAATTCAAGTCTCTTTTACATCGAAACAGAGATGACGAAGAAGCAGAAGATGATGAGTATGAGGAAGACGAAGAAGAGGTTCCGGAAATTCCTCATTCCAATCTGTCATCCCAGAATACTCATTTAACCGCAGCATCAACGTATCGTCAGCAGGTAGCTCAGCGCGAAAACGGGTATGCCAATACCGTCAACAGACAGGCCAATAACGCCAATTTGTTCGGTAACCAGACGCAGACGTCAACCAAACCGTCCTACCCGCAGAAAGTACCGTTTACCAACGAGCATACATCCGTAAAAGAGGACGTTGCTTCGGATGTTGCAGTAATGAAACCGACGAGTTTCAACGATTCTTCTAGTATTTGTGATGTCATTCGGAACGGACGTGCAATTATTTTGAATTTTGAAGGCGCCGATGCGAATCTGGCTCAGCGTATTGTCGATTTTGTGTGCGGATATATTTATGCAACGGATGGACAAATCCATCAGATTTCCGGATATATTTTCATTGTTGCCTCAAAGGATATCGATATTTCCGGCGACTATACGTCGTTCCTTCGTCAGAATACGTTTGGAGTTCCTACATTTCGTCAATAAATACGGAGTATCGTTATGAATCAGAAGAAAAATAAACTCTGTCTTCTTTGGCTTCCCGTATTATTGGTCGCGATTGATCAGGTTACAAAATTTGCCGTACGCAAATGGTTGGAGCCCAAGGAATACATTACGATTATCGGAAAATCGGTTACGTTTCGGTATGTCGAGAACCGTGGAGCCGTATGGGGCATCTTTCAGGGCAAAGTCGATATTCTGTCAATTGTTACCGTTTTTATGATTGCACTGATTTTGCTGCTGATTGCAAGAATTCCTTCCGGAAAGCGTTATCGTCCTATGCTGATTACGATGATTGTTCTGTTCAGCGGAGCCTTCGGAAACCTTATCGACAGAATTTTCTTTCATTTTGTAACGGATTTCATTTCGTTTGATATTATTAATTTTCCGGTTTTCAATGTCGCGGATATATACGTGACCTGCAGTGCATTTGTATTATTATTTCTGTTTTGTTTTTATTACAAAGAGGAAGAATTGTCATTTCTGCCGTTCTTCGGTTCCGAGAAGAAGAACGAAGCAGACGATACCAATACAGCGGAAAACGGGCAGTCTGACAGCTCCCGGTAAAACCGAACTCTTCAAGATCCCCTTAAGTGTACATACTTAAGGGGAATTTTTGCAACTGTTGATACGAATTTTGAAACAGTTGAAACGGATTTTGAAACTGTTGAAACGAATTTCGAAACAGTTGAAACGGATTTCGAAACAGTTGAAACGGATTTTGAAACTGTTGAAACGAATTGTACGACAGTTGAAACGAATTTTGAAACAGTTGAAACGGATTTTACAACAGTTAAAACGTATTTTTCAACTGTATCAATCAGTTTTCACCACTGTAACAACCATATTGATTTTCCGTCGTGATGAAAGGATCATTTATGAATGAACGTCTCTTTATAATTGAAGACGATATGAATAACGAGCGCATCGATAAAGCGATTGCGGTTCTGGAGCCAAGTCTGACACGAAGTTATATTCAGCGTCTGATTCAGGATGGACTGGTCCGCAGAAACGGAATCACCGTAATCAAAGACAGCACCAAACTCGCGGCAAATGACAAAATCGAAATTGTGCTACCGGAACCGGAAACGTTGGATATCGTAGCGGAAAATATACCACTGGATATTCGATATGAGGATTCCGATATTCTGATTGTCAATAAACCGAAAGGAATGGTCGTTCATCCGGCTCCCGGACATACATCCGGAACACTGGTTAATGCGCTGATGTATCATTGCGACGGTAATTTGTCCGGTATTAACGGTGTTCTGCGCCCCGGCATTGTTCATCGTATCGACCGTGATACAACCGGATTGCTTGTCGTATGCAAAAATGACAAGGCTCATTTATGTCTTTCCGAACAGCTGGCCGTTCATTCCATTACAAGAATCTATTCCTGTATTGTCGAAGGAAAAATAACGGAAAACGGTACCGTTGATGCGCCGATCGGACGCAGTCAAAATGACCGCAAGAAGATGTGTGTCCGACCGGACGGACGCCATGCAGTCACTCATTATTATGTGAAAGAACCGTTGGGAACGAAATATACATACATGGAATGTCATTTGGAAACCGGACGTACCCATCAGATTCGTGTTCATATGTCAAGCATTCACCATCCGCTTCTCGGTGACACTGTGTACGGACGCGAAAAACAGCCGTATAATACGGAAGGACAGGTATTGCATGCCGGTGTCCTTGGATTTCGACATCCGGGAAGCGGAGAGTATATGGAATTCCGTTCGGAGCTTCCGGAATATTTTGAAAATCTATTGAACAAATTGCATTAACAGGAGCATTTATGGAACGTTTGCTAACCCAGACTGTTGTACATCACGGAAATGAAATCAAAGCCAACGCTGCAAGTACCGGGGATTCCTTTGTGGATATCATTTGCGGTACTCCCTGCGTCGGAAAAACCGTACTGCTTCGGGACCTTGCAAAATCGCTCACACAGCCTTATATTCTTTGCGACCTGGCAATTGACAGAGAATTACTGGAAATGCTTCTAAATGCGGCTAAGAACGGCCTTGTATCGGATTTTCTGATGAGCTATTATTCTTTATCCGAGAGGAACATGTCAAATACGGTGTTTTTATTTGATGCAATGGAAACCGTAGGAGAGGAGATCCATTCGTTTCTTTCGTCCAAACTGCCGAAATACAGTATTCTTGCCACCAATCGACCGGATTATCTGACTTGCTTTAACGACTCCTCCGATGATTCCTGTAATGATTCCTGCAATGATTCCTGCAATAATTCCTGTGATGATTCCTGTGATGATTCCTGTAATGATTCCTGTGATGATTCCTGTGAGAACTTCTGTGAGAATCCGGATGCGGAATGGAGTGAGTCTGTCCGTTCCTCGGAAGCGACATCCAAAGCGAAAAACCGAATCCGTATGTATCGGTTGCTTCCGCTAAATTTCTCTGAATTTTTAAGAGCAGTCGGTCATTCGGATTTTGATTCCATGCTGTCTGCTCATGTCACGGAGCAGAAACCGATTCCCGAATTGTTTCAGTCGGAATTGCAGGATTGTTTTTATGATTTTCTTATGGTCGGAGGATATCCGCAGGCAGTTTCCGCATATCTGGAGTCCCGTTCCGATATAGCCAAATTACGTTATGTTCATGGACAGATTTACGCGTCCATATTGTATTCGTTGGTATATTCCTGCAGCAGAACCGATATATCCTTTACGAAACTGATGCAGTTAATGACCTATTATTCAACGAACGGAATCAACTGCAAAACGGCATTTGTTCCTTCATTGATCCGAAAAGGCGTTTCCAAAGCAGATTATGAAGCAGAGCACCGATATTTGACCCGGAACGGATTCTTCCTGTCGGCTCGTGAATTTCGCGGAGAAACGGAACTGCAAAAGACGGACAATTTCCGGTATGAGATATGTGATATCGGTTTGATGCACTACCTGTATAATGATTATGATGTATTCTATAATCTGGAGCAAAATGAGCTCCCGTATTATATTTACCGGAATGTCCTGTACGGAGAATGTGAAAAGGCAGGTATTTCTTCCGCGTATTGGCGTTCCGACAGAAAAGCCTATATTCCCCTGATTATTCCGGAACGGAAACAAATTCTTTCATTTATCTGTTCCGAAACAATCAAAAGCAGAAGCGAAAATGCTTTTCTTGACCGCTTCCCGGACTATCAAAGCAACTCCCTTTGTGATGTCGATTTCATGAAGAAAAAAGCCAACCACAACATACTGTGGTGCGAAATCAGTCATATACTAAAAAATAAAAAAAGATAAATAATGTTTGTTTTAGGTTATTGACAAGGCAATTCTATGATAGTAGAATAATTATTGCAACATTCGGTAGGGGAGGTTGCGTCGTCTGTTTATTTATTTGAAACTACGTTAAAATATGTATTCTACTAATTGAGAATGTTTTTTTCGCATCTTTTTGAGGTATTTATTTTAATGTATGTAGCAAATAAATCCGATCAGTATATGAATGTGGAGAATGGGAAGTATTTGTTATGGGTGACATCAGATTACACGAAGGCGAATTAAATGTAATGGAATTGCTTTGGTCGAATCAAAGTCTTTCCGCAAAAGATATTGCCAAGATCATTAAAGATTATATCGGCTGGGAAAAAAATACAACCTATACTGTAATCAAACGTTTGATCGATAAAGGTGCGGTTGTTCGGGAAGATCCCGGATTTATCTGTAAAGCCGTTGTAACCAAACAGGAAATTCAAAGAATCGAAGCTCAGGCCTTGTTTGATAAGTTATTTGGCGGACAGGTCACCAATTTCTTTAAAGAATATCTTGCAAATGAAAAACTGGGTGCGGAAGAAATTCGAGAATTACGTAAAATCATTGATGCACAATACAGAAAATTGTTCTGAAAATTACCGGTGTGCGAAAGTGCACCGGTTACTGTTTAGCATATATTATTTCGCTAAACGCAGGTTTTACGAAATATTACGCGGTTAAATTATCATTTATAGTGGTTATTTCCGTTTTTCTGTTATATACTTGATTTATACAACAAACAATCAATTGATGTATATATACAACAAACAATCAATTGATGTATTCACAACATACAACCGCTTGATTTACATAAAGCAAACAATACATTTTCAGCGCTTCCGGAGGTTTTCCTATGGCCAACGATTCTTATTACAAACAGACTTCCATAAAAAATGAAATGAAGCTTCGTGAATTACGTGCACAGCTTCCTTTATTTTGCGATCGTTTTTTCCGCGGTATTGAACCGACAACAGCTTCCCGTACGCGGCTTGCTTATGCAACGGATTTAAAGGTGTTCTTTACATATATACAGGATTTGCTGAAATTTCGTAATGAAAACATTTTTACTTCGGATATTTCGCTTCTAAACCGTATTGATTGTTATGATATTGAAAATTATCTCGATTATCTGAAGGTTTATACCAATCCGGAAGGAATCACCTATACCAATGATGAAAACGGCTTAAAACGCAAATTATCCGCAGTTCGTGCCATGTACCGGTATTTTTATTTTCATCATGAAGTTGAAAACAATCCTGCGGCTCAGGTGTCAGTCCCGAAAATCCACGAAAAGGCAATTATTCGTCTGGACGAAAATGAAACCGCTGAGCTTCTGGATACGGTAGATTATGGTATCGGAGGCACAAAAAATCAGCAAAAATTTCATGAAAAGAACCGGCTGCGTGATTTGGCAATGATTACTCTCCTGCTAGGAACCGGTATACGAATTTCGGAATGTATCGGTCTGAATCTTTCGGATGTTGATTTCAACAATGATCGTATCAAAGTAACCAGAAAAGGCGGAAACGAATCCTATGTCTACTTTGGCGAGGAAGTCCATCAGGCTTTGGCGGATTATTTTGTAAAACGAAACACCATGGTTGCTGCCGATGGCGATGAAAACGCATTGTTTCTGTCAAATCGAATGAGTCGTCTGACCGTTCGTGCCGCAGAAATTCTTGTCAAGAAATATGCAGGTTCCGCAGTGTCCCTAAAGCATATTACGCCTCATAAATTACGAAGTACATACGGAACCCAGTTATATAAGGAAACCGGAGACATTTACCTGGTTGCGGACGTTTTGGGGCATAAAGACGTAAATACCACAAGGCGTCATTATGCAGCCATTGAGGAAGAACGTCGTCGTTCCGCAAAGGACAAAGTACATCTTCGAAAAGACTAACCCAACGTATCAATATCTGATTTTGATTTCAAGCCGCTGACGTTTCGTCACGATTTTTTGAAGTTCCTTAAGGAATTTCTTAAAATAACCTGTTGAAATTTCAAGATATTCGTCTGACATTTTTGTGTTTCCATAGGATGCTTCTTCGATGATACTGATGAATCTTCGGGCATCCGTATCGCTGAAATTCAAACGATTAATCAAATAATCCAGCGTTATATGATGATACAGATTCTGCTCTTCCGCAATCCCGTATTTCTTCAACAGCTTCGTTACCGTCATATATTGCTGAACAATTCGGTCATTGGAATTGTGATAATACAGACGGTACATTCGATAAATTCTCGCGATATAAAACGCAACCAATACACATGCAATCAGGCCGATGGCAATTGCCAACAATAACGGTGCGGAATCTTTCAGCTGGTTTGCAATATTGTCAATCGGAGAATCCGTATTTCCGTCTCCCGAGAAATTAAATCCGATTCTGCTCCAGAAGCTTCCTCCCTCTTCGGATTCTTCTTCATCCGCAACCGTAAATTCCACAGGGATCCACCCGAATCCGTCAAAATACACTTCCACCCAGGCATGTGCATTGGAATCATTGGCCATGATATCAACAACATGCATTTCTTCACCGTCTTCCAAGGTCTGATTGAATCCGCTGTACCATTCGTCTGCATCTTTTGTCACATCAATACTGATGTCCAAAGCATCCGTAAATTGGACAAAATATCCTTCGACATATCTTGCCGGAATACCTTTTTCTCTTAAAAGCATTGCCGCAGCCGTAGCAAAATGAGCGCAGAATCCTTTCTTCTGCTTCGTCAGGAAATATACAACGAAATCCCGTTTATTCGGAGTCGAACCGGGTCTCAGGGTATATACAAAATTTTCTTTGAAGTATTCTTTGATTTGGTTAATGATTTCCTCCCTGCTTTCACCGGGAATATATTTGTCGCATATTTTCCTTAAATCGTTGCGAATATTGTCCGGAACTTTCAGATAATTTTTGTAAACATAGTTTCGATACAGCTGTTCCGAAACATTGTCATATTCCGGAAACAGCATCGGTACATTGGCGCAGTATTCACTGATATTCAGAAACGGATAATACTCAAATGTATACGACATATTTCTGCTGAAAACAGAATAAACAACATCGCCGTGAAAACGTTCATGGTATCCCGGCTGCGTAATAATCGTATCCGGATTTATCATGGTATAATACGGAAAATACAAGTATTTTTCATTGGCATCCAGATTTTTGATTTCCATTTTTGCCTTGGCACCCATTGCATTATGGGCATAGAAATACTCCAGAAAGCTGCTTTCTTTATTTACCAGCTCCGACATATCGGAAAAATAATACGGAGATGCATACAACGATTTATATTCCGAGAGCGGATTCCATTGATTATTGGCATATACTTCGCCCACAAATCCCTTCAAATAAACACCGTCTTCATTATCGGGAACCATATGGATTTCCAAATCCGGTTCAAAATCCATTTGAACCTCTCGAACGCCGCCGAGTTTTCCTTCACCGATTCCGCCGGTACTTTCGTATCGATTGAAAAATGCAAACAAACCGGACATGGCAAATTGCTCTACAATTTTATCGGTCTTTGTTTTCCATGAACTGTAATTGCTTTTTAAACGGAACGGTGTAAAGAATACCAAAATTCCCGCCACTATGGTGATAAACAGAACAAAACATATTGACGCAATGAACATATTGCTCATTTTTTTAATCGGACGCAGATTCGTGCTTTTTATCACAGTTCCCTTTATCGTGACATTCTGCGGATTTCCTTTAATCGGAACGGAGCTATAGCGGCTTCGCCTCAAAATCAGGACTCCGATATATCCCATCATGATCATAATGAAATAAAAATAATTGATTTCATCATCAAAATACATGCACAGCTGAACGACCGGGAACAGCTGAAAGAAAACCAAAATCGGATTCATATAACCGGAAATGGTGGAATTAAAGAAACAGCATTGCAAAACAGTAACCAGAAGCAGACAACAAGTAATGGTTACGGTTCGGTTTGTGATAAACTCCTGGTATGTACGGACTCCCTGCAGATTCATCTTTTCATCGATGATATCCATTGCAATATTAATAATCGCATTCACACCGCTGTTTGCATAAATGTATAGCATAAAGGCCGCAGCACAAAACAAAAGCAGAATTCCGATATAGCCGATATTGAAAAACCATTTATTGTAATAAAACAGAGCCACCAAAAAGGAAAACAGAAAGGTTGCAAGAAACAGTATCAATCTCATACAAGGCAGCTGAAAGCTTGTAATGAACAGTCCAAGCAAACCATATGAGCAGAAAAAGATCAGCATTCCTTTAATAAGGCATGCAATTAGACGCTCCTTATTCGACAATCCCCGATACTCCAGATTGATCGAAATTCCGGAACGTGCACTCAGAATATTTGAAAAATCGATTAACTGACGTTGCTTTTTGCTGATTTTCAAAGTCTTCCAGTCCTTTCTGCTTCGGATTTTCTGTTACAATAAATATAATTTTGCCTGATTGTTGCTCATAATCAGACGCATTTCATTTTGTCTGTGAACCGATTGTGCGGAAATCAGCATAACTTTTCCGGATGTCTGTCGAATGTCCGCAAGAATGCCAAGATTTCGTTCCGCATTCGGAACAGGCTCTTCAAAATAAAGAGAAATAATCGAATTGCTGACATGCTCTTCCGCATCGATATGCCGCTTGATCAGTTTTCCTGCAGCATTTACCCAGCTTAGCGAAAACGAAATCCGGTTACGACACAAATACAGTCCGATGGTATATATCAGATCAAAATAGGAATCCATCTGACGGTTGTCCGTATAATCATTGCAAAGAAAAATATCAAATGTTTCTCCGGTCACATCAGAAAATACTTTTACCATCAATTCGTTTTGTTTCGCACTGAGATTCCAATGAATGGTCTGCAATCGGTCTCCGTCATGAAATTCGCGTATTTCAAAGATTTCCGAAGGATCATTTCCTTTTGCGTATTTTTCATAAACGGTTTCGTTGGTATTGTCACCTGAAAACTCATTAATTGAATTATCCATTACAAGTTCAACCGGTAAAGAAATGCATTCTGCGGAAGTGTTAACGGAAATCCTGCGTCTTACAAAATCAAGCAAATCCCACATTTCGAATTGGATTAATCTGGCCTTAAAATTCCCGCAGTTCATCAGTCCGATTTCCACTTCGTAATCAAATTCTTCTTTCGGTCCGACATATAATTCCTGAATAAACTGCGTATCATTCGGATTTTTTTCGTTGGAAATATCAAAATAAATACTGAGCTTCGGCTGTGGATATAACGAACTGTTCTTAATATGAAAAATCAGTTTTGCCTTCTCTCCGCGCCCAACGACTGCATGAGAAAATGAAATGCCTATTTGAAATCGTTTGTAAAACAGGAAGAAACAGATGACAGACATCAACGGCAAAATGATTGCTATGAACAGAATCAACAGCATTGCCGTATGATTGTTGAACAAATAGAGAAAAGTAATGACAAAAAGGCATGCAATATACCTTATATATGCCATGATTTTACGTTTCATATACTACCCCACTGTTGTCACTTTCATTTGTTTACAGAAAGTACCGAAGGATTAAATCTTCGGCACTCTGATATCATTCATGATTTTATTTAAAATGAAATCCAAATCAATATTCTTTGCCTTGGCCTTTGCACTCAAAACAAGTCTGTGAGACATTACACAGGACAGATTGGCAATGACATCTTCTGCAGATACATAATTACGATTGCAAATGAATGCCTGTGATTTTGCCATCTTTAACAGGGCTTTGGTTCCTCGCGGGCTGAGGCCCAACTGAATGTTCTCGGAATTTCTGGTTGCCTCGGAAATATTTACAATCATCTCATAGACAGCATCATCAACAAACACATTCTTAACCTGTTCCTGCAGTTCCAGAAACTGTTCTGTGGTAATTACATTTTCAATTGAATTATTAACGGTTTCCGCTTTCAGAATATCGATTGCCGAATTATGATCCGGATATCCCATGGACAAACGAATCATAAAACGGTCCATCTGAGATTCCGGAAGTTTCTGTGTTCCGGATGATCCGAACGGATTCTGTGTGGCAATTACAATAAACGGTTTCGGAATATAATAGGTTTCTCCGTCGACGGAGATCCGGCCTTCCTCCATAATCTCCAGCAATGCGGACTGGGTTTTCGGTGATGTTCGGTTAATCTCGTCTGCCAGGAACAGATTGCACATGGCAGCACCTTCATGATATTCGAATTTTTGAGAAAGACTGTTATACATCTTAAAGCCGGTAATATCACTCGGCATAACATCGGGAGTAAACTGAACACGCTTATAATTCATTGCCATAGCTTCCGAAATGGATACCGCCAATGTCGTCTTTCCGACTCCGGGAATATCTTCGAGCAAAATATGTCCGCCGGCAAACATGGCACACAAAACCTTGCTTATAATAACATCCTTGCCTTTGATATTCTTTTTTATCTCATTCCCAATTTTTTGTACCTGAAAATTCATTCGGATACCTCTCTGTTTATAGTATTTTAAATCCGATCTGCAGTCTTCCCACAAATATAAAGTATTCACACAAAACACTGAAATCATACAGATAACTGATTAGCATATTTCAATGATATTCTACCATAAAACAGAAATATATTCTACTTAAAACTGGGAATATGGCTAAATTTTATTACTTCAGGCAAAATGCAAAAAATGCTTGAATCCAAGGCCCTAATTGATATAATAATATAGAATTCAAAGGAATCCATTCATTCCGACAAGTCCTGTTGATTCGATTTTCTCCGGGAGGTTACATATGAAATTACAGCAATTACTCAGCTATACAAGAAGAGCCGTCGATGATTATAAAATGATTGAGCCAAATGATTGTATTGCAATTGGAATTTCCGGAGGAAAAGACAGCCTTACTCTATTGTATGCACTTGCGGAATTGCGTCGTTTTTACCCGGTTCCGTATACCGTCAAAGCAATTTCGGTCAATCTCGGCTACGAGATTGATTATACCGAAATACAGAATCTTTGTGATACATTGCAGGTTGAATTCACAGTCATCCCGACTCAGATTAAGGACATCGTATTCGACATCCGAAAAGAAAGTAATCCCTGCAGTCTTTGTGCAAAATTGAGAAAAGGGGCTTTTAACGAAGAAGCCAAGAAGCTCGGATGCAACAAACTTGCATATGCTCATCATAAGGATGATGTAATCGAAACCATGATGATGTCATTAATATACGAAGGACGGTTTCATACGTTCTCTCCGGTAACCTATCTGGATCGTATGGATATTACATTAATTCGCCCTTTGATATATGTTAACGAATGTGATATTGTCGGATTTCAGCATAAATACAATCTTCCTGTCTTCAAAAACCCCTGTCCTGCCGACGGCGTTACCAAACGGGAAGACTCCAAGAATTTAATAAAGGAAATCGACAAAAACGCCCCCGGTGTGCGGGAGCGTCTGTTTAATGCAATTACATCGGGAACAATTTCCTCCTGGAAAAAGCCATAAGAATTAACGATAATAAGGAATCAGAATAGAATAACCATAATATATGGTATCACTGTCAATATTATTTGTTCTCTTAATTTCTTTGATGTAATCTTTCATGCTTCCGCAATCCTTGGTATAGTATTTGCTGGCAATATCCCATAGATTATCACCTCTTTCAACATATACCGATGTAACAAGCTTATTGCGTTCAGTGCTCTGTGCATTGCTTCGAACGGTACCGTTCAAAAGCAATATAACCGTAAACGCCGCAGCAACAAGCAAAAGTGTTGTAACCAAATTTACGGAACGCTTTCCGGAGCAACGCTTCGGATGTCTCTTCTCACAGCATTTTTTCTTTCCGTAATTGTTATTGTTCTTCATTTCGTTGGTGTTCATATAATCGTTCACTCTCTTTCCCAAAATTCCGTCTGCAAAGCAGTAAGTCAATCGAACGTTTGTTTGTATTTGCATTATACGAACATTTGTTCTGTTTGTCAAGAACATTTGTTCGAAATATTGCACAAAAATCGAATGTTTGTTCTGTATTATTTTTGTTGATTTTTGCATTGATTTTTATCGAACTAATGTTTGCTTTTTGAATTTTCCTATGATAAAATATAAACGATAAGAAAAGAATATGCTTCTTGCATATAGGAGGTGTCGTATGCCGGGAAAGATTACAAAGAAACAGCAGGAAATTCTGGAATATATTAAAAGTCAGATATTGAGCAAAGGATATCCGCCTTCGGTTCGCGATATCTGTATTGCCGTCGATTTGAAATCCACGTCTTCGGTTCATTCGCATTTGGAAACATTGGAGCAAAACGGATATATCAGAAGGGATCCGGCAAAACCGAGATGCATTGAGATTGTAGATGATTCGTTCCGCCCCACTTCGCGTGAGATGGTAAATGTTCCTATGGTCGGAACGGTTGCTGCAGGGCAGCCGATACTCGCAACCGAATCCATCGTGGATTACTTCCCGATTCCTGTCGAATACATGCCGAACGAAGAAACGTTTTTCCTTAAAGTAAAAGGAGAAAGCATGATCAATGTCGGAATCTATGACGGTGACCAGATCTTGGTAAAACGCCAGGAAACTGCACGGAACGGAGAAATCGTCGTTGCATTGGTAGATGATTCGGCAACGGTTAAGACATTTTATAAAGAAAACGGACATATTCGTCTTCAGCCCGAAAATGATACCATGAGCCCTATCATTGTTCCGGATTGCAAAATCCTCGGTTCCGTTATCGGACTGTTTCGGATGTATCATTAATATTGTTTATTCATCTTTATCTGCTGCCGCCAATATGGATGCAATGATATTTTCTTTATGAAATCATCGGAACCTTTTTCGATAGTTTTCAGATTCTTTTAAAACAAAAAGTCGCGAATTCCCCATGAAAGGAACTCGCGACTTTTTTTCGTTTTCTCTAATTTTATTTTCCTACTCTTCTGTCTTGTTGGTCCAATCCTTTGTCTCCAATACGGTTCCGTCTCTCCAAACGCGTTCCAAATCATAGAACAGACGGTCCTGAGAAGAAAATACATGAACTACGATATCACCGTAATCCATCAGGATCCAGCCGCTGTTCTTCGCACCTTCCACGCGTTTCGGATCCAATCCGTATTCCTCATGAAGTTTCAACATGACTTCATCGACCATCGCATCAACCTGAGAGCTGTTATTTCCGTCAGCAATTACAAAATAATCGGCAAGTGATGAAACCTGTCCGATTTCAATAACCTTAATATCAAATCCCTTTTTGCTGTCCAATGCAAGATATGCAGTTTTTGCTAAATCCTTAGAAGTATAATTCATAATTTCTCCTTATTTTTCAGAATATCGGTCCGCATAAGTAATTCCGTAGACCTTCTCGTAATGTTCCAGCGTTTCTTTTAAAATCGGATAATACCGGTATCCGACTGTATTTAGAAAATGTATTGTAGCTCCTGCTACAAGTATAACAGTTTCATACGGATTTGACAATGCGCTTCTTCGCAAAACGGAAAGAGACGGCGTACATCCTTGAGTTCGCGTCGGTTCGAAATAATCACTTAAAAACACAGCCATTTCGGTGATGTTCATATCCGGTTTTCCGTTCACATGATACAGAATTGCCGACAGGATTTCATCATCCGTGATTCCGTATTCGGCCTCGGCCAAATACCGTCCGGCCGGAGCATGCAGAATCTGCGGAAATTCCTTTTCATCATCTTTAATGTCGATCTGATGGTCACGGCAAAATTCAATTATTTCGCTATCCGGTATATACTTGGCACAGTCATGCAGAATTCCTGCAAGAAGCACCTTGTTGGCAAGGCAAAATCGTTCCTTTTCGGATATATAGCCGTTATCGTACATGGAACAAATAATATTGACCGCGGTAAATGCAACACCCTTTGAATGCATCAGACGGTGTTCCGACAGCGTTTCCTGCAGCCTGTCGGTAATGTCACGATATTGCTTCATGGTTTCCGTCGTTATTACATCACTGTTTGTATCATATATTCCGCAATGATGAATATACTGCTCCACCTTGGGCGGCAGCAGTCCTTCCACGGAATCCCCATGCTTCAATAAATCGCGGATTTCCGAAGACGATACTTCGTCATACGGAATTGTAATAATGCGAAAAACATCCCCGTATTGGTTGTTACGTTCATCCACCAAAGCCTGGAATTCGCGCTCGTTTCCGTTTCTTACAGCAACCAGAACCGTTACCATGGATGCGATTTTATCCGGCTCATGCCAGGTCGGAAAATCTTTCAGAGAATCCTGACCCATGATATAAAAGAATTCGTCATTGGTAAAATGTTCGGTAATCAGGCGCAGTGTGTCCGATGTATACGAAATGTCATTTCGCTCAAATTCCAGAAGATTGATTTCCAGATTTTCTTCCGAAAGTAAAGCCAAATCAATCATTTGCAGGCGGTGGATGTCTTCCGTATGAAGCCCGTTTCTCTTATGCGGAGGAATTTTGGCAGGCATAATCCATACCGAATCCAGGTTAAATTGACGTTTTGCCGCATTTGCAATATTGATATGACCGACATGAATCGGATCGAAACTGCCACCCAAAATACCTATTCTCATCCCATTATCCTCCGTCTCCGACAATTACTTTTCGGAATTCTTTGCTTTCGGAAGTTCGATTTTTTTATTGTTTTTGGATTCTTTATACAAAACAATCTTTTTCCCGATAATCTGAACCAGTTCCGAACCGGTCCGCTCCGACAAAATGCGTCCCAATTCCTTGGGATCGTCATCACAGTTGTTCAGAATGGAAATTTTAATCAGTTCCCGGGCTTCCAGAGCTTCCCGAATCGCCTCACAGAATTCCGGGGTAAGACTTGATTTTCCAATCTGAAAAATCGGGTTCATATTCATTGCCAAGCCTTTCAGATAAGCGCGTTGTTTACTGTTCATACTCATTTCCTTTCGATTATTTGTAATAATCAAACTGCAGTCCGTACATTCTTACGGTATCTCCGTCCTGAATTCCGAGAGCTTCCAGCTGATCCAGAATTCCGTTTGTCTTCAGGAAATTCTGGAAGAATTCAAATCCCTTTTCGGAATCCAGATTCGTATATCCAAGCATTCTGTCAATTCGGGGACCTTCCACAACATAAACGGAATTTTCCATGTCGTATTCCACGGTGAACGGCTCGTCCGCACCGTCATTGGTCTCCGGAAAATATTCCTGTTCAAACGTAATCGGCTCTTCTTTGCATTCCTTCAGCATATTGTAAGCGGCAAATAAGACATCCTTAATACCGTATCCGCTGACGGCCGACATCGGAATGATCGGGATATCCTTCATGGATTCCGGAAGTCCGTCCCGAATCAGAGACATGGCAATTTCCTGCTCTTCCTCACTGAACAAATCCATTTTATTGGCCGCAATAATCTGCGGTTTATTGGCAAGAACCTCCGAATATTTCTTCAGTTCTTCATTGATTTTCAAAATATCGTCTGCCGGATCACGTCCCTCCGTGGAAGCGGCATCAACCAAATGAATAATCACTTTGCAGCGCTCCACGTGCTTCAGGAATTTATGTCCCAGACCGACACCTTCCGAAGCCCCTTCAATCAGGCCCGGTATATCCGCAATGACAAATCCGTTTGTCCCTTCCAGCGAAACGACTCCAAGATTCGGATTCAAAGTCGTAAAATGATAATTTGCAATCTTCGGTTTTGCATTGGACACACGGGACAAAAACGTGGATTTTCCGACATCCGGAAACCCGACCAGACCGACATCCGCAATTACCTTCAATTCCAGAAGGACATTCAGCTCTTTGCCCTTCTGACCGGGCTGCGCATATTTCGGAACCTGCATGGTAGGAGTTGCATAATTCATGTTTCCTTTGCCGCCTCGTCCGCCTTTTAACAGAACAACGCGTTTGTTGTCGTGAGACATATCGGCAATGACTTTTCCGGATTCGGCTTCTTTAATGATGGTTCCTTCCGGAACTTTGACAATCATATCCTCACCGTCGGCACCGTGGCAGCAATTATTTCCGCCCGGCTGTCCGTCTTTGGCACAATATTTCCGGATATAACGAAAGTCATTTAACGTATTCAGGCCTTCATCCACCTCGAAAATGAGGTCCCCGCCTTTTCCTCCGTCTCCGCCGTTCGGTCCTCCCGCAGCGACAAACATTTCTCTGCGGAATCCTACATGACCGTCTCCGCCGTTACCGGACCGGATATAAATTGTAGCAGTATCTGCAAACATACGTCCTCCAATTCCAAACATCAAAAGTGAAAAGCCCCGTTCCAACGAGTTTCGTCAAAACGGGGCATTCGTCCTTAATTCAAATTACTCTGCATCAGGATAAACATTAGCCAGCTTCTTGCCGCCTGCCTTGGTCTCAAAACGAAGAGTTCCGTCAACCAATGCGAACAGTGTGTCGTCACCGCCGATACCAACATTTACACCGGGATGAATCTTGGTGCCACGCTGTCTGAAAAGAATGTTGCCAGCCTTAACAAACTGTCCGTCTGCTCTCTTGGCACCCAATCTCTTGGACTCGGAATCTCTACCGTTCTTTGTGGAACCAACACCCTTTTTATGAGCGAATAACTGAAGGTTCATTCTTAACATGACCATTACCTCCTAAAAAACGTGTTAAACTATTTCACAGTTACTTTTACGCATTGCGGATACTGTTCCGCAATGTCCTGAACTCCCATCTGATAGGATCGAAATAAGAGTTCACTTTCCGGACTCGCCGGATGCTTCAGTCTGCATCGAACGTTACCGTCTTCCTGAGAAGATTCGATGGAATCGTTTGTCAGTTTCTCAATGGAATTGCAGCAATTTACGGTCAGTGCCGAAACCGCCGCGCAAACAATATCATAACCATCTTCCACAAAATCGGCATGTCCTACGCAATCGAAACCACAGAACCTGTCATCAAGCTTATGAAATGTAATTCGTATCATAGTTGTTACCTCCTATGAAAGAACCATCATTACATATTGATCTTGTCAATCTTAACCTGTGTATAAGGCTGTCTGTGACCGTTCTTCTTATGATATCCGCTCTTTCTCTTGTATCTGTAAACAATAACCTTCTTAGCCTTTCCTTCGCCAAGAACAGTTGCAGATACGGTTGCACCGGCAACAACAGGCGTTCCAACTACGAGACTTCCGTTGTTAACAGCAAGAACCTGATCAAATACCACGTTCCCATCTTCCGTTGCACCAAGTTTTTCAACTTTAATGATATCGCCTTCCGCTACCTTGTACTGCTTTCCACCAGTTGCAATAATTGCGTACATACAGGGTACCTCCTATTATCATTACTCGCCAATTACGGTGATGTCCAAAAATGGGCATACTTATAACCTCGTTGTGCGGCATACTCAACAAATATAACACACTCATTTTTCAAAGTCAAGAAAAATATTCAAACTTCCAGGTCTCTCATTGCCTCTTTTACCGGTTTTCGTTTTTTGAGCCGTGTGATTTCCACCAAATTCAGTTTCGTCATGTCCACGACAACGGTTTTGATCGGATCCGATTCGGTCAGTTTCCGAAGTTCTTTCAGTAATATCGCCTGCTCGGACGGGTCTTTCATATCGATAAAATCCACCATGATAATTCCGGACAGATTTCTGACACGAATCTGTCTTGCGATTTCCTTTGCGGCTTCCAGATTGCACTCCAGAAAGCTGTTTCGAACCGTTTTTCCGGCCGACGCTTTCCCGGTATTGACATCAATGACAGTCATCGCCTCCGTCGGGTCAATGACCAGATATGCCCCGCTTTTCAGCCATACCTTACGATTTGTGACGTCCTTCAGATTGGCATTCATTTTATATCGGAGTTCCAACGGATAACCGTCATTTAGCAGTGTAACCGAATCGGTGTACTTAGGCCGGAACTGTTTCGTAAAGTCCAGTATTTTCTCATACATTTCGGGATCGTCCGTAATGATCGACTCCGGAAATTCGGTATAATCATCCCGTAATTCGCATAAAAATTCCGGTGTTCCGTGATAGAGACAGGTCCCTTTGGTACGGGTTTTGCAGGTATTCGCAGCAGTATGATAAATGGTTTTCAGCGTCATCATTTCCTGCAACAGCTCGTCTTCGGAAGCCGTATACGAATTCGTCCGAAGCATAACGGAATACGTGCCGTCAATCCATTGTTCGGCAATCGGACGCATTTTGTTTTTCCAGGCAGCATCCGTGATTTTGGAGGAAAATAATACATTCGCGGTTCCGTGAATCAGCACGAGATTGACACCGGTAATCGAAAAATCCGCCACGACCGATGCGGGCTTATTTTTCCCGGCCTCTTTTTCAATCTGAACAAGCAGTTCGTCACCGGTATGAAGTTTCCCGTCCGCGTGCATCATTTTGCATATCGGATTGGTCGCCCGGTCAAATTTCAGGAAGCAGTTGGAATCACCTCCAACCGATACGAATGCGCCGTGAATGCCTTCCACGATGGATTCGATTCGCCCGACATACATATCCCCGACCGTCAATCCGGGATTCCACTCTCCGACCGATAATTTGGTCATGGCACCGTCTTCAAAACCGGCGCAAATCACTGCATTATTCTTTCGATACATTATCTTGGTCTCGGACATCGGTTACCTCTGATTCAAAATTTCGAGCGGAACCATTGTTCCGTCCTTTTTCCCGTAAAGTTCCATTCTGTGTGACAAAAACATTCTTTCATAATCGGTATTGCAAATGTGATTCAGGGCCGCGGCAATCAAATCCGTGGAAATGTTGTTTTCGCTTCCCGCATCCAAACAGAGAACGACGGAATAGCATCCGTCCGGATTCTCGGCATGTTCGGAATGGGCACGGCCGAATCCGTCGGTCAGAGATTCCGGAACTTCAAATTGATTGTCCCGTACCGGATACTCGATGTTGCCGTCCTCATGAACAATCCCGACGGCGTGAATTCCGGCACGGACATCGACTTCTTTCATGCCGTTCTTTGCCTGCTTTTCCATGATGTAGGAATCCGAAGCCGCCAGCTTTCGGAGTCCCGCATCCACGATATCCGCAATCTCGCGGTCACAGCGGCACAAATACATTGCACCGGCAATCTGAGACATTCCGGTTATTTTTCTCTCATTGGGACCTCTCTCCGGCAAAACGGATACCGACTGAATATAAAATCCGTCGCACAGTACTTCATTTAACCGGTTTTTGATTTCGTCCGGCGGAACCGGCTCCGTCATTTCACAATCAAAATATTCTCCGTCGCTTGTCATGGACAGGCTGAGCGGCTGCGCAAAACTGATCAGCATATGCGGATGAAATCCCTCGCTGTAGGCAATCGGAAGACCGCTTCTGGCAAAGCATTTCTGTACAAACCGCAAGACATCCAGGTGTCCCAGAAAACGCAGACGCCCGAATTTGGAAAATCGAACCCGAACCGTCATCTCCGTTCCTCCTTCTCCTGCATTTTTTTCTTACAGATACCGCAATCGAATACGGAAGCACCGCATCCGGAACATTGGGTCATGCAATTGGGTGTGACAATTTCCTGCTTTGCCTTTTCATATTCCTGATACAGGAAATTGCGCCGAACGCCGATGTCGATGAAATCCCACGGAAGCAGCTCGTCCTTCGGCCGCTCTCTGAGATTGTAAAAATCCACCGAAACTCCGTGACGGTTCATGCAGTCTTTCCAAATGTCATAACGGAAATGTTCGGTCCAAGCATCATACATGCACCCGGCCCGGTATGCGTCTTCAATCACGGCGGACAGCGTACGGTCACCTCTTGCGAAAATTCCTTCCAGCTCGCTGGTTTCCGCATCGTGCCAGTGATATTCCAGGCTCTTATGATTCAGCTGTTCGCCGACGGTTGCTTTCAGTAATTTCTGATGTTCCAGGAACGTCTCTTTGGAAATCATCGGCATCCACTGGAACGGAGTGAACGGCTTGGCGATAAAATACGAAGTACTGATTGTTACGTTTACTTTTCCTTTTCGTTCTTCTTTGGGAATCGTATAGTATTTCTTGGCAATTTCTTCCGCCAGAAGCGCGATTCCTTTGACATCGTCTTCCGTTTCGGTCGGAAGTCCCAGCATAAAGTATAATTTGACCTTGTTCCAACCGGCCAGGAAGGCTTTATAGGCGCCGTCCAGGATTTCTTCCTCGGTCAGGCCTTTATTGATGACGTTTCGCATTCGCTGCGTTCCGGCTTCCGGTGCAAATGTAATGCTCGTACGATACACGTCCGATACTTTTTTCATGACATCGATTGCGAAATTATCGATTCGAAGCGACGGCAGCGAAACCGTGACATGACGTCTTTTGCATTCGTCGATCAATCCGTATGCCAATTCGGGAAGATCGGAAAAGTCACTGGAACTCAATGAGCTCAGGTTGATTTCGTCCTGTCCCGACGTATCCAGAAGACTGTTTGCCAGTGCCATCAGTTTCGGCACACTGCGTTCCCGGTTCGGACGATAAATCATTCCGGCCTGACAGAACCGGCATCCTCTCGTGCATCCTCTCTGAAGCTCCAGAACGACACGGTCCTGAACAACCTTTAAAAACGGTACCAGCTGCTTTTCCGGATACGGACATTCATCCAGGTCCGTAACCACCTGCTTGCGGATCGTTTTCGGCACATCCTCATAAATCGGCTCGAAACTCTTCAGTGTTTTGTCTTCGTGATAGGAAACTCGGTACAGACTCGGAACATACATTCCCGGGATATGCGAAACCTGTCTCAGAAAATCCGCCCGGCTTCCTCCGTTTTTCCTGTTGTTTTTATATAAATCGAAAATGTCATCGTATGCGGTTTCTCCTTCTCCGATATAGAAGAAATCGAAAAATTCGGCAATCGGTTCCGGATTATATGCGCAGGGACCTCCTCCGATTACGATCGGGTCCTGTTCCGTGCGATCGCATGCATGCAGCGGAATCTGTGCCAAATCCAGTATCTGCAGGACATTGGTATAGCACATTTCATATTGCAGTGTAATTCCCAGAAAGTCAAATGACCGGACCGGGTCCTGTGATTCCAATGCAAATAACGGTATCTTCCGTTCCCTCATAATACGGTCCAAATCCACCCACGGAGAATACACCCGTTCGCACCAGGTATCCTTCCGTTTGTTGAACATGTCATACAGAATCTGAATTCCCAGATGCGACATTCCGACTTCATAGACATCGGGGAAACACATGGCAAACCGGATATCGACATCTTCCGGCTGTTTCATGACCATATTCATCTCTCCGCCGATATATCGTGCAGGCTTTTCCACACTCAGCAAAATATCATCCGACAATGCTAATTTTCTCATATTGTCACGTCCTTTCCAAAATCAAAAACAGTATAACATTTCGCCTATCACATGGCAAGAAATTCTTGCCATTTAAGCTTATTTGCATTATAATATTATAGCAAAATCTTATTTAGGAGGCACGTTATGCCGTTTTGTCCGAAATGCAAAGCCGAATACCAGCCGGGCTATACCAAATGCTTTGACTGCAAATGCGATTTGGTGGAAGAACTGTCCGATACGGAGACGATTTTTTCCGTCAAAAGTTCCCGTCTTGTAGAACGGTTCAGAACCTATTTGGATTATTCCAACTTAACGATAGACACGTCTGTCAACGAAGAAACCGGTCATATCGATATTTCCTGTCAGGAGAAGGACCGGGAACGCATTACAAGGGCATTTGAAACCTTTGTTTCGTCCGAGCTGTTCCGCTTGGGCAAATATCAGGCCACCATGTCCGATGCGGATTCCATCGAACAGATTTCCGAAATGGATGATGACTCCTTTGATCTCACCTCGGCATCGTCCGATACTTCCGACGACAAAGATGACGAAGACTATCTGGAGGATCTTCAGGAAAATTTTGAAAAAAGAGAAGTTCCGCTCATTCTTTCCAAAGAAAAAGCATTTAAATCCTATCGCGAACAGGCGGAAGATTCCCGTTCCACGTCTCTCATGTTTGCCTGGCTGACACCGTTTATTGGTTTATTGTTTGTATTAAGCGTTCTCGATGTGTTGCCTTTGAATTCTCTCGCATCCGTCGTGTTGGCGGTCATGATTGTCGCGTTCATTGCGGTTTCCGTCATCGAACGGCTCAAATATAAAAATGAACTGCTTCCGAAAGCGGAGGAACAGGACAAACGGATTACGGAAATCAAACAATATCTGAAAGACGAACTGAGTTTGGAGTCCATCCGCTCGATTATTTCCGATTCCGATGAACTCTTGACTGAAGGATACGTCAACGAAGGAACTCCGGAATATTATTTTATGATAAATAAAGTAATTTCCGATCAGTTGAAAGAGCATTTTCCGGATGACGATCCCTCGCTTTTGACGGAACTTGCAAATACTCATTTTGATGAGTTATCGATTTGAAAAAATGATTGAAATATTATTAAATATTTAATATAATATATTTTATGTAACATCGACGTAATTTACGGATTGCGAAATGATGACCGTGTTCGGATGTGCGCTGCTGTCCGGATGCCATGAGGAGAAAATAATATGCTGCGCAGAAACGAGGAAACCAATGCCGTTCTGTCCGACCTGTAAAAAAGAATACCCTATGGGTACTACCATTTGCGTGGATTGCAATATTTCATTGATTGATAACAAATCCAATGATATGGTATCGTTTGTTTCCATGCCCAAACAAGATGTTGCCGAGCGTTTTCTTGCATTTATGAAGGAACACGGAATCGAAGGCGCATATGAATATGGCATGCGGGATGAAGTATACCGTATTTTTGTCAATAAAGACGATAAGAAGAACGCAATGAAATGCTTCATTTCATTTCAGGCTGCCGAAAAGCGGCGTTCTTCCGGTGATACGTCCGATACCGTGAACGAGCCGACTCCCGGCTTCACTCCTCCCGCTGTCGAAGAACCCGTATTTACGGCTCCGCAGCCGGTTGCGGAAGCTGCTCCGGCAGAGTCCTCGATTCCTGCGACAAATGCTACGATATTGAATGCCTTTTCGGAAGTTCCGGTATTCACCGCTCCCGCTCCCGAAGAAGTGCCTGTTGCGGCTCCGGAAGCTCCGGTTGTCGAGACCACTTCCGAAAATGCGGTTTACGAAGAACATATTGAAGAACAAAAAGCATATATTGAATCGGAACCGGACGTATCCGTAACTGCCGAAGCAATCGAACAGACTGTTTCGGAAGCTCCCGCGGTTGAAGTTTCTGTCGATACGACTCCGGCGGAAGTGCCCGAAGAAGTTTCCTCTCCTGTTATCGAGGAAGAAACTGTCGAAGAAATTCCGACACCCGTTTCCGACACCGCATATCAGGTACAGGCTCCCGTTGAAGATCCCGTAAAAGAAGAGGATTCCATTGAAATCAAACCAGCTTCCCCGCTTAAGAAACAGCCGGTCAACGAAAAGATTCCGGTTACCGTGGAAGACAGTTCATCGGATGATTCCGATAGCGAAGAACCTCCGATTGAATTTATGGCAAATGCGGCAACAAGAAAGAAAGGCTTCTCCTTCCTTCGCCCGAACAAAAAGGAAGAACCCAAGCAGGAAGACTCTTCCGATTCTCCTGTATTTGAAGCCAAAAAGCCTCAGAAGAAACATGCCACTCTCTACGAAGAGATGACCAAAAACGAGACTGCAGCTCTTCAGAATGAAGAAGCGGAATCCAATGAAGATGATTCCACCGCATTTACTCCGAAGCGCCCGCTTACCGCATATCAATTTGAAAAGAAGCAGGAAGAAAATCTTGCAAATTACATTCAGCAGCATGCTTCTTCTGCTTATGAAGCTGTAGAAAACGCTGCGGAAGAAAACGAAGAACCGGTTGAAGAAGTCAAGATGTCATTCTCCGATTATCAGCAGCCGTATGTTGTTCCGTCCGACAAGGTAGAGGATCAGCAGCCGATATTCAGCGATCCTTCGAAACAGATTGACTGGAGTAACAGCAACGCTTCCGAAGACAATGCCGAGGAGTCCGAGAATAGTTCCGAAGAATCCGATGTACTCTCCGATGATACAGCAATAACAGACGAAGTTCCGGAAGAATCCGCAGAAGAAGTTTCCGCTTCAGAACTTGAAATTCCTTCCGAAACCATTGAAAATGAAGAAGACACTTCCGACGACGAAGATACCGATGAGGATGACGACGATTCGGATGAGGATGAATATGACGATTCGGACGATGACGAAGACGATTCCGATGAGGACGATTCCGACGACGAGGAAGACGATTCCGACGATGACGAGGATGACGAAGAAGTTTCCGAAGATACGTCGGAAGACACTGTAACCGCTTCGGAAGACGAAATCGACGAGACTTCCTCCGAAGAACCGATTTTTGTCGAAGTGGAACGTGTTACATCAGATGAACTGGATGAAGATAAAATCATTGACGCTCCGGTTGTAACCGAATTTAAGCCGGCCGAACCGAAATCCACGAAGAAGACGGAAAACGAAAGTTACTTCTCTCCTGTCAACAATGCACAGGATCCGATTGACTATGTACAGCCGGAAGAAAAGAAAACAGAATCCGTTCCGGATGCGTTCTCTGATTTCCTTGCAAACTTCAAAAAAGCAAGCATGTCGAAGAATCAGAAGAAACAGGACAATGCTTCCCGTGCTGCGGATACTATCGCTTCCGTTTCCGTTAAGCCGGTAGCTGTTCCGGAGCAGATCAATAAAGCGACAAAGAAACCGGAAACCGTTGTAAAACCTGTGATTACTCCGGAATCGTCACCGTTTGAAGCTCCCGAGGAAACTTCCAATACCGTGATTGAAGATATCATTCCGGACGGATATTCCAAGAAAGAAACCTTTGAGTTTGAATCGATTCCTTCCAGACCTACCGATATTCAGGATACGAAGATCAAGGTTTCCGTTGACAATGATATTATCGAAGAAGTCATTGAAACCAATCCGAAGCTTGAAAATATTCCTGAAATCAGCCAGAGTTCTTCCTTTGCAAATCCGGAAAAACCTGCCGATTCTTCCAATTTTGCAGCTGTCGGTTCGAACAAGAATTTTTCTGTTGCTCCGAACGATGCATTGCTGGATAATGAATTTCACGGATTTGTTCCGGACTATTCTTCCAACGAAGAGGAACTTGCGCGCGCTGAAGCTGCCGCTCCTACCGCATTGGATGAATTCAAGAAATCGGTGGAAGCAAGAAAACAGGAAGTCGAGGCAATCAATGCACAGGCAAAGAAAGAGCAGATTCGTCAGGCAAATCTTGTAAAAGAATTAACCAACGGTCAGAAGATTGTATTTGAAGATACCGATGAACTGGATAATTATGCCGGATTTGTTCCCGACTATACACCGAATACAAATAACGAAGAGGAATTTGATTTCTATAAACCTCATCAGGTATCCAGCTATTCGAAGTATAAGAAGAACAACAAAGCGAACTCTTCCGAATCCGTCGCAAATATTGAATCTTTCATGCGATTAACGAGTGACGACGAAGTGGAAAACCTGTTCATTTCCCATGTTCCGAGCAGTTCCAAGCGTACTCTTCAGCCTCAGGAAATTAAGAATTCACAATTCATTCTTTCCATCAGCGGCAAACGTTTGACGAAGCTGTTTAACAGCTGGATGATGTTGAATATCACTTCCAAGACCGTTCATGAATTCGAAAAGGAAGATTCCAGCGATGAAGAGAATTATATGCTGAAGCTGGAAGGAATGAAGAAACTTCTAATTGAAAACTTCGGTGATATCAATGAAGTTTTCCTGGATAATTTGGTTCAGAAATACTATTCCAAATTCCTGGAAGAATAAATAAGCTATAAAGACAAAATAAAGAACAAGCTGAACAGATAATGTTCAGCTTGTTTTTTACATAATAGGAAATTGTCTCCTGCTCGTATATTGTATTCTGTTTCCTATGACACAAAAATCATGAAAAGATTTCCAGCAGTTCTTCTTTTGTCAGTTTATTTAACAAATCTTCCTGATGCTCGATCACGGCATCCGCAAGTTTTTGCTTCTTCTGCTGCAATTTGTATATTTTCTCTTCAATCGTGCCTCTGGACAGCAGCTTGATGACGTGTACATTCTTCATTTGACCGATTCGGTAACAACGATCGGTTGCCTGATCTTCCACAGCCGGATTCCACCAGGGATCCACATGAATTACCGTATCCGCACCCGTCAGGTTCAGACCGGTACCTCCGGCCTTCAGCGAAATGAGAAAGACATTATTTTCGCCTTCGTTAAACTGCTTCACATAGCGATTCCGATCGGTAATCTTGGTATCTCCGCGAATGCAGAAATAACCGATGTTCCGGTCGTCCAATTCTTTCTGAATCAATTCCAGCATCGATGTAAACTGTGAGAAAATCAAAGCTCTGTGTCCGGATGCGATAGACTTTTCGATTAACTCCAAAAGCAGTTCCATTTTCGCACTGTCACCGTCATAATTTTCCATAAAAGTGGACGGATGGCAGCAAATCTGACGCAAACGCATCAGCGCACTCAATATACGGATGCGGTTTTCCACGATTTGCGATTCCTCTTCATCAAAATGGAATTCACCCTTATAATGCTCCAGATACGCAGCATACAATTTCTTCTGCTTTTCGGACAAATCAACAAGAATCTTCTCTTCTGTCTTTTCCGGAAGTTCCGACAGAACATCCTGTTTCATACGCCGCAAAATATACGGCTGAATTCGGATATTCAATTGATTCAGAAGCTCCTTATTATTGTTCATAATCGGTTTCTCATACTCATTGACAAATTTGGGATGAGTAAACAGATATCCCGGCATAACAAAATCAAATATCGACCAGATTTCGGACAGGGAGTTCTCAATCGGCGTACCGGTCAGCGCGAACTTTGTCTTGGTGTTCAGATTTTTAACGCTTTGTGCATTCATGGATGCACTGTTTTTGATATTCTGGGCCTCATCGATAATAACCGATGAAAACTCGATATTTTTATAATAGGACAAATCCCGACGGATTAACGGATAGGATGTAATCAGTACATCGCAGGTGCTTTCTTCAATGATTTTTCTGCGGTCTTCCGGTGTTCCGCATACGATATCGCAGCTCATGGATGGAGCAAAATTTTCAATTTCATCCTTCCAGTTGTACATCAAAGAGGTCGGACAAACAACCATTCTTCTGCTGTGCTCCGGCAGCGTACTCATATACATAATTGCCTGCAAGGTCTTGCCGAGACCCATATCATCCGCAAGGATTCCGCCCATTCCGTTTTGGGCAAGATTGCACATCCATTCAAATCCGGCCATCTGATACGGTCTGACATTGGCATTGATACACTCCGGACAGGTCCGCTTCGGCGGATTGTTCAAACGATCCAGCAGCTCATAAATGCAGTCATCGATTTGATATTCGGTATTGGACATCCGAAGCATCTGTTCCAGATAGCTGGTTTGCGATTTATCGACGCAAATGCCTTCCTCTTTCATCGGATGCATGGATCCGAGCGATTTTATAAACTGCATGCTCTCCTGCATGGCCTGAGAATCCAAAAGCAGGAAATTTCCGTCTTTCATACGATAATACTTTTTCTTCAATTTCATTGACCGGAAAATGTCCGCCAATTCCTTCTTCGGAACATCATCGTAAGAAACATCCAGCGTCAGATAATCTTCATCCGACTTCATATGAACGCCGTATGATACTTTTTCGCCCTTGTTGATCTTCAGGGTATGGAAGGATGATGAATACATCATTGTACAAAGTTCATCCAAATCCCCTCTGTCGCCGGAAATGAAATCAAAGATATCCTCCGTATCGCGCAGCAGATAATAGCCGCTGTGAGCCTCAAATCCGGCGTCACTCATCGCCGTGCGGATGGCTTCTTCCTTTTCCTTGTCACGAACAAGAATATATCCTCGGATATCCGGTTCCGCAAAACTGTTAAAGGTATATTCCCCGTAACGGAACTGCACTTCGGCACGAATATCATAATTGATATAATCGAGATACATCGTAGCCTCTAACGGGAACGTCAGGTACCGTTCCTGCAGCGTTGCGGGAATTTCGATATTCATGGTATCGCTTAATTTCGGCAGAACCTCCTCCAAAAAGCGCTTTGCATACTCGTCCCGGAAAACGATCGGGCTGTTGTCCTTGGACAGCGTATTGTAAATCGGAAGATAATTCTTCGTAAATTGAGAACTCGGATGATACAATACCATGTCATACAGAAGCAGACTTCCGTCGGCAGCCATTGGGAAAATGCGGGAATTTTCCGCATATCCGATGGATACAAATGCTTCTTCCGCATCGATATCATAGGAAATGTACGGATTGCAATCGGCAAAGGTAACATTTTCAATGATTCGGTTATTGATAAATAACGTGAACCGGTCCGTTCCGATTCGTTTCAATATTTCCAGGAACAGACGTTTCGACAAAACGACCTCATTTTTCTGGAAAATGGATTTTTCGCCGACGATTTCGAACCGTTCTTCCAGTTCGTACAATTCGAGAAGATATTCCAGAACCGCTTCCGAATTCTTGTCAAATTCCATGATATCATGGCGATATGTAAAGTTCTTTCCCAGGATAAAATTCTGTCCCGACCGAATGGTTTCGAGCATTTTCTTAATCGATTGAACTTTATAGCATCGACCGGAACCGAGAGAGATTCGCATCATAACGGAATCGGTTGGCTGGCGGAGAATTCCATGATAATAGAATGATATTTCCAGATGTGCGGTTTCACCCTGGGTAATACCGGATTCCAATTCGCTGTAATAGTCCAGAATCTGACCGTTCTTCTGTTCCTCCGGCGTCAATTGTGAGGATGGCTTGGAATTTCGCGAGAATTGCGACAGAAACAACAGCGATGCAATGATATGCTTGCAAACACCGCTGTTCTTCGATAAATTGGCACAGGTACAGGAACATTTCAATTCTTCGCCCATATGTACCGTAACCTTATAATTGTAATTTCCTTTCACGGAAAACTGATATACGGATTTATCTTTTGATGCTACCGCATGAGTCACACGGCCGTTCTTGTAATAGGAAAAGCCGTCGGCATAGACTTCATCATTTTGCGAATACGTTTTAATAAAGCTTTTGGTTAAAAAACTGTTAGACTCCAATCTCTGCTTCCTCTTCTGCTTCCTGTTTAAATTCATCCATAAGTTCCGAATTAATTGACGGAAGTTCGTCAATTGACGATACTCCGAAGCTTCTCAAAAAATCATCGGTGGTACCGAAGACAATCGGGCGTCCCGGCGCATCCAGCCGTCCCAATTCACAAATCAAATGATACTCTATCAGTTTGTTAATCGTAAAGTCACTGTTGACTCCTCGAATTGCCTCGATATCCGTTCTTGTCACCGGCTGCTTATATGCAACAATCGCCAGTGTTTCCAGCATAACATCGGTCAGTGCATGCTTTTGCGGCACATGACAAAGGGCAATCAGGTCATTATAGCATTCCGCTTTCGTGCACATTTGATATTTCGTTCCGACACGGCTGATCATAATTCCGTGGCTGCTGTCTTCGTATTGCGTAATCAGCTCATTTATCTGACGTTCGAATTCTTCGATCGGCAAATTCAGAGCGGTGGCAATTCGTTCGCCTTCTACGGCATCTCCCATTGTAAACAAAATTCCTTCAATGGCAGCCTTCTTATCTTCGTATTCCATTGGTGTACTCCAATCTATGCGAATTGATCGATTGCAACGACATCGGTTGCCAAATAATCGATTTCAAAATCATCAAACAGGTGATTCTGACGAATGCACATACGTCCCATATGAATCAATTCCAAAATACCGAGGAACGTAACAATAATTTCGATTCTGTCACCGGCCTTCTCCAGAAGCTTCCGGAAACTGAAATGTTTATGCTGTATTCCGTATTCCTGAATCTTTCTGACCTTTTCCTGGAAATTCACTTCTTCCTTGACAATCTTGCCGAATTTGCTTCTGACCGGATCGATTTTATTTTCCTGGCGTTTCATAATATCCCGGAAAATCCGATTCAGTTCGGACAGTTTCAAATCTCCGATCACATCCTCGGCCTGCACGTCTTCCTTGTATGCCAGTACTTCTTTCGGGATGGATTCGTCCCGATATAAATGCTTTGCCGCGTCAATCTGCCGGTCTTTCAGATTCATGGATGCATATTTGTACATCTTGTATTCTATCAGCCGCTCGACCAGTTCCGCTCTCGGATCGACTTCTTCGCCCTCGACAACCGGCGCCGGAAGAAGCATCTCGGACTTAATCTTCAGCAAATACGCCGCCATTACCATAAATTCGCTGATATTGTCCATTTGGAGCTTCTGCATCGCATCGACGTATTCCATGTACTGGTCGGTAATCATGGCAATCGGAATATCGTAAATGCTTACTTTGTTTTTCTCAATCAAATGAATCAGCAGGTCCAACGGTCCTTCAAACGATTCCAGCTTAAATGAAACGTCCATGAGAAGCTCCTTTCTATAAATTTTGTTCGGACTGTTCGGTCATAACGGTAATATGTATCAGTTCCGCTTTGTTCCATAAACGAACCGGAATCGTATGCATTCCGAGTCCTTTTGAAATCAGCATCTTGGTCCTTGTTCCCTGAAACAGTCCGCTGTCATATTTCGGAAACGGTTTCCATTCCGGCGAAATGACTCCGCCGAGTTTCGGAAGCCTCACAATGCCGCCGTGTACATGTCCTGATAAGGTAATGTCCGCGCCGTACCGGTCATAGGCTTCAAATTGATTCGGATTGTGCGCAAGCAACACGGTAACACCGTCCGGCCTGGTTCCGATCATTTCCTCGATTTGTTCTTTCGATACCTTTCCGGTGCCAAATCCTTTTCGAAAACAGTCTTTCGGAAGCGTCAATCCGGCAAAATAAAGCCCTTCTTCCGGCGATACCGTCCGGTTATCCAAAACGGTCAGCAGCGGATTTTCAATCTTTTGCATATAATCCCGATATCGTTCCGGAAATTCCTCACGAAGTCTTGATTCGTGATTTCCGAGAGAATACATAACGGGAATACCGGATTGATACAGACGGTTCAGAAGCCCGACGGAACGATCGTTGTTCTTGGCTTTCCGTACAATCATATCACCGGCAATCACGATGTAATCGGGATGACAGGCAAGGATTGCACAAATCAGTTCGTCATTGTCATTACCGTAGCAATGATTATGAAAATCGGACAGAAACACCAATGATTTCGGACTCTGGAATGTCTTCGAATTCGGTTGTACATGCAGCGTGACGGAATTCACTTCAAAGCACTTTTGCAGCCGAATCATATCGATTACAAGAATTGCAATAAGAATTGCCGCGACAATTCCGAACACATACCAAAGCATAACCAGTCTCCAATAAAATGAGCGATTTCGGGCATAAACTGCCCAGGTCCGTATCATACTAATTATAAACAAATGAATAGAGTTTGTCAACAATATGTGGGTATGATTGTAAAAAACCACCACAATTTCTTGTGGTGGTCTCATCATTTTATCAAATATTTATATTGACTTTTGAAAAGCATTCGTTCCGCCTTACCCGATTTCGATTATCAGAGCGGAAAATAGCCGTTTTCATCCACATAACCGTAAATTGTGGGAATCGAATCGGCCTTCTTTGGCGAGAACCGATACGCTCCGAGCATACGCTTTACGGCAGCCTCTTCGGTTTCCTTTCGATTGACATACAAAACGCCAAGCAAGTCTCCCTTGCGAACATAGTCGCCGACTTTTTTGTCCACGCGAAGGCCGACAAGCGGATCGATGACATCGTCCTTCGTTTCCCGGCCGCCGCCCAAAATCAGCCCGGTCATGCCGATTTCTTCCGCATTGATACTTTGTATATATCCGTCTTCCGGTGCATAAACGGATACTTCCGACTCGGTCCTGCCGAATTTTTCGGGATTCCGAATATAGGAATCGTCTCCGCCCTGTGCACGAACCATTTCGCATAATTTTTCAAAGGCACGTCCGGACTGTATGCAGTCATTTATCATGACCTTTGCCTGCTCCGTAGAATCGGCAAACCCGCTTCCGACCAGCATGAAGGATGCCAATGTTTCGCATACGGTACGAAGCTCTTCGTCTCCTTCCCCATGCAATACGGAAATCGCCTCTTTCACTTCCAGAACATTGCCGACATACCGGCCGAGCACCTGGTTCATATCCGTAATAACGGCATATGTATTGCGGCCGCAGGAATTTCCGATATCCACCATAGTTTTCGCCAGTTCGATGGAATCTTCCGTTGTTTTCATAAATGCACCGCTGCCCGTCTTGACATCCAGAACAATGACATCCGCTCCGGCCGCCAGTTTCTTGCTCATGATACTGGACGCGATCAGGGAAATATTGTCAACCGTTGCCGTTACGTCGCGAAGTGCATATATTTTCTTGTCTGCCGGTGCCAGATTTGCGGTCTGACCGACAACCGCCAGCTTGATTTCATTGACATTACGAATAAACTGTTCTTCCGTCAGCTTTGTCTGAAATCCGGGAATACTTTCCAGTTTGTCGATGGTTCCGCCGGTATGTCCCAGTCCGCGGCCGGACATCTTTGCGACCGGAACTCCCAATGCGGCAACAATCGGTGCCACAACCAGCGTTGTTTTGTCACCGACGCCGCCGGTGGAATGTTTATCGGCTTTCTTTCCGTGAATCTTCGACAAATCCAGCAAATCTCCGCTTTTTGCCATTTCCATCGTCAGGGTTACGGTTTCCTCTTTGTTCAGTCCGTTCAGGCAAATCGCCATCAGCAAAGCGGACATCTGATAATCCGGAATGTCGCCGTTTGTAAATCCTTCGACAACAAAATGAAGCTCTTCTTCCGTCAGAACTTCTCCGTGTTTTTTCTTCGTTATTACATCATACATTCTCATTGCAGTCACCCCATTTTCCTTGTATATAGATTCCGGAATTCCTCCGATTTCATCATATCGCATCGATGTCTTACTGTCAATAAACATACCGTTCCCGGAAAACAAAATATCGCAGTGAGAAAAAAATCCTCTCGGAGAATTGCTCCCGAGAGGATTTCATCGCCTTTATTATCGATTGTTTACTGCAGATCATTCAAAAAAGTTTCGATTCGTGCCAGACCCTTTTCAATCTGTTCCATGCTGATTGCATAAGACAGACGGATATGATCGGCACATCCGAAATCGGCACAGGGGATAACCGCGGTCAGATAATCTTCAATCAGAATCTTCGCCAGATTCGCAACGGTTTCCACCTTCTGTCCCTTGTAGCTCATTTCCAATGCACGAGACACATTGACAAATACATAGAATGCACCGTTCGGCGTAACAGCGCTCACAAGTGGCATTTCCGCAACTCTCTTGCACATATACCGACGACGCTTGTCAAACTCCTGTCTCATCTGTTCTACGGACTCCTGAGGGCCGTTAAATGCCTCAATGGATGCGTACTGGGCAATGGAGTTCGGGTTGCTTGTCTGATGGCTCTGGATGCTTGCCATAACCTTTGCAACCGGCAGCGGAGCGCCCGTGTATCCGATTCTCCATCCCGTCATGGCATAGGCCTTGGCCATACCGCAGCAGGTAATGGTATGATTGTAAATGTCTTCGCCGAGGGAACCGATGCTGACAACCTCGGTATCGTCATAGATCAGATTTTCGTAAATCTCATCCGATACGACATAAATGTCTTTCTCTACGATAACTTCGGCCAGTGCCTTCAGTTCGTCTTTGGAATATACCATTCCGGTCGGATTGCTCGGAGAATTCAGGATAAATGCCTTCGTCTTGTCATTGCAGGCATTCCGAAGCTGTTCCGGAGTAATCTTGTAGCTCTGCTTCGCATCACATTGTACAAATACCGGAACACCGTCCGCAAGCTTTACGATTTCCGGATAGCTGAGCCAGTACGGGGACGGAATGATGACTTCGTCTCCCGGATTCAGAATCGCCTGGAAAATGTTTGTCAGCGCATGTTTTCCTCCGTTGCTGACAACAATCTGCTCGGGTGTATACGACAAATGATTGAACCGTGCAAATTTGTCGCTGATTGCTTTTCTCAGATCCGGCATACCGGAAGCCGGCGTATATCTTGTAATTCCTTTATCCAACGCTTCCTTGGCGGCATTTCTGATGTTTTCCGGTGTATCAAAATCAGGCTCTCCGGCACCGAACCCGATGACATCGAGTCCTTCCGCTTTCAGTGCTTTTGCCTTCGCCGTAATCGCAAGTGTCGAGGACGGCTTGACCGCCATACCCTTTACCGATAAAGAAATTGACATAATCATTACCTCTCAAATACAAATTGTGGACATGTATACAATACATTTTGCATTTTAGTATACATTGGCAAAAAAGGCAAGCATATTTTCATTATTTTTCACTTTTTTACTGTTCCTGCAAGGAACGGAATATTCTTCTTCATTTTTTGTGCAATTCCACAACCGGGATTGCATATGTATCCTTACAGAAACTTGGTTTGTGCCCGGAAAACGGACGGAATTTCCTGTAACGCAAAAAAAGACCCGGACACTGATGTGTCCGAGTCCTGATTCTACTCGATTCTGATTATTTTGCATAATCAGTAACTCTGGATTCCCGAATCATGCTGACTTTGATCTGACCGGGATATTCAAGCTCAGATTCGATTTTCTTCGAGAGTTCTCTGGCAATCAATACCATATCGTCATCGTTAACCTGTTCCGGTATAACCATAACACGAACTTCTCTACCTGCCTGAATAGCGAAAGATTTTTCGACTCCTTTAAAGCTGTTTGCAATATCTTCTAACTGTTTTAATCTGTTGGTATACGTATCCAGCGTTTCACGTCTTGCACCCGGACGTGCTGCGGAAATCGTATCTGCTGCCTGTACAATACAGGAAATCAAGGATGTTGCCTCAGTATCACCATGGTGAGAAGCAACCGCATTAATAACAACCGGGGATTCTTTGTACTTCTTACAAATATCGACACCGATTTGTACATGAGTACCTTCCATCTCATGATCTACGGATTTACCGATATCATGAAGAAGTCCGGCACGTTTTGCAATTCTCACATCCGCTCCCATTTCACCGGCCAACAAACCGGACAGAAGGGAAACTTCAATGGAATGCTTCAATGCATTCTGACCATAACTGGTACGGTATTTCATCTTACCGAGAAGACGTACAACCTCAGGATGAAGTCCGTGAACACCGGTCTTCAAAACCGCTGCTTCACCTTCTTCACGGATGATATTCTCAACTTCTTTCTGAGCCTTATCAACCATTTCCTCGATTCTTGCAGGATGAATACGTCCGTCTACAATAAGTCGTTCGAGTGCGATTCTGGCAACCTCACGACGAATCGGATCGAATCCGGAAAGGATTACCGCTTCCGGTGTATCATCAATAATCAAATCGATGCCGGTAAGGGTTTCAATCGTACGAATATTTCGACCTTCACGACCGATAATTCGTCCTTTCATTTCATCGTTCGGTAACTGAACAACGGAAATGGTAGCTTCCGAAACATGATCCGCAGCGCATTTCTGAATGGAGCTGACAATCAGCTCTTTGGCTTTCCGATCGGCCGTTTCCTTTGCTTCTGCTTCCATGTCACGAATCATTACCGCTGTTTCGTGTTTTACTTCCTCTTTAACAGTTTCTAACAGATATTCTTTTGCTTTATCAGAGGTCAGTCCCGAAATCCGTTCCAATTCCGCAATTTGCTTATCACAGTAACCGTTTGCTTCTTCCAGCTTATGATCCAGTTCCTGTTCCTTCTGCGCCATACGGCTTTCCCGTTTTTCAAGGGACTCCAGCTTTCTATCCAGATTTTCTTCCTTCTGAGTCACACGCTTTTCATAACGCTGAACTTCCATTCGACGTTCTTTGATTTCGCGGTCGAATTCGTTCTTCGCCTGAAGAGCTTCCTCTTTTGCTTCCAAAAGAGCCTCTTTCTTTGTCGTTTCAGCGGTTTTGACAGCCGTTTCTTCGGCTTCCCGAACAATTTCCTCTGCCCGTTCTTCGGCAGTTCCAATCGTCTTTTTGTCGTGATTACGGATAATACTGCGTGTCAGCAGTGCCGTAACGACACCCACTACAACGGCGGTGACCAATGCACACAATACCGGTACTACCGGAAATGATGCAATCAGAATCGAAAAAAACAATTCTGGCATGAAGTGCACCTCCATAAATTTATTCAATTTTTAAATAGCAAAAATTCAACATTTCTATAATATATGAAAAGGTGCACATTGTCAAGTGCACCTTGAAAAATAATCATACAACTGTAGAATACTTGCCTGCATACGTATTGAAAATGCATACCTGCTCTCCGATTCCCGCACCGGCGTTCGGTTCCACCGCCGTTTGCGGTTTCCGGCCTGTCCCGCCGCTTATTCCGACAGATTCTCTTTTTCTCCCAGAAAATAAAATCCTTTGCAGGTATTCAGACGAACCGAGCAAATGCTTCCGAGTTCCGATTGATCCGCAGGAAAATGAACCAGCAGATTGTTGTCCAGCCGTCCCGTCATCAGGCCGTCCTCCTCTTTCCACTCTTCGCATAAAACCTTTGCCACGCTTCCCGTAAACCGTTCCGCTTCGTTGGCCGATACTTTTCCGACAACCTTCAGCAATCGCTGAAAACGGTCATTGACAACCTCTTCCGGTACCTGATTGTCCATTTTGGCAGCAGGCGTTCCGGTCCGTTTGGAATAGATAAACGTATAGGCACTCATAAAGCCGGCTTTTTCGACAACGTCCAGAGTATCCAGGAAATCCTCTTCCGTTTCTCCCGGAAAACCGACGATAATATCCGTAGTAACCGCCACATTCGGAATCCTGGCCTTGATTTTCGCAACGAGTTCCAGATATTGTTCTTTGGAATAATGCCGGTTCATCGCCTTCAGAATGCCGGTGCTCCCGGACTGAAGCGGCAAATGACAATGCTTGCAGACCTTGGGATTGACCGCCATTTCCTCAATCAGCTCATCCGACAAATCCTTCGGATGCGGTGTCATAAACCGAATCCGTTCAATGCCTTCCACCTGACTGACTTCCCGAAGAAGCTGTGCGAAAGTCAATCCGTTCTCAAGAGTTTTTCCGTAGGAATTCACATTCTGACCAAGCAGCATAACTTCTTTTACGCCGTTTTCCGCCAAATGCCTTGCTTCCTTTACGATATCCTCCGCACTTCGGGACCGTTCCCGTCCGCGGACATACGGCACGATGCAGTAACTGCAGAAATTATTGCAGCCGTACATAATGTTGATTCCCGCTTTAAACCCGTATTTGTTCTCTCTGGGAAGTTCCTCTACGATTCCGGATGCTTCCGGCAGAATTTCAATAACCGGATTTTCCGAGATTTCTCTCTGATACATCAGTTCCGCCAGTTTATAAATATTATGCGTTCCGAAAATGATATCGACAAACCGGTAACTCTTCTTGATTTTGTCAATGACATGCGGCTCCTGCATCATGCATCCGCACAGAGCGATCCGTTTATCGGGGTTCTTCTTTTTCAGATTTCCGAGATATCCGATTCTTCCGTACACACGGGTATTGGCATTCTCCCGAACGGTACAGGTATTATACAACACAAAATCCGCATCTTCGGACTCCGATTCCCGGTAGCCGATTGCTTTCAGAATGCCGGCCAGTGTTTCCGAATCCTTGGCATTCATCTGGCATCCGAACGTTTCGATATGCATGGTCGGTGTTCGTCCCATACGTTGTTCCCACTGTGCCGTAAGGCTCTTCATTTTCCCGATAAAATAATACTGACGGTCCGGTTCCGATACCGGAATCTCCGTTTCCAATCTGTCCGACATTGAACTCTCCTAACCGCGAATTTGCCCGTTTCCGATAATCTGATATTTGTATGTTGTCAGTTCCGTAAGTCCCATCGGACCTCTTGCATGTAATTTCTGAGTACTGATACCGATTTCCGCTCCGAAGCCGAACTCAAAACCATCGGTAAACCGAGTGGATGCATTGACATATACACAGGCACTGTCGATCTGATTCAAAAACAGTTCCGCAGCTTTGCAATCCTGCGTCAGAATCGCGTCGGAGTGCTTGGTATGATATCGGTTAATATGTTCAATCGCTTCTTCGGTCGATCCGACAAGCTTGACACTGATAATCCGGTCCAGATATTCGGTTTCAAAATCTTCTTCCGTTGCTTCCCGGAAGTCCGGAATTATCGTTCTGGAATCACTGTCCGCGCGGACTTCCACGTTATGCTCGGCCATAGCCTCCGCAAACATCGGCAGGAACCGGTCCGCAATGTCTTTATGTACAACCAGCGACTCGCATGCATTGCAGACACCGAGACGCTGCGTTTTGGCGTTGACGATAATCGGAATTGCCTTGTCAAGGTCCGCTTCCTTGTCAACATAAATATGGCAATTTCCGGTTCCGGTCTCGATTACGGGAACCGTACTGTTTTCCAAAACACTCTGAATCAGTCTTGCACTGCCTCTCGGAATCAGCACATCCACAAACCGGTTCAGTCTCATCAATTCCATTGTTGTTTCGCGGTTCGTATCCGGAATGACATTCACGGCATTTTCATCAATACCGCATTCCGCAAGGCTTTCCCGCAAAATATTACCGAGACACAGATTACTGCTGATGGCATCGCTTCCGCCCTTTAAAATAACTGCGTTTCCGGTCATAAAGCACAATCCGAACGCATCCACCGTAACATTGGGACGGGATTCGTAAATAATCCCGATAACTCCGAACGGAACCCGCACCTTTTTGATTCTCAGACCGTTTTGCAGTTTCCGATTATCCAATACCGTACCGATCGGGTCCGGAAGTTCGCAAATCTGTTCCAATCCGATTGCCATATCCTCAATTCTCTTCTCGGTCAACCGAAGGCGGTCCTTCAGCGACTCCTTCATGTCCTTCTTTGCCGCATTTTCCAAATCCGTTTCATTGGCACGAAGAATCTCCTCTTTTCGATTTCGAAGAGCTGCCGCAATGTATTTCAGCGTTGTAATTTTTTTCTCGGTATTCAGTAATGCAAGCTTTGCGGATGCATCCTTTGCCATACGGCCCATAATCATCAGATTCATGTTATTGTTCTCCCTTCATACTGACCGTCTTTGCCTTTGTACGAATTACCCCGACTTCGGAAATGATTATATCCGCAGGGACATCCATATCATCGTTTGGAAGCACGTCGATTTCCTGCATACTGTATGCCAGCAGAATTCTCGGTATATCGGTATGCTGTTTGAGAAACCGGTCATAATATCCTCCGCCGTATCCGAGACGGTCTCCCTTCCCGGTATAACCGACACAAGGCAGCAAAATGATGCACGATTCGTTTTCAAACGATACCGTTCGTCCCGTCGTCGGTTCCTGAATTCCGTATTTTCCGGGAGCCATATCTTCAAACCGTTCAATATATTCGAATTGCATTTCCGTATTGCTGATACACTTCGGTACGGCGACTTTCTTCCCGTCATGCCAAGCCTTCTGAATCAGAAAATGAGTATCCACTTCCGAACTGAACGACGCATAGGCAAGGATTGTCGTTGCGTTCGCGTATTCCGTTGTGTGAATCAGAAAATCGGTAATGCATCCGCTGTATAACAGGATTCGTTCCACCGAAAGAGTGCTTCTGCGCTTTCTCATTTCGACGCGTAGTTCCTTTTTCGTCATAGTCCCTCCGTGTTGTCAGTCAACAATCTCAATATTCTCAAGCATGCTCTTCATATTGGCGCGAATGGCTGCCAGATATTCTTTCCGAAGCGTTGCCTGTTCTTCTTTTTCTTCCTCGGTCAGACCTTCCGGAGTCTGCGATTTATGGTATAATTCGTTGATTCTTGCAATTCTGTCTTCCGTCATTTGTTCAGCCTTTCTTGTTGTTCAGATAATCAATCAAATGGAAGTTTTCGTTCTTATGAGCCCGGAACAGCGTACCGACCGGCTGTCCCTCCAGCACTTTTCGGATATTGTTCATATTATTGGCATTGCAGATTACCATGTCCGCACCGGCGTCGTTGGCGATTCTCGCCGCCGAAATTTTCGTTGCCATTCCGCCGGTTCCGACATCGCTTCCGGGGCCTTTTGCCATGGACTCGAGTTCATCGGAAATGTATGTGATTTCATCGACGAATCTGGCATCCGGATTATTTCTCGGATTATCGGTGTAAAGTCCGTCCACATCGGACAGAATAATCAGCAGATCGGCGTTGATCAGTGCCGCAACAATGGCCGACAGGGTATCATTGTCGCCGAATTCGATTTCGTCCGTGGCAACGGTATCATTTTCGTTGACAATCGGAATGACTCCCATATTCAAGAGTTCGGAAAATGTTGCTCTCGCATTGTGCCGGTTTTCATCGTTAATCATCGTCAGTTTGGTAATCAGAACCTGTGCCGGTATCTTGTTGTATTCGGCAAACAGACGCTGGTACACCATCATGAGTCGTGCCTGACCGATTGCCGCACAAGCCTGTTTCACGGATTTTAACTTCGGCCGCTCCGTGATTCTCATTGTTTTCCGTCCTACCGGGATGGCACCGGAGGAAACCAGAACCACCTCCAGACCACGATTGGACAGGTCTGTCAGTACCCGTACCAAGCGCTCCATATTTTCCAGGTCCATATCCCCGGTTTCCGCATGGGTTAAGGATGAAGAACCGATTTTTACAACGATTCTCTTTTTGGAAGCCATTAATTCTTCACGATTCATGTTCATTCCTCCTGAAATACCTTGTCCGTATTTTTCATCGGACTGTATGTCTTCATGATTTCTTCGCAAATGCGTATTCCGTCCATTGCCGCCGACATAATGCCGCCTGCATATCCGGCGCCTTCTCCGCACGGATACAGGCCTTTTCCGGATACGGACTGCAGCGACTCATCCCGGATAATCCGAACCGGTGACGATGTCCTGGATTCGATTGCCTGCAAAAGCGTATCGCCATTGGCAAATCCCGGCATTGCTTTGTCAAATGCCTCGATTCCCTCTTCGATGGCGGACGTCATATATTCCGGCAGACAACGATGTAATTCCGTATAGGAAACGTCTCCGCAGGTCACCGGCTGAATGTCTCCGCAGCGTTCGGAAGGTCTTCGATACCGAAAATCTTCATACCGTTGTGTCGGTATTTTTCCGTTTCCCGCAAGATATGCCCGTTCTTCCAGTTTTCTCTGATAATACATTCCGCTCAGTGCGCCGCGTTTCGGGATTTCACCGGTCTCTTCGCACAGTTTCTCATAATCCTTTGCACAATCTTCCGGCGTTACGGTAACGACAATGGCCGCATTGGAATTGTCCGCCATTCTGTCAAAATTACTCATTCCGTTAATGGCCAGACGATGTTCCTCACTGGATGCATTGACGACATATCCTCCGGGGCACATGCAGAAGGAATAAACTCCCCTGCCGTCCTGACAGGTATGCGTCACTTTATAATCGGCACTCGGCAGCCGGTCGGCATACTCTCCGTACTGATTCCGATTGACCCATTCCCGTTTGTGCTGAACACGGACTCCCATTGCAAACGCTTTGGGTTCCATGGCAACCTGTTCCCGTTCCAGCTCTTCAAACGTATCTCTGGCCGAATGACCGATTGCCAGAATTGCCAGTTCCGTTTCGAGAACTCCCTGAGTGTCCGTACAAACACCCTGAAGCACTCCGTTGTTCCATTCAAAGCCGGTCACCGTCGTATTGGTCTGCAGCGTTCCTCCCAGTCGTTCCAGCTCATTTTGCATATTGGCGACAACCGTACGAAGCCGGTCGGTTCCGATATGAGGTTTGTTCTTATACAAAATTTCCTTCGGAGCACCGAATTCCACAAATTTTCTTAAAATGTATGCTCCTTTTCCGTCTTTATCTTTCACGAGTGTATTCAGTTTTCCGTCCGAAAATGCCCCCGCTCCTCCGACTCCGAACTGAACGTTGGAGGACGGATTCAGAATTCCCGTTCGGAAAAATTCTTCGACATCATGAATACGGTCTTCGATTCTCTGACCTCGCTCGAGCACAATCGGACGATATCCGAATTCTGCCAGAGTCAATGCCGCAAATAATCCGGCCGGTCCCGCACCGATTACAATCGGTCGTGTCCGCAACGGCTCGGATCCCGTCACCTGCATTTGAAATTTTTTCGGTTCATACCATTGCAGGCGTTTTCCGGAGTTTCGCAATGCCTGTTCGTTATCAACCGATACCGCCAATTCGTACGAATATGAAAGCTCATGTTTTTTTCTGGCATCCAGCGACTGTTTCAGAATTCGGATTTCCAAAATCCGTTTTTCCGAAACCGCCAATTCCCCGGCCACTGCTTTTCGCAGGTCCTGTTCGGTATGCGTAACCGGCATATGCAACTGTGATACACGTATCATTTTCAATGATTCCTTTCCGTCTGTTCGACGACTTCGTCGCGTATGCTTCTTCCTGCAATCGCTCCGGTTGCAAATGCCCATTGCAGATTGTAACCTCCGCAGGTTCCGTCCATATCCAGCAGTTCCCCGGTAATATACAGACCTTTCCTCAGCTTCGATTCCATCGTCTCCGGATTGATTTCCGATAAGGAAACACCTCCGCAGGTCACCTGGGCAAATTCGTATGCTCTTGTTCCGGTGATATCAAATGTGATTTCCGTCATCATTTGGCTCAATTTGTCGATCTGTTCATCCCGGATTCCGCGGGCAATACCGTCTGCCGGAATTCCGGCTTTACAAAGCAGAAAATACAATAATTTTCCGGGTAGAATTCCGCCAAATGCCGCTTCCGCCGTCCGTTCTCCGAGAAACGGGCTAAGGCATCTCTGCTTCAGCATGGCGGTTACGTCGTCCTTTGTCATTTCCGGAAGAAAATTCAATTGAATCCGGGCGTTTTTGTGTTCCGCCAACGCAATCGAGGCGTACCGCGACAATTGCATAACCGGAATTCCGCTGATTCCGTAATCGGTCCAAACGATTTCACCGAATTCGGACTGTTTCTCCGTACCGCAAATGACGGTGACCAACGCTTCCGTTCGGACACCGGAAACCGTTTTCAGTTTCTTTTCCGCAAGGCACAGCGGGACCAATGCGGGAGTGCATGGAGAAACCGTATGTCCCATGGATTTTGCTATGTCCCAGCCGACGGAGCTCTCTCCGAGATTCTTGCCGGCCAATCCTCCGCAAGCCAGGATGATTTCGGAAAACCGGCATTCCGCCGGCTCACCCTGACAACTTCCCGTTACCAGAAATTCACCTTTCCGGTGGCGGACGGACCGAACATCAAACCCGTACAATACCCGAATCCGCAGCCGGTTCATTTCTTCATACAGACAATTGACAACCGACGCGGCCTGTTCCGAACGGGGATAATAATATCCGTTTTTATTTTTCGTCAAAAGACCGATCTCCCGAAATACCGAGAGCTCGTCTTCCTTTGTAAATGCCTGCAGTACCTTCCCGATACTGTCTCTGTCATGTCCCCGAAAGCAGCGGATATCCTGATTATCGTTCAGCAGATTGCATTTTCCGTTTCCGGTCGCCAGCAGCTTCTTGCCGGGCTTATCGTTGTGTTCCAACACCGTAACCGGAATACCGTTTCGTGCCGCCATAACGGCAGCCATCATTCCGGATGCACCGCAGCCGATAATTCCTATCATGTCAGACTCCTTTCCGGGTTATTTCAACAGACGACATTTCTTCATTATACGAACAAGAACGGCTCCCTTCGGCATACGGCGAAGTTCCTCTTCCTGAATTCCCTTCAAAATAATCAAAAATGCAAAATATACGGGAACCGCAACCAAAATGGCAATGATGCAGGCCAATTTCATTCCGAGCAGTCCCTTCAAAAGCTTATATACCAAAAATGCATCAAAACTCATGATGACAGACGCTTCCGTCGGCACGATAAACGTCGTTTTGATTTCCTGCCGGTAATTCAGATATTTTCCGATGGAAATCCAGTTCAGAATGCAGACAACCAGTGCAAACAGAACATTGCAGACAACCAGTGCGTACGACCACAAATCCGTTCGTAGCATGATAACCAAAACGGCTACATGCACACCTAATGCGATGGCCGAATGCAGGACCGGTATATGCAAATGATTGATTCCCTGCAGAATGCCGTTGGTCAGTGTCGACAATGCAAATGCCACGATACTGATGCTTCCGAACTGCAGCATTTTGATGCTGAGTGCATTGGTGTCTCCAAACAGCATATACAAAATCGGTTCCGCAAATACGGACATGCCGAATGCACACGGAATTGCGATAATCATATTGAATTTCACCGCTGATGCTACCTTTTCCCGTACACTGTCAAATCGGTTTCGTACATATTCCGCAATCAGTCCCGGAACAATCGCCGTGCCGAGCGCCGATGCAATGGCAACCGGCAGATTGGTCAGCAGCTTGTATTTATTGGCATAAATTCCGTAATGAGACGCCCGAACGGTCTCTTCGATGCCTTTGTTTTCCATAATCATACTGAAAACGGAGCTGTCGATCATACCGGAGCACTGATATACGGTCTGTGACATGACAACCGGCAATACGGTGAAGAAAATCATTTTCAAAATGCCGAAATTTCCGATTTCGCACTCATCTTCCAAAATCGTATCCTGTTCGATGATCCGAAATGCTTTCCGATAAACAAGATACATTATGATCAGACTCAGGAGCGCTGTTACCGCACCGGCCAGCGTACCGAGTGTTCCGCCCGCCGCACCGTAGGAATATCGCATTTCATGATTCTCATATTTGCGAAGCAGAAGCCACGATGCGCCGACGCTGACGACGGCATTGACAATCTGTTCCAAAATCTGAGAAACGGCGGTCGGAACCATATTGTTATGACCCTGAAAATAACCGCGCAAAACACCCATTACGGAGAATACGAAAATGGTCGGCGACAAAACCTTTAACGGAATTATCACGCCTTCCAGCTTAATGATTTTGCCGTAGATTTCGGCTCCGAAGAAACAGACTCCGGTTGCGATGCTTCCGACAATCAGTCCAAACAGAAGCGCCATGGCAAAGATTCGTTTGGATGTCTTGTGCTCTCCCTTGGTTTCGCTTGCACTGACTAATTTGGAAACCGCCAAGGGAAGGCTGTAGGAGGAAAGAAGCAACGCGAGGTTGTAAAACTCGTACGCATAGGAGTAATACCCCATTGCTTCGTTGCCCAGTATTCTCGTCATCGGAATCCGATAAATCAATCCGATGAGTCGAACGATTACGGATGCCGCAGCAAGGATGGTTCCCTGCAGCAGTATGTTATTTTTCTTCTTTTCTTCGTACATTCCGGTTCAATCCTTTTCAGTCTCTTGTAATTCCAAGCTTGGTCAGTATTTCTTCCTGCATTCGTTCCATTTCCACGCGCTCACTGTCTTCCATATGATCGTATCCGAACAGATGCAGCATACTGTGCGCCGTCAGGAAAGACATTTCCCGTTTTAAGGAATGCCCGTACTCCGCCGCCTGTTCCATTGCTCTCTCAACGGAAATGACGATGTCACCAAGCATCAGCTCGCCGCTGTCCGGATCAAAATAATCACTGGCCAGTTCCTCGATTCCGTCAAAATCAGCCGGAGTCCCGTAATCTACCATCGGGAAACTCAACACATCGGTAGCCCGGTCGACTTCCCGAAACTGACGATTCATTTCATGTATATTATTGTTATCGGTCAGCAGCACATTGACACTGCACTCGTACGGACAGCGGACGTAGGAAACCGCTTCCTCAATCACGCTTCGCAATACCGATTCATATTCAAATTCAATGGGCTGTTCCCACTCGCTTTCAAAATAAACTGTCATACACCCTCCGATATCTTTCCTCACCGGCATTATCGTTTTTGCTCGAAACGGCTTCGATTGCGGTCCGTCGTTTCTTACCGGAATTTACCGTTTTTGCTCGAAACGATTTCGATCGCGGTCCGTCGTTTTCGGTTTCGACGCGGAATGCTTTTCTTCGTAAGCCTCGTATGCCGTTACAATCTTCTGTACCAGAGGATGACGGACAACGTCCTGACCGGTCAGCGTGGAAAATGCAATCTCCTCGATTCCGCCGAGTACTCTTGCCGCAACATCCAATCCGGAAACCGTATCCACAGGCAGGTCCTTCTGTGTGCGGTCGCCGGTAATGACGACTTTGGAGCCGAATCCGATACGGGTCAGAAACATCTTCATCTGCGCCGGAGTCGTATTCTGTGCTTCATCCAGAATTATGAACGCATTGTCCAATGTCCGACCTCTCATATATGCAAGAGGTGCCACTTCAATCAGACCCTTTTCCATGTTTTTGGTAAACGATTCCGCTCCCATAATCTGGTACAACGCATCATACAGCGGGCGCAGATACGGATCGACTTTGCTTTGCAGATCTCCCGGCAAAAATCCGAGCTTTTCACCTGCCTCAATCGCCGGTCTCGTCAAAATGATTCTCGAAACCTCATCATTTTTAAATGCGGTTACCGCCATAGCCATAGCCAAATACGTCTTTCCGGTACCGGCGGGACCGATTCCGAATACAATCATTTTTTCACGAATGTTGTCAACGTATTTCTTCTGTCCCAGTGTTTTCGGCTTAATCGGTTTCCCGTTAATCGTATGGCAAATCAAATCGGAATCCACGCTCAGGATTGATTTCTCTTCATTTTCCATAACCAGAGAAAGCGTATACGTCACCGTCTGCATTGTGATTTCGGAACCTTTATCGTATAGTTCGAGCAATGTGTTCAAGACCCGTTTTGCTTTTTCGCAGGGACCGTTTTCGCCGATGATTCGGATTTCTTCGTCACGGGTCAGAATCGTCACATGCAATGTTTTCTCAATCTGTTTGGCAAATTCATCCATTTCCCCGAAAATATGTTTTTGCGATGCTGTCGAAATGTCTGTCAGAGTCTCTATCATTCGTTTCCTCCGATGTACTGGGATTTCGTGACATAAATGAGCAGTCGAACGGAATTCGTCTGTTTCTGATATATGCTCATAGATATCTTATTATAGCATATTCCAAAATATTATATCAAATCTTGCGGTAAAATGCTATAACAATTTTCAGAAGGTTTCAGGGATTCGGAACGGTCGGTTATCACACACCAGGTTATAAGCATGTCGCTTGTGACATGCTGCGCTGCTTATGTGTCGCGTTAGCGACAACATACCTCTGCAAAAGCGTGTGCAACCTCCCGAACCGTTTTTTACATTATAGGACGCAATTTCATATAATCGAGTAGGAGGGAAAATTAAATAAATTTTCCCGACCTCTCACACCACCGTGCGTACGGTTCCGTACACGGCGGTTCAATCAACTTAACAAGTGACACACCTTTCGGTGTAGTAATCTATCATTGAGACTAATCCAAAGCGGGTTAGTCTTTCTTTGTTTATTGCAAAGTTCAGAACTCTTCGTTGACACACATAGGCTATCCTACTACCCGTATAGGCTGTAATCCAAGCCGCGTCTTTATCAACTCCCAGCTTCATCAGGTTCTTTATACGATTCTGTGGGGTTTTCCATTGTTTCCAAATACACATGCGCAATCTAAAACGAATTCTTACATCCATTTCTTTGCAAAGCGTTTTCATACTGCCTATCCTGAAGTAGTTAATCCAACCTCTTATGAGCTGATTGAGTTTCTCAACCTTGTAGCTATTGCTAACGCCCCAACTACGGCAAGTGAGTTCTTTCATTCTCTTCTTAAACTTCGTTACTGATTTTGCATGTGGTTTAGCCTTAAACTGATGTGCTTTTGAATCAAAGTAGAATCCGAATCCAAGGTATTTAAGTCCGCTTGGTCTATCTACCTTACTTTTGGTCATGTTGACCTTAAGTCCTAGTTTCTCTTCAATGAATCGTGAGATATTTCTCATGACTCTGTTAGCAGACATTTCGCTTCCGACCATGATAATACAGTCATCTGCATATCGTACAAAGTTAAGTCCTCGCTTTTCCATTTCCTTATCAAGTTCATTTAGCATGATGTGTGCCAACAATGGCGAAAGGTTTCCACCTTGTGGTGTTCCCACGATAGAGTCCTCATACTCATCGTCAATCATGATTCCACTGACTAGGTATTTTCTAACGATAGAGATAACATCTCCATCTTTGATGGTTCTACCAATGATAGTCATAAGTTTGTCATGATTCACTGTGTCAAAGAACTTTTCCAAGTCAATGTCAACAATCCAATCATT
>JAZUGQ010000054.1:0-30517 GCA_045641285.1 Lachnospiraceae bacterium
TAAGGTGGAATGCGAGAGCATGACAAAGAGCGGTCAGTATACCGGAAACATTTCGTCTCCGTTCTCCGGCGTGGCTCTGTATGCCAATAATGATACCGTTAAGTTTACACAGAACTTTACCGCAGGAAGCAATGATTTTACATTGCGCGGATGTTCCAACAACAGCAATATGGCCAAAGTTGATTTGAAGATTGGCGGTCAGAGCAAGGGAACCTTCTATTTCGGAGATGAGAACCCTGCTGAGTACACTATCAAAAACGTAAGCCATGGTACGGGAAATCAGACCGTTGAGCTTGTTGTTACGGCAGATGACGGAAATTGGGATGCATATATCGATTACATTAAGATTGAGGGTGCTAACCAGTCCACAAATACAAACAGTGCCGGCAGCGGCAATAGCGGTACCGGCGGTAATTCGGGTAATGCCGGACAGACTCAGAACAGGAAGCTTGTTGCTTTGACATTCGATGACGGCCCTTCCTCGACTACCAACGATGTACTTGATATTCTTGATCGTTACGGAATTGTGGCAACATTTTTCCTGATCGGTCAGCAGATTAACACCAATACATTGTCAATCATGCAGAGACAGGTAAATATGGGATGCGAGCTGGCAAATCATTCGTATACTCATGAGGATATGAGCAGAATGAGTGCACAGGATATTCGCAACCAGTATGAATGGACAACGTCTGCCATTAAGAATGCTGTTGGTTATACTGTGAAGTTCTTCAGAGCACCGTACTTTGCAACGAGCAATGCAATGTTTGAGAATACGGATCTGAATTTCATCCAGGGTGTTGGATGTGACGACTACGATTCCGGTGTATCTGCAGAACAGCGTAAAAACACAATCTTAAGAGATGTAAAGGATGGTTCTATTATTATTCTTCATGATTTCCAGGGTAACTATAACACAGTTTCTGCTTTGCCCGGAATTATCGAAGGACTTCTGAATCAGGGTTATGAATTTGTAACAGTAAGCCAGCTTTTCGAATACAAGGGAATTAATCCCAATGTGGAATATAAAGTTTGGACGAATGTTTATCAATAAGTTCTGACCGAAAAAAAGGGGATGCTTCTTAACGGAAGCATCCTCTTTTGCATGAGATGAAAATCGGGGTTATGTCCGGGAACGCAGAATCAGGCACAGAATTCCGAGGATTCCGGCGATTGCCCCGGCCAAAAAGCAGAGATACATGATTTTTTGCTGCTTATGATACAGGGCCTGTGAACCGTCCAGCGTATGCTTATAAATGAACAGGATGCACACTCCTGCAGCCAGTGCCAGAACGCTCAGTACAAGAAACAGAATACCGAGAAACAGCAAAATTTTTTTCATACAATGATCCTCCGTGCAGGTTTGTTTCGGCAGCGAAATGAGCCTGCATTTATCATACCATGAGAAACGGCACGAAGGCAAGTGCCGTGAAAAAAAGAGGGCTCATTTTCGGGAATATTGATGAAACACAGGAAGATTCATTGGCAGGATATTGAAGAAATACGGGAACGGCACCAATTTAAAAAATAATTGATAAAATAAACAGTTGACACACGCAACTATTTACGTTATAATTCGTCCAAAGGAGGTTGGCCGGATGGATCAGGTAATGATGTTGCGAGAAGAAAGCCGCAGACTGAACCGGAATTTCGGGCGGATTCGAAGCACGGACTGCTGCGGAATTACGGATGCACAGTGCTTTGCGCTTGTGGAAATCGGGCGTCGCGGGGGCATTTCCGTGAAGGAACTGGCAGAACGGGTAAACCTGGATAAAAGCGGAATCAGCCGGACGGTGGAAGAACTGGTGCAAAAAGAACTGGTGGAACGAAAAACGTCCGAACAGGACCGACGATATGTGGAACTGACGCTGACGGACAAGGGAAGAGAACGTTTTCAAATGATTGAAACGGGGATGAACCGTAAATATCAATGCATTTTGGAGCAGATTCCGGAAACTCGGAGAGCTGCGGTAATCGAAGCACTTCGATTATACAATGAGGCCTGCGAAACGGGCGTGAAAAAGGAAACAGGTGAATGATATGAATCATGCAGACAAAGCGGTTGCCTATTACGGCAAGCATTTTAACTGTTCGCAAGGGGTGTTTACCGCATTTGCGACAGAGATGGGAATGGACGAAGAAACCGCGTTAAAGCTGGCAACGAATTTTGGCGGCGGCGCGAGAAAAGGGGAACTGTGCGGCGCTGTTGCAGGGGCACTGATGGTCCTTGGACTTCGCTGCGGGCATTGCGACAGCGAGGATGCGGCCGGCAAGGCGGAAGCATTCCGTATATCGGAAGAATTTATGAACCGTTTTCAGGCACGAAACGGCAGCGTGGTGTGCCGGGAACTGCTGGGATATGATTTGACCAAAGCAGACGACATGGCGATAATCCGGGAGCGGAATCTCTTTCAGACCACCTGCCCGGATATGGTTCGCAGTGCGGCGGAAATCCTGGATGGGATGATACAGGAAGGGATTTGTTAAGAGAAGGGAGAACTCTCTATGGAACAGGTTACGTTGGGAAGCACGGGAATAACCGTAAACAGAAATGGTTTCGGGGCACTGCCGATTCAGCGGATTTCGCAAAATGACGCGGTCCGCCTGGCGCGCAAAGCGTATGACGGCGGAATTCGTTTTTTCGACACCGCCCGATTTTATACCGATAGTGAAGTAAAGCTGGGTGAGGCCTTTGAGGGGATTCGGGAATCGCTGTTCCTGGCAACCAAAACGGGTAGTTTTACGGTGGAGGGGTTTTGGAATGACCTGAACACATCGTTACGAAATCTAAGGACGGACTATATCGACATTTATCAGTTCCACAATCCGGCATTTTGCCCGAAACCCGGTGACGGAAGCGGCCTGTACGAGGCCATGCTGGAAGCGAAGTCCAAGGGGCTGATTCGCCATATCGGAATAACCAATCACAGACTCAGCGTTGCCAACGAGGCGATTGAGTCCGGCTTGTACGAGACGCTGCAATTTCCGTTCAGTTATTTGTCGGGAGAGCAGGAATCGGAACTGGTTCGCAAATGCAAAGACAGAAACATGGGATTTATTGCCATGAAATCGCTGGCCGGAGGTCTGATTACCAATTCGGCTGTGGCATACGCATTTGCGGCGCAATATGAAAATGTGCTTCCGATTTGGGGCGTACAGAAGGAATGGGAATTGGATGAATTTCTGTCGTATATCGGGAAGCCGCCGGTTATGACGGAAGACATTCGGACGCTGATTGAGAACGATCGAAAGGAACTGTGCGGCGAATTTTGCAGGGGCTGCGGATATTGTATGCCCTGCCCGGTCGGAATTGAAATCAATAACAGTGCCAGAATGACGCTGATGCTTCGACGGGCACCGTCCGAGGCATGGCTGACGGAGGAGTGGCAGCAGAAGATGAAACGAATTGAAAATTGTCTGCACTGCGGCAAATGCAAATCAAAATGCCCGTACGGACTGGATACGCCGACACTCCTTCAGAAAAATTATGAAGATTATAAAATGGTTTTGGCTGAGAAACAGAAGAAAGCGGAGCAGCATTAGCGGTCCCGGTCCGGCCGGTATTTGGGGCAGACATGACGGTCTTTGCCGACGGTCTTTTTTCCATACTCAATCGCCTGCTTGGGACAACGGTTGAGACAGGCCATACAATGGATGCAGAGCGGTTTGCTCCAGACCGGTTTGCCGTCTTTCAGTTCGATGGCATTGGACGGGCAGTTACCGGCACAGAGTCCGCAGCCGATGCAGGAGTCGGTGACGCGAAACGCCTTTGTTTTCGTAAAACTGTGATTGTACCATTTTTCTACAAGCGTAGTACCAAAGTATTCGAACCGGGACGCGGGCTTTTCGGTAAGCTCGCGTCCTTCTTTAATGATTTGGCATATTTCATCGACAATCGCCCGGCTGCCGTCATAACAGTTCTGCTTGCGTTCCGTATCAAACGGTTGAAACAGTGTAATGTAATTTTGCGGCATCGGTACTTTGCGGGATCCCATGTAGGTAAAATAACCGGTTTCACGACACAAATCGGCTGCTGCGTTGGGAACCGAACCGTCGGCACTGGCACAGGTGGGCACAAAATATGCGGCCCGGCTGCCGTGAAATGCGGATCTTTGAATAAATTGCCGAAAGACGGTCGGAACGGTGGACAGATAGACCGGGAATACGAAGATGAACACAGAGTCATCGTGGAAGTCTCCGGAAATCTCCCGTTTGATGTAATCATTTGCACAAACGAGTGTGTCCTGCAAGCGGTCGGCAATGGCGTTGGCAATATATTCGCTATTGCCGGTAGCGGAAAAATAAATGATCATCGGAATTACCTCTCAGGGAAATGTCAGCGGTTGTTTTTCGTGGCCTCGTATTTGGCAACGTATTCTTTGCTTTCAATATACTCCCGGAATGATTTGGAACCGATTACGGTATCGCCGACACAATCATTTGTCAGGGTGAATTTGGAAAACAGAATGACGTCGCGCCGGCCGGATTTTTTGATCTTCGGCAGTTTGGCGAGGAGGCTCATGGTAAATGCCGGAACGGTTTTGATATTCGGTTCCTTTTGATTGGCACGGAAGAACATTTCCGCAACCTGACGATAGGTGTAGGTCTCTTTGCCGCCGACGCTGTAGAGCTTTCGGTCGTCGCACATGGACGAAACAATAAATTCGGCGAAATCCGCAGTGTCCACAATATTGCAGGAAGGCTCCGGCGTTACTTTCAAGAGTTGCACTTTGCCGGCCTCAATCATGGGCATAAAGACTTTGGCAATATCATAGAAATATCCGGTCGGACGGTAAATGACATAGCGAAGACCGCTTTGAATCAGTTCCTGCTCCAGCATATATTTGGAATGAACCATCGGAACGCCGTCACCTTTATCGGCGTGGATGACCGAAATGTAGTCGAACTGCTTGACACCGGCCTTTTTGGCTTCCTGCAGCAAATTCAGGTTGCCCTGATAATCAATATCATAGTTGGTAAAACGGGTGGATGCCTTAGTCAGTCCGACCGTTGTAATGACAACATCGACACCGTCGCACAAACCGACAAGGCTGTCCGGTACGGTCACGTCAATTTGTTTTGCGGTGAATCGGGACGCATCCAAATCGCTAGGAATTCGAATGACGGCATCGGCAGCGATAATATCGTGCTCGGTACGGCACAACTCACGCAAAATGTCACTTCCCAAATTGCCGAATGCTCCGGCCAACAGTATTTTCATAGAAATTCCCTCCGTTTCCGGGCGTAGAAACTGAGTCTTCACCCTGTATCTTCACCCTGTATAAAGTAGAAAATAGTTAATATTATAAGCATAACGGAAATCCGCAGATTCAGCAAGAAGCTTTTTCTTAAAAAAAGATAAATTGCCGGTTGACAAAATCGTTTTTTGTGGTATACACTGTATATATGAATTTTTTACCGGAGGGGAAATCAAAATGAAAAAACGCATCCTTCTGATTGCCTGTCCACTGGCAGTGGCGGCAATTGTACTTGGTATTTTTTTATGGACAAATCGAAAAATCACTTATGAAGTATCAGCAGGAAGCTGGGATAACAACGGTTCGTTTGTTTTGTGTACGATTGAGGTTAGTTCAAAGAATATAGACCAGTTTATTCCGAAAGATGAACAGGGCTTTTTGAAAACCGCAGAAGCACAAGTAGGTTATCTCGGAATTCGAAACTATTATCTTTTGGGAATACGAGACAATCCGTGCCGGATGTTTTATTACAATAACGGAATCTATGCGTTGATGGATTGGAATGATGCGGTATATCAATTGCGTTCTTGCCAGGCAAGATTCTCATGGTTCGGAAAGCAAAATGAAGTGAAGGAGCTTGTCTTCCCGGCACCGGGAGAATTTGACGGAACATCAACGCAGGAGCATGATTCAAGAGCTGTAGAAGAATTCGAATTGAGTTTCGGTACATATGAAGATGCAGTTCAGTACTTCTACAGTCATTTGGATGACAGTACCGTATCATTTGACCCGGAACAGCAGTTGATTCGGTGTGTTCCGTATGATCAATACGCATGGAAGATGGTTACGGACGGATATATCGTGATTGATTTTGTGAACAAGGAAGTACGTTGGGAAAAAGCTGAGGAATAGAGACGATGATAAAGGCTGAAGGAGTTTCCTTTCAATACAGAAAGAAGAAAAAGGTACTTGATAATATAAATGCTGCATTTGAAAAAGGGGAAGTTGTCGGCATTGTGGGGCCAAACGGATCCGGAAAGACGACAACGTTAAAACTGTTTTCCCGCATGATTTTTCCGCAAAAGGGAAACATCACGCTTTCGGGAACCGTCCGGGCCATGCTTGAACAGCCGTCGTTTTATGAGGATTTATGCGGCATAGATAATCTGGAATATTTTCTGAAAAGAACCATAACAGAGCAGGAAATTCAGGAAGCCCCTTTTCAATGCGCAGAGTATGTGAGAACTCCGGTAAAACGGTATTCTATGGGAATGAGGCAGAAATTGGCTCTTTGGATGATGTTCTTGTCGGATGCGGATATTCTTCTCCTGGATGAGCCGACAGTAGCATTGGATGTTGATGCCTTGGCAGAACTTGAGGTGCTGATTCGTCGGGAGAAAGAACATCGGTGTATTGTAATATCCAGTCATGATTTTAATGAGCTGCAGCGGATGGCAGACCGGGTTGTAATTATTTCTCAGAAAACGTTTGCAAGGGAAATCTTGATACATGGTGAAGAATCGGAAAAATACCGTATCGGAATGCTTCGCCCGATTCCGGAAGAAGTAATGACCTATTTACGCGAGCATGGCATGACGGACTCTGATATGCCTGAATTCTTCGCCAATAAACAGAAAGTTGCGGAAACGGTACGGCAATTGACGGAACTCGGAGCCGATATTTATGAAGTCAGCAGAATAAGCAGTTTTATTGAAAATTGTTATCTGGATACCGTGAAAAAGGAGGAACAGTAACATGCGTTTTGAACTTAAAAAGCAAGTGTTAAGATCCGGAACACTGATTGTTACTTATGCAATTGCCCTCCTCTTTTTTGTAATTGTTTTTAGGACTTCCGGAAAGATGACTACAACGAATGATTTATCACACTATCTTGGTTCGTACTCTTCACAGGAAGAATTGATTCAGATGGCGAAAGAAAATCAAAACGCATATGATGCAAATAAGGAAGACTACATTGCTTTGGGGTGGGATTTAGAACCGTTGTTGACCCGAATCAAAGTGTTTGATTATGCTATTGAAAATGAGATAGAGTCGGACAAAGCCGGTATGTATTTCAATCTCGAACCGTTTACTGCAAAAGATTCGACAAGTGTGATGGAGACGATGAACTTTCTTATACTTATTATCGGCATTATTGTGTCCGCAATATTGTCGATTTCGCTGTTCGCAACGGATTTTTCGCACGGACAAAGCCGGTTTCTGTATTCTGCCAATCAACGCTCGGTTGTGATAAAGGACAAAGTTAAAGTATATTTTCTGATAATCGTAGCCGTGTCACTTGCGATAGAAGTGTTTTCGACAGTTATGCAACTGATTTTTGCCACAAAGGTACCGCTGGTAATCTTTGTTTATAATGGAGAGGTTTTCAGTCTTCGGTTCTGGGTGGTGTTTTTGATTGAAATAGTCAGTTGGTTCATTCAGCTCTTCCCTTTTACTTTGGCTTTTTTAGCGTTTGCAATGCTGACCCGAAACGAATTGTTGTCGGGTGTCTTGGATATCGGTTTTTTTGTATTGATTGTGAATGTGTTGGAACGTGTAGAACAGGGGAAAATACGTTTTATCGGAACGTCTCCGTTCTTAACCGTAATGTGCGGAAATTCGACAATAGCGGAGTGGCTGTTTGCAAATTTGATTGAGTTTGTGGTTGTTGCAGTGTTGTTTGCAGTAGCGATAGTACGATTCCGAAAAGCTCAATTCAGATAGCGATAACACCGTGCTGCACGTTCCGGTTTTTCAAAAAGTTTCAATACTGTAAAAATATACAAAAATCTCTTGAAAAAAAACTGATTTTTGACTTGCATTTAACCGATTCTCTGTGATATACTATCCGCGGTCAGAAGAGTGACCGTTTGCGGGAGGTAAAGAGATGAGTAAAGGAATCCAGCAAAATCGAATTTTCAGTGAATGTGATATGTTGATGAATTGACGGAATATTTGTTTCTAAATATTCCGTCTTTTGTTAGATTAAGGAGGACAAAGAGATGCCAAAGAGAACAGACATTAACAAAGTTATGATTATCGGTTCCGGTCCGATTATTATCGGTCAGGCCTGCGAGTTTGACTATTCCGGAACTCAGGCTTGTAAAGCACTTCGTAAGCTCGGTTATGAAATCGTGCTTGTAAACTCCAATCCTGCCACCATTATGACAGACCCGGAGACAGCAGACGTAACCTATATCGAACCGTTGAATGTAGAGCGCTTGGAGAAAATCATTGCAAAGGAACGTCCGGATGCATTGCTTCCGAACCTTGGCGGACAGTCCGGCCTGAATCTTTGTTCCGAATTGGACAAAGCAGGTGTCCTTGAGAAATACAATGTGAAAGTTATCGGTGTTCAGGTTGATGCCATTGAGCGTGGTGAGGACCGTATCGAGTTCAAGAAGACCATGAACGAGCTCGGTATCGAAATGGCCCGCAGTGAGGTTGCCTACAGTGTGGATGAGGCACTTGCCATTGCAGACAAACTCGGATATCCGGTTGTTCTTCGCCCGGCGTATACGATGGGCGGTGCCGGCGGCGGTCTTGTGTACAACAAGGAAGAACTGAGCACGGTTTGTGCCCGTGGTCTTCAGGCCAGCCTGGTTGGTCAGGTACTCGTAGAAGAGTCCATCCTCGGGTGGGAAGAGCTGGAGCTCGAAGTTGTTCGTGACTGCGAAGGTAACATGATTACCGTATGCTTTATCGAGAATATCGATCCTCTCGGTGTTCATACCGGTGACTCCTTCTGTTCCGCACCGATGCTGACCATTTCCGAAGAGTGTCAGAAGCGTCTGCAGGAGCAGGCTTACAAGATTGTTGATAAGGTACAGGTTATCGGTGGTACGAACGTACAGTTCGCACATGATCCGGTCAGCGACCGTATTATTGTAATTGAAATCAATCCCCGTACATCCCGTTCTTCCGCATTGGCATCCAAAGCAACCGGTTTCCCGATTGCACTGGTTTCCGCTATGCTCGCAACGGGCCTGACTCTGAAGGATCTTCCGTGCGGCAAATGCGGTACGCTGGATCGTTACGTTCCGAGCGGCGATTATGTGGTTATTAAGTTTGCCCGCTGGGCATTTGAAAAATTCAAGGGTGTCGAGGATAAACTCGGAACTCAGATGCGTGCCGTCGGTGAGGTAATGAGCATCGGCAAGACATACAAGGAGGCATTCCAGAAGGCAATTCGAAGCCTGGAAACCGGACGTTACGGTCTCGGTTATGTGAAGAATTTCAATTCCATGACCAAGGAAGAATTGCTCAATAAACTGGCAACCCCGTCCAGCGAACGTCATTTCCAAATGTATGAAGCGCTTCGCAAGGGAGCAACACCGGAAGAAATTCACAACCTGACCAAGGTTAAGCTGTGGTTCATCAATCAGATGAAAGAACTGGTTGAGGAAGAGGAAATGCTGAAGGCCGGTAAGGGTGCGGTTCCGGCAGATGACGTTTTGATTCAGGCGAAGAAGGACGGATTCTCGGATAAGTATCTCGCTAAACTGTTGGAAGTTTCCGAGGACGACATTCGTGCCCGCCGTGAGGAAATCGGTCTGGAGGAAGCTTGGGAAGGAATCCACGTAAGCGGAACCCAAAACAGCGCATATTATTACTCCAGCTACAATATTGAAAAGGACGAATCTCCGGTCAGCGACAATAAGAAAATCATGATTCTCGGCGGTGGCCCGAACCGTATCGGTCAGGGTATCGAATTTGACTATTGCTGTGTTCATGCGGCAATGGCACTGAAGAAACTCGGATTTGAAACCATTATCGTAAACTGCAATCCGGAAACGGTTTCCACAGACTACGATACGTCCGATAAGCTCTATTTTGAGCCGCTGACACTGGAAGATGTGCTCAGCATTTACAAGAAAGAAAAGCCGCTCGGCGTTATCGCTCAGTTCGGCGGTCAGACTCCTCTGAATCTTGCCGCTTCGCTGGAAAAGAACGGCGTTAAGATTCTCGGCACGTCCCCGGCTGTGATTGACCTCGCAGAGGACCGTGATTTGTTCCGTGATATGATGAAGAAGCTTGAGATTCCGATGCCGGAATCCGGAATGGCCGTAACGGTAGATGATGCAATCGGCATTGCCAACAAGATCGGCTATCCGGTTATGGTTCGCCCGTCCTTCGTTCTTGGCGGACGCGGAATGGAAGTTGTCTATGATGATGATCAGATGACCGAATACATGAAGGCGGCAATCGGTGTAACACCCGACAGACCGATCCTGATTGACCGGTTCCTGAATCATGCTACCGAATGTGAAGCAGATGCCATTGCGGACGGAACTCATGCATTTGTTCCGGCGGTTATGGAGCATATCGAGCTGGCCGGCATTCATTCCGGTGACTCCGCTTGTATCATTCCTTCGGTTCACATTACGGAAGAGAATCTTCGCACAATCAAAGAATATACCAGAAAGATTGCGGAGGAAATGCATGTCAAGGGTCTGATGAACATGCAGTACGCAATCGAGAACGGAAAGGTTTACGTCATCGAGGCAAATCCCCGTGCATCCCGTACGGTTCCGTTGGTTTCCAAGGTCTGCAACATTCGCATGGTACCGCTGGCAACCGATATTATCACGTCGGAACTGACCGGACGGAAATCGCCGGTACCGGAACTGAAGGAACAGTACATTCCGAACTACGGTGTCAAGGAAGCGGCTTTCCCGTTCAATATGTTCCCTGAGGTTGACCCGATTCTCGGACCGGAGATGCGTTCGACCGGTGAAGTTCTGGGCCTGTCCCCGTCTTACGGCGAGGCATTTGTCAAGGCACAGGAGGCAATTCAGTCCAGACTTCCGATGGAAGGTGCGGTTCTCATTTCCGTGAAGAATAAAGATAAAAACGAAATGCTCGAGGTTGCCAAGTCTCTGTACGAAGACGGATTCAAGATTTATGCAACCGGCGGCACCTATGATATCATCAAGGAAAACGGAATCCCGGCAGAGAAGGTACTGAAACTGTACGAGGGACGTCCGAACTGCTATGATTTGATTACCAACAACAGTGTTCAGCTGGTTATCAACTCGCCGATCGGAAAGAGCAGTCTGCATGATGACAGCTACCTGCGTAAGGCGGCAATCAAGGCAAAGGTTCCGTATGTTACGACCATTGCAGCGGCTAAAGCAACGGCAGAAGGTATTCACTATGTGAAGACACATGCCGACAACCCGGTGAAGTCCCTGCAGGAAATCCATGCTGAAATTCATCCGATGTAAGAACGGTGTTTCGGCAATATGATTGAGAAATGAATAGCGAGACGGGGAATCGTTCCAAACGGTTCTCCGTTTTTCCGCTGTTAATGACAGAAGAAGTCATCCGGGGGAAAATGTTTTACGGATATGGATGTATTTGAGAAAGACAGGTGTTTGCAATGACAAGGAAAAAGAAATCGGTCCCGATATCGAAACAGCTGCTGCAGCAGTTTCTGCCGGCATTTGTCATTATTTGGGACGAGTTGGTTTTTCATGTATATATCAATCAGAAATTCCAGGGGAATATTTGGCTGATTATGCTGTTTTCAATGACGATTGGTTTGACTCTGACAGTAATAACCGGACGTATGAAACGCACTGCGGCCAATATCGTGAACTGGATTGTGCTTGGGCTGATTTCGCTTTTGTTTATGGTTCAGGCGGTATATCAGCATTTGTTTAAGATGTATCTGACCATTTTTATGACGGAAAATGCGGGAGATGCGACCCAGTTTTACAAGACGGCGCTGGCGGCAATCGGACGTCGCAGTCCGTTGCTTTTGCTGATTCTGGCTCCGTATGTCGGATATATCATTTATACGAAAAAGGTGCAGAAGCATACTCGGGTTCGCCGAAGCGTTGAATTGTATTCGGGGCTGATGGCAATCCTGGCGTTTGTGTCTGCATTGACGATTTTGTCCGGAACGAAGGCTGTTGAGGACGGACGAAAGGAACTGTTTTACAAACAGTGGGAACAGGACCGCGGAGTGAAGGAATTCGGACTTTGCGTCGGATTTGTGCAGGATGTCCGCAAATGCCTGACGTATGACGAAAAGGATTTGGGAGATGTCAGTCACGGCGCGGTTCCGCAGGTGCCTTCCATCGTGCTGAAGCCGACCGATACGCCGATTCCCGAACCGTCCGTGACGCTTCCGCCGGAAGTCACACCGACACCGACGCCGACTCCGATTGATACATCGCCGAATGTTTTGGATATTGATTTTGCCGCGTTGGCGGCCGCTTCCAAGAACGATAATATCCGGACGATTCACGAGTACATGGCGACATCGGAGCCGACGAAGAAAAATGAGTACACGGGACTGTGCGAAGGATATAATCTGATTATGATGACGTGCGAGGCATTTTCGCCGTTTGCGGTGGATGAAAAGCTCACACCGACCTTATACAAGCTGGTGCACAGCGGATTGTATTTTAAGAACTTCTACACACCGATCTGGATCACCAGTACCAGCGACGGAGAATATGTGGCATGTACCGGCTTGATTCCGGATCTGGAGAAAAGCAACAGTTTCAAACGTTCGTCGGACAAATCCATGGCGCTGTGCTTCGGGCACATTTTCAAGAGTCTCGGGTATTCCGCCAACGCGTACCATAACAATTCCTATACATACTACGGCAGGGATAAATCCCATCCCAATATGGGCTATAACTGGATTGCGGAGGGACACGGCCTGAAACTGACAAAGCAGTGGCCGGAATCCGATTTGGAAATGATGCAGGCCACGCTGCCGACGTATATCAACGACGAGCATTTTCATGCGTATTACATGACGGTCAGCGGCCACATGGATTATACCTGGGGCGGTAATTCGATGTCCAAAAAGCACAAAGAGGAAGTTGCGGACCTGCCGTACTGCGATGCGGACAAAGCATATATTGCCTGCAACATGGAACTGGATCTGGCGCTGGAGTACATTTTGGAAGAACTGGAAAAAGCGGGAAAGCTGGACAAAACCCTGATTGTCATGTCGGCGGACCATTATCCGTACGGCCTGGAAAATGACCAGATTTCCGAGATGCTCGGCCATAAGGTAGAGACGGAATTCGAGCTGTATGAAAATAACTGCATTATCTGGAGCCCGATTTTCACGGAGAATCCGGTAACGGTTGAAAAATACTGCTGCAGTCTGGATATTATCCCGACCGTGCTGAATCTGATGGGAATTGAGTATGATTCCCGGTTGTATATGGGAAGCGACATTTTCTCGGATACGCCCGGACTGGTTCAGTTCAAGGACGGAAGCTTTATTACGGATTATGTTCGGTATAATGCGCTGAAGGGAAAAGCAGACTGGTTTAACGAAGAGGTTGCGGCGCAGCTGACGGAGGAACAGAAGAGCGAGTATATCAAAGCCTATAAGAAAATCGTAAAAAATAAGTTTAATATTTCCCGAGGAATTCTGAACAACAATTACTATTCCACCCTGGAACCGTATCTGTGGTGGATGAAGAAGAAATAAGAAGAACTGAAGAAGAACCGGCCCTGACGGCTGCCTAACGGCGGCTGTCGGACCGGTCTTTTCGTTGTATTCCGTTTCGTTGAGGACGTACCGTGAAGTCGGTGACCACAAGGCCGTCTCTGGCAGACAGCAGCCGCCACGTAAAATCCGCGATTTCCTGTGCCGTCAGGGAAAAATCCGAATCCGGAACGGGAGTGAAGTCCGCATTTCGATACAGTCCGGTATCGGTCAGGTCGGGATGGATTGTGATGACACGGACTCCGGTTTTGCGGCATTCTTCAAAGAGACTGTCGGCAAAGGATGTAAGTCCGGCTTTGGTGGCACCGTAAGCACAACCGTGTGTGTTGTTGTAATGCTTGGCGGTGACGGACGAAATATTGACAATGGTTCCTTTTACCTCCTTTAACATCGGCAAAAGGAGAGACGTGAGAATCATCGGAGCTTCCAGATTGACGGCAACCATCTCGTGAATGGCGGCGGGGGAAACGGTCTCATGGGGTCCGTAATAGGCAACACCGGCAGCATTGACCAGCAGGTCAACGGTCGATGGCAGCAGGTCCGGCAAACCGGCAACCGAGGCGGAATCCGCAAGATTGACGGCGAGATAGTGAAAATTCCCGTGTTTCGGTGCACCGTCGGCATTTCGGCCGATTCCGTATACGGTGAAATCATTTGCAAGAAGTACTTCGGCAATGGCACGACCGATTCCGGAGGTCGCGCCGGTAACAAGTGCGGTCATGGTTCTGTTCATACGTCATTTCCTTTCCGGATATCGGTTTCGCCGGATTCCCAAAGGAAAGTCCGCTCTGCGGGCAGAACCGATGTCAGCCGTTGATATGCAAGCTCGGTCAGAGCATCCGAAACCGATTTCGGGTAATGATACACTCCGTCGGTAAGTTCGTACGGGTAATATGTCACGGCACAGGGCCGGTGCTTCCTCATTTGCTTTAAATATTCTTTGGAAATGCGGAACAGTCCGATGCTGACGTCGCGAATCCGGTCCATCGGCAGGGCGGCAAATACCGTATCAAACATGGCATTATACTGTTCGGCATAATCGGGTACGGAGAGCATCGGATCGAAGCAGAGACGAACCGGCCAGCCAAGGGACAGGGCGGCTTTGGCAAATTCGAGACGCGCCGCTAACGGGGCGGTCCGGTGTTCATAGGCCCGGATGACGGCGTCCGGAGACAGGGTCAGCGCAAGCACGCAGTTCGGAGTCACCGGCAGGGAGGACAGGGTGGAAATCGCGGCACATTTGGTTCGCAGTTCCAGAGTCAGGTTCGGATGGGCGGACGCATAGTTGCACCAGTCGGACACGAACCCGAGCAACGGTTCAAGTGCCAGCAAATCGGTATCGTAACTGATGCAGACATAGGCGGATTCCTTGGCAAGAATCCCGTCCAGGGCGCGAAACGTATCTTCCGGATTGACAAACACGACCATGTGACCGGAGGTGTACATACCCTGGAGATAACAGTATTCACAGTCGAAAATGCAGTTCATGACGCCCGATGTATAGTAAAAATGCTTCTCTCCGAAATTTTGACAGACCGGCGCACCGGGATACAGATAGGGAGGCTTGCCAAGCGCCAGAATCAGCGCCTGCGCCTGTTTCTGCAAAGCGGGTTCCTGACCCCGGCGGCAGAAAATGTCCTTATAGTCCCGGCAGGGGATGACCGTGGAATGCGGCAGACGGGACAGAATCCGACGGGTTCGCGGATGCTCCATTGCGGCCTCTTCCACATAAATGATGTCAAATGCCCGGCGGAAGTCAGCAGAGGCATTCAAGTCGATAGGCTTCGAGTACATGCTTGCCCTCCTTTCGGGATTCGAGAATGACGTTGTCCTCATAGGACAGGCCGTGACGGGTGAAAAAATCCCGGAGATGGGCGATGGCATAGCCGCGCTCCAGTTCGTAGTACATAATCAAACGGCGCAGTTCGTGCTCCATTGTGACGGAACACTGCAGACTGCGGCAGAAATAGTCGATGACGGCTTCCTCTTCGGGAGAGTAGAAAAACCGGCGTGAGGTATATGAGGCAAAACGCATAGCGGAATCGAGAATCCCGTCGACGTGTTCCGCCAGCAGATCATGGATGTCGGTCGGAGATACCAAAGAAGAATCTTCGCCGAAATCGGATACGATTTTAAAGAAAAACAGGCGGTCGGTCGAGAAAAATGAGATTGCCGCCTGATACAGTCCGGCCGCTTCCATGTCAAACAACAGGGTACCGCACGGCGCGTCGGAGGGAACCGAAAAGGTTGTCAGTGCGCCGGTCCGATGCTCGCTCATATACAAAAGATCGGGATAAAATACGCGCCCGGTGGCATTTTCCAAAATGCTGTGAACGAGAAAAAGAGAGCCGGCCGGGACCTCGGAATCGGAACATCCGCACGTTCCGACATTGAGGAAAATGTCATCGGAGGCGGGGGTGAGCCGAACCAGAACTTCGGTCAGCGCAATCGCGGCGGGAACGGGCGAGGTGCCGGTTATAATGACGGTGACATCCTCTCCGCAAAACACCTGCTCATGGGTGAAGTCCGGATTTTTCTGACAGCTGCAGCGGCGGATAAAGGGGGCCGCTTCCATATATAAAGCACAGGCGATATAAATCATGTTTGCAATCCTCTTTCGGGAATCTTGGTTTCTTGGGACGGCCAACGGCGGTCTCGGGGCGATCTCGGGGCGGCCTCGGGGCCGGTCCGACATGATTATATCATAACCGGAACGGATTTACAAATTTTTGCAGGTTTACGGTGTTGTCCGACCGAGGGAATCTATTCCATGAGGCAGAGGCTCCGTACGGGACATGAGAAAACGATAGGAGGCTTTTGCGTCGCGAGCCGAGTATACCGCGGGCGCGGAGACAACAACGCCACTATCGTTGCGAAGCGCCCGCTATTTATAAGGGACGCAGGCGAGCAGCAAAACCGACGTGTTTTCGACGTCCCGCACGGAGCCGCTGCCTTACGGGGGAGCGTTGCGTCGGACAGTACCTTGGCAGAAAACCCATTTGTCAAAACGGATTTTTATGATATAATATAAGGCATATCATTTGCATTGCGCAAACGAGGAAAGGACGAACCGAATATGAAAATGAGAAAGCATGCAGCCGTGTTGGCGTGGCTCATGACCGTGGTAATGATTCTCGGTCTGACAGCCTGCGGCAAAGACAATACGAATGAAAGCAAGGAACCGACCAAAGCAGCGGAAATGACGCCGACAGCGGCACCGACCGACACACCGGCACCGACCGACACGCCGGCACCGACGGCGACACCGACGGCAACGCCGGAACCGACACCGGAACCGACGCCGGCATATGATTACGAAACGCTTCACAAAACGGAATATACGTCGTTAAAGGAAGCGTATAAGGATTATTTCCTGATTGGTACGATTTACACAAAAGCGGCCGAAGCAGACGGAGACCGTCAGATTGTGACCGGAAACTTTGATATTATGACTCCGGAAAACCTGATGAAACCGGAGGAAATGCAGCGGAATAAGGGCATTTTCACATATGATGCGGCTGACCGGATGATCGCATTTGCAAAAGAAAACAATATGCTCATTCACGGACATACCCTGGCATGGCACAGCCAGAGCGGCAACTGGCTCGGTACCAGTGCAAAGGACCGCGATGAGGCGATTCAGCAGCTGAAGGATCATATCATCGGCGTTGCGGGACATTATGACGGAGAGTGTTTCTCCTGGGACGTTGTCAACGAAGCAATCAGCGACGGCGCAACACTGCCGGCAGACGGAAACTGGAAGAAGTGCCTGCGCTCGACCCAGTGGACCCGCTCGATCGGCGACGATTACATTGAAATCGCATTTCAGTTGGCTCACGAGGCGGCTCCTCATGCGAAACTGTATTATAACGATTACAATCTCGACCAGCCGGCCAAGGCAGCGATTGTTGCGGCCATGGTTAAGGACATGAAATCCCGCGGAATTCCGATTGACGGTATCGGAATGCAGGGACATTATTCCACTACGACGTCGCTGTCCAACGTTCGCCACAGTCTGGATCTGTTCCGTGAAATTCCGGGCATTTCCGTCAGCGTTTCGGAACTGGATGTGCAGATCAACGGTGTCGGAAACGGAAAATACGATGCGGATCAGGAAATGATTCAGGCCGTATTTTACGCACAGCTGTTCAACATTTATAAGGAAAATGCCGACCTTATCGAGCGTGTTACGTTCTGGGGATATCGCGATGACACCAGCTGGAGAGCGGAAAGCGCGCCGCTTCTGTTTGACCGCGACCTGAACCCGAAGGAAGCATATTATGCCGTTCTGAATACGGATGCGTATGCGGCAATGGGAAGCGGAGAAGTCAAGGCGGAAACCAAGAAACTGGAAGCAATCCAGGGAACACCGGAGATGGACGGCGTGATTGACGAATGCTGGAACAACGCGCCGGCATACAAGATTGCCAACCCGATTCTGGCATGGCAGGGTGCTACCGGAACCGTTCGCTTCATGTGGGATGAAAATAATTTCTATGCCCTGTATGATATTGATGATAATGTTTTGAACAAATCCTCCAGAAACGATTATGAGCAGGATTCCGTGGAACTGTTCCTCGATCAGAATAACTGCAAGGATTATTATTACGATGATGCGTGCGGACAGTACCGATGCAACTATACGGGCAAACTGTCTTACGGTACGGTTCCGTCCAGAACGGGTATTGTCGGAAAAGCGGTAACCCGTGACGGCGGTTACATCGTGGAACTGTCGGTTCCTTTGCTGAAGCCGGCAACCGCAGGAACCGTGCTCGGTGTGGATGCACATATCAATGATGCCGGAGCAACCGGTTCCCGTCAGAGCGTTATGAAGCTGAACGGAACAACCGACAGCGACTACACCAATCCGTCCGCATGGGCTGATATTACGTTGAAATAGTATATATCATAAGGAGGGGCCCGTTGCGAAGCAATGGGAAGATACCTTATGATCTACGCACCGCCTTCGCGTCAGCGAATACTAATGGCGGTGCTACCCATTATATATTAAAGCAGCATTTGCCTGCAGAAAAATGATTCCAAATGAGCGACCGATTGCGGTTTCCGGAAAACGGAGACGGCAGCGGCCGCTCTTTTTTCTGCAAAATTTTTACATTTTCAAAAAATGCCCGGCGGGAAAAATGAATGGCATGATACGGCATGCAAATGACATAAATATGCGATGATATGTAATTCTGAAAACGAAAAAAAAGCTATTGACAGCACGAAACAAAGGTGATAGACTACACTTGTTTGTTAAAAATTTAGACATTTTTTGTGCGAAATGTAAAAAAAAGACAGAATGTACAGAAATAAATCGTTATGTAACGGTTTTTTGTGCAATCTGACGAGAGAGGCGTGAAGTGTGACACAATCACACAGAGGAGACAGTATTTTATGGCATTTGAAAATGACGGCAAGTCGAATAAAAAGAGAGCCGTAATATGGATTGTGATTATTTTGCTGATTCTTGCTGTCGGCGGAATCGGCGCATATGCAATCAAACGGAACAAACAGAATAAAGAACAGCAATCAAAATACGATAAGATGAAGGAAGATGCATTTGTCAAAAATGTGACTCCGACACAAGCCGTAACGTCGACACCGGTTGTGAAACCGACGGAAGCACCGAGTCCGGCGCCGACCGGGGAAATCACCCCGGATCCGACGGAAACTCCGGCCACACCGACACCGGAACCGACGGCCGTCCCGCTGTCACCGGAAGAATTGCTGTACAGAGCGTTGATGGAAGAATATCCGAGTTACATCACGATTACCGCGGATTTCAATGTATTGCATAATATCAACAAAGACATCATAGCGTATATCGAGATTCCGGATTCGGACATCGCATATCCGATTTTGCAGTCCGGTCCCGATAAAGCCGATGATTATTATTTGAAACATAATCTGGACGGTTCGGAAGGATATCCTTCCTGCATTTACATTCAGAAGGCAAACAGCAATACGCTGGATGACAAATTCACGGTTGTATACGGACACAACATGAAGAATGGTACGATGTTCGGCAGCCTGAAGAATTTTAAAAATGAAGATTTTCGATTGTCACATCCGTATTTCTTTGTGTATACGGAAGATCGGATTCTTGTATACGAGGTGTGTGTGGTATCGAACATTGAAACCACTCATTTGCTCGCAGATGATTATAAGAAAATCGACGGAAAGCTTCGCTTCGATCGGTTCAGCGGCCGCGAGACATCCAGAATGCTGGAACGCGTGAACAACGAAGGCAAGGATGAGGCGTACATCGCACAGCCGGCTCCGGCCAATGAGGACACGGTAATGGTGCTGTCAACGTGTGGAGACGGAAGACGATATATTGTGGCAGGAAAACGTGTTCTGGAGATCAGTTTCGGCTCCGATGACACGACAGAATAATGGGTTAAGTAGCAAAAGAGGAGAACAGGAAAATGGGTATGATGATTAAGAGAAAGCGTGTACTGAGATTGTTGAGTTTGGTGCTTGCCACAGTGATGCTGGTTGGATTGCTGGAAAAGGAACCGGCGATGGCGGCAAGCGGAAGAGACAGATATGAAGGCGGTTACAGCATTGAGTCCGTTCTCAGTCAGTTCCAGGTATTTGTAAAGAATGATTTCCTGGAGGGAAATCATATGATCGGAAGTATCGCAGTCGGCGGTACTTTGACAAACTACAATTTCTTCGGGGATCTTGCCAAAGTTCCCTCTTATATCGGCAATTGGGCCAGCGGTAATCAGGGTAACGGAAGCCCTGCGGGACACAAGGTAAACCGCACCGTTTATTACGGAACCAAGGCCAATTCCATTCAGAATTCTTCTGATTTTATTCAAAATGCAAATTATATGAATATGTCCAGTGCCTTCAGCACAATCAGTGAACAGTCCAAGCAGCTGGCACAGATGAACACCATGGAGGTGAAGAACAATACTCTGAACCTGAACGGTGTAAATGAAGACGTCTATGTAACAATTTCCAAAGACAGTCTGAACAGTTTGAAAATTCTTGTTCCGAGTTACAGCTGGTTTACTTCCCACATCCTTGTTGTTTCGGTAATCGGATGCAACGGAAGCCAGGCTGAGTTTAACGGATGGAGCATTTCCGTAAACGGTAAGGATATCGGTAATAATTTCAGAAATGAATATCCCGGACGTGACGGCGCGTACGGAATTCAGTATAACACAACGGGAATGAATCTGTTCTGGAACTTCCCGGACGCAACCGGTACGGTCAATGCAAACGGACTTGCAGGTCATTTGATTGCACCGAATGCATTTGTACGCTGCAACTCCGGTAACTTCGAAGGCGGAATCATCGCAAAGAGTCTGGAAAGCTACAGCGAAGGTCATTTCTATCCTTGCAACAGACGGTTTGCAAAGAAGAAGCCGACACCGACGGAAGAGCCGACGAGCACGCCGACGAGTACACCGACTCCGACAGCAACACCGACGCCGACGGCAACACCGACGCCGACAGCTACACCGACGCCGACGGCAACACCGACACCGACAGCAACACCGACCCCGACAAGCACGCCGACCCCGACGAGCACGCCGACCCCGACAGCAACACCGAGACCGACGAGCACACCGAGACCGACAAGTACGCCGAGACCGACGAGTACGCCGAGACCGACGAGTACGCCAAGACCGACAAGTACGCCGAGACCGACAGTAACGCCGAGACCGACGAATACACCGGTACCGACAAGCACGCCGAGACCGACGAATACACCGAGACCGACGAATACACCGGTACCGACAAGCACGCCGAGACCGACAGTAACGCCGAGACCGACGAATACACCGAGACCGACAAGTACACCGAAACCGACGGCAACACCGACTCCCGGATATGCCAAGATTCGGATTACGCCTACACCGATTGTTGGAGGTCCGACGAATACGCCGACTCCGACGGCAACACCGGTTCCGACGAGTACTCCTTTGCCGACCGTGACACCGGCCAAGGGTGTTACCCCGACGATTACACCGGTACCGACCGTGACACCGACCAAGGCACCGACACCGACGCCTTACAGAAGACCGACACCTACGCCGACACCGTACAGCGGAAACGGAAATGAAGAAGATGATGATCTGAATCCGACACCGACACCGGTAAAGCCTTCCGATGGGGAAGAAATCCCCGGAGGCCCCGGTATTTTCGCAAAGAGAACATCCGAGGGTGGCGAGCTTGCAGGAGCAAAGATGTCCCTGACATGCTATACAGCCGGTCGTGATTTGTCGAATATCAAGAGACAAAAGAACAGCGGCGGTACGGATTACAAGACATCCAAGGGAATGATTTCCTGGACAAGCACCGACAAGATGGTTATTTTGGAAAATCTTCCGAACGGAACCTATAAGCTGCATGAGAATTCCGCACCGGAAAACTACAATCTTGCGGCTGACATTTGGTTCAAACTTGTTGACGGCATTATGTACGATATGGACGATGTGCCGTTCCCGAACGGAATTATCGTAATGATTGATACATCCGTGACAGACCCCGGTGAGGAACCGGAGGAGCCGGATTATCCTCACGAGACACCGAACGGAGTGGAGTCTCCTCAGACTTCGGATGATGTAACGATTTTCCGTATCGGTATGTTCCTGTTTGCAGCATTGCTTGTTCTTTGCGCATATCAGATTTCTGACAGCAGACGGAAGCAGACGGTTAAAGTTAATAAGTAAATGATATGAATGCCGGACGGGGGAAACCCCGGACCGGCATTTTGCAACGGTATTCGACGCCGACCGAATATAACGTTCGAGGGTAGTAGAAGCGTGAAAATAAGGCACCGATATAAGCGCAGGAAAGGGGAATCTGCAATGTTTTCTTTTTTACAGAGCAAAACACATAACGAACTGGAGAAAATCATTTTGCGTTTGAAAATGAACGCGGAAAACAATTACCGGGATGCTACCCGTGAGGATCTGGAGGAACTGGAGAGCACGTATCGCTCCCTGCATGATGCGGGGAAGCTCAACCGGAAGCAGATTGCGTATTACAGTGATATAATTGAAGTGTACAAGGAAAAACTGAAGAATTTTTCGCACCGTTCTCAAAAAGTCAGCAGCTATTCCGAGAAAATCTGACCGAAAGGGTCCCTTTCGGACGATTCCGGATGCGGTTCTGAGGGCGGGTTACGGCAGGATGAAGCGGAAAAAGAAAAAATATAAAAAACAGTAAAATAGTTGTTGACAAATCCGTTTTCTTAGTGTATATTATGTATTGCGTTCGCGAGAACGACACAGAAATGCACGAGTGGCTCAGTGGTGGAGTATCGCCTTGCCAAGGCGAGGGTCGCGGGTTCGAATCCCGTCTCGTGCTTTATTTTTTTGCCCGAAAGCCCTGATGAATTCAGGGCTTTTTTTTCGTTACAGGAACAGGAGCGGCGGAGAAGACACAGAAAGCCTGGGAGCGGCGGAGAAGACACAGAGAGCCTGGGAACGACAGAGAATACGATACGTTCTTCGTTTGTAGAATAAAACAGACAATCATACTACAACTGTAATAGAAAAAAATGCATGTTTTCTGCAATGTATTAAGTCATTATTGTGCGTATTTTCACCATGCAAGAAATAATCCGGAACGGCAAAAAAAACTTGTTATATGCGTATACGTGCGATATAATTTTAATATATAATGTCAAAGTTAAAGTAGGAGATTTATCGGCAGAAATAGGACTTGGTTTCTGAGTTCAATCTGTAAAAGAAAGTGTTACAAAGAGACAGATGTCAATTGGCACAGATTGTGTGTTACGAGGAGGCTGCAATATGAGAAACGGAAAACGAAGAATCTTTTGGAAGAAGGCAACGGCATGGCTGATGATTTTGACGATGCTTGTGACGTTGTGGTCCGGTGTGGAACGGGCAGAAGCTGTGACCGGTATGAAGCTGAAGATTTATAATGCGAACGGGTGTAAGGTGACGTTTAACGGTGAGACCTTTACTCCCAACAAGGACGACGGCTTTGAATATACGTTCAATTCTGCGAAAAATGCAACTATGACTTTTTCGGTGGAAGTACCGGATCATTTCACGTACAAGGCGTACAGTGATTCGTCCATGAAGACCGAAATAAAGAAGAATACAGCGGGAGCATATGTATATACGACAAACACTAGTGGATATTTCACAAGATATGAAAACGGCGCGAACTCATATAATACTTCTTCGCTTTCCGTATACGTGAAACTGATTCCCGATGAGTATACGATTACCTTTGTGGCAAACGGCGGAACGATTCAGGGAACGAAACCGACCAAATATACGTATGACAGAACCGGCAAGGTGACAACGTTCCCGACCGCAACAAAGGATAATATGGGATTTGCGGGATGGTTTGCAGATGCGGAATGCACGAAACGCGTGGATGCACTTCCCAGCGAATATATTGACGGTAATGCGACATTGTATGCCGGTTATGAATATGAATATGCGACGTATCGCTTTTATGTCGGCGATACACTTGTGGACAAGCAGATTATTAAGGAAGGCGATAAACTGCGAATTCCGGAAGCGGTATCGATTGACAAAGAATCGGAAGAATTTTTGGGATGGTATGTGGAATCGACAGGAATGAAGCTGGATTTCAATCGTCCGACGAGAATGAGCGAGGTTGTGAATGTAAAAGCAAAGGTCGCTCCGGTTTACCATGTCTATGTAATGACAGAAGACTTCAGCGGAAAACGGTCGGTCTACAAGACCCTGAACGCAAGACCGTCGGACAATTACAAAGTAACGATTCCGAATGATTACAAGGGAGCTGAAGGTGTTCCGCTGTTCTATTATGATTCGGAGGATCTGGATCCCCAACAGGATAACGGGTTCGTACCGTCGAAAACGTATACGGTCGGTCCGGAAGGAGACTTAAAGCCGGAACAGCAGCTGCATCCGATGTTGACCGAAGCGTTTTGGATTACATTTATGTCAAACGGTGCGGAAAATCCGATTGAGTCCATATTGGCTAATCTGAATGAAACAATTGACTTAAATGACGTTGATATACCGGTGAAACCCAAATATCGTTTTGCCGGATGGTATCTGTCCCCGTTGCTTGATGGTTCCCCAGTTCAGACAATTACGCCGACAGGAAACACCTATCTGTATGCGAAGTATGAGATTGATGAGACCCAGACCAGTAATTATACAATTGTATATTGGGGCGAGAATGCAGATAATCCGGGGTACTCGACATTAACGACGAAGGCAGTTACAGGGCAGAGAACGGATTCGGAAATTATTATCACAGATGTCTCTTTGCCGACCACTGCAACGGATAGGACATATTATGAATTTGATCCCGTAATGTCCGCAGCAACACTGGTGGGAACGAATCGATACGACATGAATCGTATCGTAACGCCCGATAACAAGACGGTAGTGAATCTGTTCTACAAGAGAATAAAGTATACTCTTGAGTTTAATATCGGAACTGAGCCGGACGTTTCCACATTACCGGCACAGGATATGAATCCGGTATATGCCAATAACGGTTCTGCGGAACACAACGATGCGTACGCCTACTATGATGCGGCCAGTTATAAGTATTACATTGTGGCCAAGAAAGATCAGAGTATCGCCGGTTTGTGGCCGAGACCGAAGAAGGCTACAGGTTCGGATACCGTTGAAGAATGGAACAGCACATGGCTGTCTACTCGATTCAACATGACATCCGATATGATTAATACGAGTGGCATAAAAACAGTAACGCCAACATGGACGACAACCACAAAAAAGCTGACTCTGAATTATTATCTGGAATGTCTGGATCCAAGTGAACCCGGAGCAGAATATAATCAATCCAAAAAGAAATATTATTCCAAGGAGAATCAGTATACCGAAGTTGTAACGACAACGACAACGTCACTCACCGCTAAAACAATTACGGGATTCAAAACAGGAACGTCCTCTTCCTCCGGTGGTGTTATCACGTTGTATTATGACCGTATGACCTACAATATGGACTTGGTAAATTATTCCCTGAACGAGCAGTATACAGGAATAATGTACGGCGCTGATCTCGGTGAGTATCTCGATAAAACGCCGACAAGACCGCAGCTGGCGGAAGATCCGACCAGAAACGAAGAATATATTTTTGTCGGTTGGTTTTCGGTTCCGCCGGAGTTGATTTCCTACGATGCAACATATGATGAAACAGCAGGAAAATGGATTCCGGTTCCCGGTTCTACCGAACCGTATTCGGAGACAACGATGCCGGATGTCGGAACCGGTAACTCGCTGATTCTGTATTCGTATTGGTGGCATCCGCCGATCGATATCGATGTTAATGTTAAGATTGTAGAAAATAGTATTGTATTTACGGTACCGTATCAGCATTCGATGACTGATGTTACCAATTACCAGATTGCAGAAGGTTATAAAGGATATGAAGGTCTGTTGGCATATATCAAAGATCAGAACAAGGTCCTTCTGTATTGGGCCGATAGGTATGGTAATATTGTAAACCCGTATGCCAAACTGGTAGAAGATACCGAGATTTTCGCGGTATTTTTGGATGACGGCTATACGGTAACCTATAATAAGGGTGTAGGAACGGTGAAGGAGGGAATGTCACTTCCCGTCGATACCAAATTGTACCAGCCCGGTTCGTATGCTCCGGCAATGACACAGGAAAGTCTGATCGGACCGCTGGATACGGCAACCGCTGATGAAACCGATCGTATGGTATTCGTCGGATGGCTGAATTCGATTGATGGCAAACTGTATTATCCGGGGGAGTGTATCCCGATTGTAACGGATGTTGTTTTGACTGCTCAGTTTGAACACAATACCGAGCATTATGCGATTACGTATCATAACAACTTTAAGAAATATACGGATGTTGTTTCGACCGATATCGATGATACGTTGTTCTATGTAAAGAACGAAAAGGTGACTCAGGATGATTTGTTGGGCTATGACGAAACCGGCTTTACGGAACGTCATGCCGCAACAGCTCTCGGCTGGGCTTTGACAAGTACGGCCACAGCTCCGCTGACGGATTTCCGAATCACGGATGCGGCAGAAGGTAACCACGTATACCAGATATGGGATGTTGATCCTTATACCTATGTGGAAGGTGTAATCGAGTGGTCGGGAGATAACGAAAAGGTTCGCCCGAAGCAGGTTGCCACGAAGCTGAACCGTGCTATTGAAGGAGGAACCGCAACGCTTGTTCCCGATTCCGCCAAGGTGGTTACCAATGAAACATGGGAATTCCTGTACAATAATCTGGAACGTTTCTCGGGAGACGATGAGTACATTTATACGGTATTCCAGGTTGAAATTCCTCATTACAGCACATCTGTAAGCGGAAACATGACCGATGGTTTTGTCATTACGAATACCTTTACCGCAAATCTGATTACCTATAACGGAATGGAAGGTGCAACCGTTTCCGGCGGCACCAATCCGGATTTGTACGAGAGCTCGGATCCGGATATTACCTTAATCAATCCGACCAAGGACGGCTATGACTTTATCGGTTGGTCCGGAAGTGACATTTCGGGTACATCGAAGGAAGTTACGATTCCGACCGGTTCTACCGGTGACAAGGAATATACCGCAAACTGGGAAGCAAAGGATCAGACCGTTCAGTATTCCCCGATTCAGACATCCGATGAGGAACCGGAAGATACCACATCTCCGGTAAAGTACGATGATCTGATTAAGATTGACTGCGGTGACGGAACATTTGCCGATACACCCGAAGGTGTTGAGGAAACCGAGGACACGGATATTTATCGCGTAGTCGGTGATGTTGTATTGCCGGCACCCACTCCGAGCGACGATGATATGATATTTGTCGGATGGAAGGTGGAAGAGGGCTCCGGTGATGTGAAGACCATTTTCACCGCTCAGTACGAGACCGATAAGGTCGGCGGCGGGACCAACGGAAATGATACCGGAGACGGTGTTCCGGATAAGTATCAGGTCAAGGTAACATATACCATTACCAACGGTACCTGGAACAGTACAACGGATGACGTATATGAATATGTCACTTTGAAGGACGCAACCGGTAAATGGGATGTCAACGGAAAGGCTGACATCACAAAACCGAGCAATATGGTTGCCGATACCGGTTATGACAGCGACAATGCTGCATGGACCGTGACATCGGGCAGCAATACCGCAATTACGGATGGTACGGTTTCGGAAGCGACGGTATTGAATTACAAGTTCGAACCGAAGGTATATACCATTACTTATAATGAGGTTAGTGACGAGTATATTGGCAGCGCGGTAGCAGAGTATACGATCGAAAGCGATACGTTTACGTTAACGGCTCCGACTAAGACGGGTTACACGTTTATCGGATGGACCGGTGATGATATCACGACGGCAACCAAGACGGTAACGATTACTAAGGGATCTACCGGTGACCTTGAGTTTACGGCAAACTGGTCAGTGAACAGTTACGACGTAACGTCTCAGGAGATTCAGGATTCCGACGATGACCCTGACGATGAGACCAATGCGCTGGATTACGGGACCAAGATTGTTGTCAATTATGAGCCCGGTGACTGGGATCTTCCGGACGGTTTGGAAGAAACCGAGAATAACATTTACATTGTAAGAGATGCTGTGGATATGGGCACGCCGGAACCGGAAGAAGGTTCGATGTTCATCGGTTGGAAAGTGGAAGCCGGTACCGGTGACATTAAGCTCATTTATACGGCTCAGTATGAAGAAGATAAGGTCGGAGGAGGTCCGGACGGTATTCCGGATATTTATCAGATTTGCGTAACCTATAAAGTGGTTCACGGAACCTGGTCCGACAAGACGACGGCTGACATCACCGAATACTATACGTTGAAGGACGGTGACGGAAAATGGGATGCCGACAACGGTACTGCTACGGTTACGAAACCGACCGGTATGGAGCCGGAGCTCGGTTACGAAGACGGTGCTTGGGATATCAGTTCGAATGAAGTCAAGAAGACCACTTCGCTGACGGCATCGTTTACGTACAGCTACAAGCCAATCGAATATGATATTGTGTATAACGGAATGGAAGGCGCAACCGTAAGCGGCAGCGGCAATCCCGAGACGTACACAATTGAGAGCGATGCAATCACTTTGATTGCTCCGACTAAGGAAGGTTATACATTCAAGGGCTGGATTGACGAAGTAAACAAGACTCCGGCAAGCATGAGTGTTACTATCCCTGCACAGTCGACCGGAGATCGTGAGTTTACGGCAACCTGGGAAGCAAATCCTCAGACGATTACGTATCCGCCGACACAGACGGGTGATGAGCTGCCGGATGCAGAAGATACTCCTGTCAACTACGACGATAAGATTAAGGTTGTGTATGAACCCGGTACCTGGAGCTATGTGAACAGAAATCTCGCAGAGACAGAAGACGAAGATGTTTATTTGGTTCACGGGGATGTCAGCCTCGGAAAACCGGATGCAAAAGACGGTGACGTATTTATCGGCTGGAAGGTGGAAGACGGTACCGGTGATATCAAGTTCATTTATACGGCACAGTACGAAACCGATAATGTCGGCGCTAAGGACGGAAACGATGATATAGGCGATGGTGTTCCGGATATTTATCAGGTAAAAGTTACCTATCAGGTTGTAAACGGAAAATGGCAGGATACAACAACTGACGACAAGTACGAATATGTTACACTGGAAGATGGTGACGGAAACTGGTCGAAGACCGGAAGTGCACAGATTACCAAGCCTGTCGGCATGAGTGCCGATGCCGGTTATCAGACCGGAAGCTGGAATATCGCTTCGGATGAAGTAACGGAAGCTACAGTTTATACATATACGTTCGCAACAATTGCATACACTATCGAGTATGATGGTTTGACGGGCGCTACGGTTAGCGGCAATCCGAATACCTATACGGTGGAAAGTGATGATATTACTCTGAACAATCCGACCAAAGACGGATATGCATTCGCAGGCTGGACCGGAACCGGTTTGAGCGGGGCAACGATGACCGTGACGATTCCGAAGGGCTCGACGATGAACCGCAGCTATACGGCAACGTGGACGGCAAATCCTCAGACGATTACCTATCCGAAGGATAAGACCGACGATACGACTCCGGAAAACGACAGCACAACCCTGAGCTATGATGACAAGATTAAGGTCATTTATACACCGGGTACCGCATGGAACAAGCCGGATTCGTTGACGGCAACCGGAACAACGGATGTTTATATTGTTCAGGGTGATGTTACGTTGGAAGATCCGACACCTGCAACCGGCTACGTATTTATCGGTTGGGATGTTGCTGCCGGAAGTGAAGGCAGCGGTATCAGGTATATTTATACCGCTAAGTATGAAACCGATTCGGTCGGAAAACAGGAAGGCGGTCAGGATAAGGGAGACGGTATCCCGGATAAGTACCAGATTAAGGCAATCTATCAGGTTGTAAACGGTACCTGGGCCGACAAGTCGACTGCGGACCAATATGAATATGTGACGTTGTTGGATGAAAACGGTAAATGGAGTGAGAGCGGAACCGCAACGGTAAACAAGCCGACCGGTATGCTTGCAAATGACGGTTATAAGGCCGGCTCCTGGAATCCGACTTCGAACAAGATTACCGAAGAGACGACATTTGTATATACGTTTGTAACGATTACTTATAAGATTACTTACGAAGGACTGGACGGTGCAACGGTAAGCGGCAATCCGGATACGTATACGGTAGAAACCGCAACCTTCACACTGACGAATCCGACCAAGACCGGTTATACCTTTGCCGGTTGGGAGAGTGAGTCTCTGGCAAGTGTCAGCAAGACAGTTACGATTGCGAAGGGCTCGATCGGAGACCGTACCTACAAGGCAACATGGACTGC